>DAZI01000019.1 GCA_002507245.1 Candidatus Bathyarchaeota archaeon UBA233
GTAGGGCTTGTAGGTTTGCTTAGCGGTTATTGTAAGTGAATGAGTGACATAGCCGGGTGTATTAAGAACCCAGTAAGCTGGGAAACAAAGCGTGGCGTCTACAACATCACCCTCAGTAGGCACTTTAATGTAGGAAGGATTATTCCAGTCGCAATCATAAAGTTCCATCCACTCAACATTACTGTACTGATTGTAAGCTAACCATTCAACATAAGATAATGTAACGAAAATTCCCTCAACTATTATAGCGCTATATCCACTTAGGAGAGTTAAGTATCCCTGAAGCGCCCAAACATACCTTTGAGAATAATCAGGCTGTGGAGGCGGCTCTTGTGCAAGCATAACATTATATCCCCGTAATTTATTAGGTTCGCTTTCGATATCAATCATTGCGTTTGGGTGTACATCAGACAATTCTACTTCTAACCGTCTAAGCATGTAAGTATTAGAGCTCTGATAGAACTGAATTGTTGAATCATCGAAGCTTCCTAAAGATGCGCCTGAAAAGTACACCCCCTTTCCTTTAAGGCCCTCTTGATCTTCGATCCCATACGCAAAATCTGTGTTTGTTGATCGCACCGACTCATAACTTATCCATATCTTGCTCTGACTATAATATTCGGATGGAGGGTTAAGCGGCTTGTCGTGGCGCGCTATTTGGAAAGTTAGCCTTTTTCCACTCGCTTTATGTATTACATTTTTCCAGGTTATAACAAAATATCTTCTACCCAAAAACTCCCAGAGCCCTGTGATTATAGATGCAGCACCATCAACCTCAAGATCCGACCATACAGCTGCAATAACAGTATTAGGTCCAATCGCAGAGGGAAAATAAGAAGGTGGCGGACAAGTAGATGATGGCGGATCCATGAAAGTTACGAAACCATTGCTATGCACATAAACTTTATCATACTCCGCACTTCCAAGACCACCATAAAATCGGAACCAAAAAGGATACGGAAAGTCAACCCAACAGCTCAATTCATCACCAACTCCGGAAAAAACATTTTTATAAGCTAACTCATTTTCTGGGATCCACCAAAAACTAATCCAATTATAATCATAAGACAAACCATATCTTGCATTCGCTGTGGCAGAAACATTCAAAGTCACAATGTCATAATCACTCGGATATGGCTGATGTTCTTCTTCAAATTTATGTATACCAATCCCCAATCCGACTGCAACATAACCATTTATATTACAATCTTCATCTCTTTCTTTAAAATAGACATCGATTGGAACACTAGCTGAGTCTGGTCTTTCTTCGCTCCACGCAAACACGGATGAAGAAAATACAAAAAAATGAAATTGTTAGAAAAAGTAATGATGATAGTGGTATTAAAGCTGATTTTCTCATTTTATCTTCCTTTCTATTTTTCTAGTTTAAAGAAATAGTGTTGCCTGCTCTCCCCCCAAGAAAGTGGAGGATGTATTTTTATGTACCACCAGCCTGTTTGATCTACGATAAAAGTTAAATTCGCGCGTTCCCAGTATATATCTTCATTGCCAAAGAACTTTTCCATCACTAGGGTTTCATCTGATCGATATAAGGAAATGTTAAGTGGTTCTCCGGTTCCCCTTAGAATCGAAATCTGAATTTCTTCTCCTTGTTCCGTCCAAAACTTGTAATAATCAACTGGGTCGTAGTCTTTAAAAGTAGATACCCATGCTTCGTGGGTTCCTTCCTCTATTTCTTCTGCCTTTTCTAAACTATTGTTGTCGTCACGATATAAACTAAGCGTAAACGGTTGAATAACCTCTTTATGCATGGTGCCATTAAAATAGACAACCTTAACAGTAATCGCTATTTGATGAGTTAAGTCATTGGGGCCTAATAAAATCCAATGGGCGACAAGAATAAGTGCCGTACTGCATGAGCGATTCTCATTCAGAAAGTTTGCAGAGGCTAAAACTCCTCTTTTCTTCCCAAAGTCGTAGCAACCTGTTAACTTTAGATTCTTCAAGTAAAAATCGTGATACTCTTGCTCTATATCAACTAGATTTTTACTAGTATCCCCAGTAAAGTTTAAATCAACAGTTTCCACCCATCCTTCAATGAAATAAGTACTAACGTTTACATGAATCCCTAAACTATTCCCTAGATAAAGAAACTCCTTTTCATAGTAGAAAAGTAAATTAACTTGTATATAACTGGCATTTCCTTCCATATATGTGCTTTTGATGTCTTTCTCCAAATGTACGTCATAATCTGGTTTTTCAAACTTCCATTCTAGTGTTTCCAGCGTTATCGTTTCTTGGATATCTATCCATCTGGGGTCAGGTAAAACTCCTGCAAATCTTAATCCAAAAAAGACGGTTACAGGAACAACAATGGATAGTAAAGCTAAAGCTTTCATGTTTAAATTCAAAGTAACCACGTAAAAACTTTTTTATTAAAAATTATATTTAAAATTTGCGAAATTATAGCATATAAGGAAAACACTTTGTCAAATAAAACTGTTATAGTGGGCAAATACCGAATATTACGAGAATATTATTGTTGCTACCTCCATAACTGCTGCAAGAAACAAAATCATTGTTACCCAAGAATATATGTGGCTGCATTCATTCCATGCCTTCAAAAAAGCTTCTTTTCTTGGTATATCTCCTTCGTAAAGCCACCAAGGTCTAAGCCAAGATAACCCCAAGTTCACGCCAGCGACTCCCGCTAGGACATAGGCTTCTCCCTCAAGTATCAAAGTTGGCAAAATCACTAAAACTCTCCAACTGGGCATGTTAGCAAGTGAACTGCCCCAAAGGGTACCTTTAACAAAAAGCAGTAGAGGCGATAAAGCGAAGAAAGCTATGCCTGGCAATGTAACAACCATAAAACTACTTACAAAAAGATTAAACACAAAAACTCGCCCCACTAACGATGCAGCTTCCCAGAAACTTTTTAACTCGACTGATATTGGAGTAGTAACTCGCTCCACCTGTACAAGGAGGCTTCCCATTAATATGCTGCTGAAAAATACCCAATTTAAAATGACAAAAACCATCGCTCTATTTGAAAGTAATTCAATTCCTTTTCTAAACAGCTCTATTAACCACAACATTCCTCACTTAAATTATTAACATTCTTAACTTAGGTTTTCTTCAATTTAAATTGATAATCCTTAATAAAGAGTTGCTGAATTCAATAAACACCAAAGGTAAAGGAGCCCTTGTGCAAAGAATGGCGAAATTCAAAGTGATCGTTTCCGATCCTCAAACAGGCAAATCCCAAAGTATAGAACTAGCCGAGCATAAAGCGATTCCTCTCATAGGGAAAAAAATAGGTGAAACCATAGATGGCGCTGTCCTCGGATTACGTGGATACAAATTATTAATCACTGGTGGCACAGACAAAGACGGTTTCCCTATGCACCCAACAATTCATGGGGGTATCCGTAAAAGTGTCCTCCTAAAAAGCGGAGTCGGCTTCAAACCCAAACGTGAAGGTCAAAGGAAACGAAAAACATTGCGAGGGAACGTTATAACTGAAGAAATCGTGCAGGTGAATATGAAAATTCTTGAAAAACCAAAACAAACTCAAAAAAGGGAAGTGAAACAACCCAAAGAAGAACCAGTTGAAGCCCAGTCCGTGGAAAAGAAGGAGGAGGCTCAACCTGAAAAAGCTCCCTAAACAGCCCGAAATTAACATAGGCACTATTGGACATGTTGATCATGGTAAAACAACTCTAGTTCAAGCTTTAACCGGTGTCTGGGCTGCCCGTCATAGTGAGGAATTAAAACGCGGTATCACCATAAAACTTGGATACGCCGATATGCCTGTGTATAAATGCCTAAAATGCCCTCCACCGCAAAATTATTCTACAGCGCCCAAATGTCCCCACTGTGAGAGTCCCACAGAATTTCAACGAGCCGTAAGCTTCGTGGACGCTCCGGGGCATGAAGCCTTAATGGCTACTATGCTTTCAGGAGCCGCGGTTATGGATGGCGCGTTGCTTGTCATAGCTGCTGACGAGTTCTGCCCCCAACCTCAAACACGGGAGCATCTAGCGGCCATTCAGATAATGGGGCTTAAAAACATAGTTATTGTGCAAAACAAGATTGATATAGTGAATCGAGAGCGTGCCCTGCAAAGCTATAAGGAGATTCGTGAGTTTGTAAGGGGGACGGTGGCTGAAAATTCACCTATAATCCCCGTGTCAGCTCAGCATAATGTGAACACGGATGCCCTAATTGAAACTATGGAAAGGTTTTTACCTACTCCTAAAAGGGATCCGACTAAGCCTCCGCTGATGTATATCGTTCGTTCCTTCGATATAAATAAGCCTGGAACACCTATTGAGGAATTGTCAGGCGGTGTAATCGGTGGAACGATCTTGCAGGGCAAGTTCAAGGTTGACGAGGAAATTGAGATTCGCCCTGGTATTCGCGAGCAGAAGGAGGGTAGAACTGTCTATGAACCTATTTTTACTCGTATTGTAAGCTTGCATGTGGGCGGTGAACGGCTCAAAGAAGCGCAGTGTGGCGGTCTCGTAGGAGTTGGAACACTTTTAGACCCTTCCTTGACTAAAGCTGATGGGCTTACCGGAAATCTAGTTGGTAAACCAGACATGCTTCCACCAACTCTTTTCGAAATAACACTGGAAACACATTTGTTTAAACAAGCTGTAGGAACGAAGGAACTTGTGGCTGTGGATAAACCTCGTGTAGGTGAAACCCTGTTATTGCATGTGGGGGCTTCTATAACTGTTGGAAAAACTGTTTCCATTAGGGGTGAAACTGCTACGCTTAAGCTTACCCGCCCAGTATGCGCCCAAGAAGGTTTTAGAGCTGCTATAAGCCGTAAAATAGGTGGACGTTGGCGTCTTATAGGATATGGGATAATAAAATAGATGGGAACTTTTTCATGGATGAAAAATTAAGTAAGAAACCTCTGAAGATAATTATGGACACAAACGCCTTTTTTGTTCCTTTCCAGTTCAAACTTGATATATTTGAAGAGTTGAAAAAACTTTTGAATCGTAACTTCGAACCCATAATCCTGTACCAAACACTTAAGGAGCTGGAAAAACTTGCATCGATAGGCGCCTTTAAAACACGTAAGCAAGCGCTTTCCGCGCTGAAATTGGCTGAAAAATGCTATATGATTCACATAAAGCCTCATTTTCACGGTTCTCATGATGACTTAATTTTGGAAGCAGCAAAAGAACTGAAATGTCCAGTGTTTACTAATGATAGTGCTCTAAGAAAGAGGTTAAGAGATATAAATGTGCCAGTTATTTATTTGAGGCAAAAAACGCGTTTAGAGATTGAAGGAAGCGTTTAAATGTTCAAACTTGTGACTTTAGAGGATACCATACGGATTCCCCCAGAAAAGTTCGGTCAGCCAATCGAAGCTGTTGGCTATGAACAGTTAAGAATGAAGTATGAAGGGTTGGTTGACGAGGAACTGGGATACGTTGTAGCTGTAATTGATATTAGGGTTAACCCTGTTGGAAAAATTATTCCAGGGGACGGCGCCACCTATCACAGGGTAACATTTTCTCTTTTAACCTTTTATCCGCAGCTACATGAGATAGTAGAAGGCGAAGTAGTTGAAATCGCCGAATTCGGAGCCTTTGTAAGAATTGGCCCAATTGACGCCTTACTTCATGTTTCCCAGCTTATGGACGACTTTATCACCTACGATGAAAAGCAAGGCGTTCTCATGGGAAAGGAAACTAAACGTACACTTATGACCGGCGATGCTGTACGCGTTAGAATAACCGCGGTTTCCCTTGGAAAGGGAACCTCCGGAAAAATAGGTGTAACTGCTCGTCAACCTTTTCTTGGGAAATTAGATTGGATTGCAAAGGAGATAGGGCAGGTTCCCCATAAAGGAGAGGAAAGAGGAGAAGAATCTGAGGAAGAAGAAAAAATGGAAAAAGGCGGATGAAAATAATGGAAAAAGCTTGTCCAGGATGTCACTTAATATCTAATAAAAACGTTTGCCCTCAGTGCAAAACGTCCCCCTTGAGCGATGATTTCAGTGGGCTAGTTATAGTCTTAGACCCAGAAAATTCCGCTATCGCTCAAGCAATGAAGATTAACAAAAAGGGGCGTTATGCTTTGCGGGTAAGATAAATGAAGATTTGGCGTTTAACAGACACTTTACGGCTGAAACTACAGAAACCTTGGGGTATACTTCTACGTGGTTCATACAATGAAACAATGGTTAAGTTAAGAGAGATTATTAAGCAAGAGAAGCCGTGTAAAATTATTTGTGTTGGTGATAAGGTTTCCGAATCTATGCTCTCACAAGGATTTAATATCCAGTTGTTTATTGTTGACGGTAAAATCATGCGTCGGTCAACAGTTCTTCGTGATTTTCCTGTAGATGAGATTTTATATGTTAGGAATCCTGCTGGTGAAATTACTGAGGAGGCTTTCGATGTTGTAATGCGTGCAGCAGGTCGTAATTGTCGGATTAAAATCGTCGTGGATGGTGAGGAAGATCTTTTAGCTATGCCTGCTGTCCTTGGAGCTCCGGAAGAATCCTTTATAATTTATGGGCAACCTCGCGAGGGAATAGTTGTAGTCAGGGTTACCGCAGAAATGAGACGTCTGGTGAGACAACTGCTTAATGAGATGGAGATTGTTGATTCGAAAAATTAAAGTAAAGGATAAGCGTCTTGTTGGTCAATGTTCACTGGGATGAGCCGAATGAAGGTTAAAATAGTTTCAGAAAAGGAAAATGTATTGCTTAAGCGAAAAGAAGTGGTCTTTGAAGTTAATCATCAAGATGTTGGAAGCACTCCTCCACGGATGGAAGTGAAAAAGGCGTTGGCTAACCTTTTGGGCGTAGACCAAGATTTGGTCTTTATAAAGAGATATGAAACAAAAACCGGAACCTTAACTGCCTTGGGACGTGCAAACATATACTCAAACATAGAGCAAGCCAAAAGTATAGAGCCCGAATATATACTAAAACGTAACCTGCCACCAGTTCCACAAGAGGAAAAAGGAAAAGAAACACCAAAAGAAGAGATGAAAGAGGAGAAAATGAAGGAGAAGAAGGAAGAAAGCTCAGAGGAACCTAAGGAGGAGCAATAATATGAGCGATGAAGCGTCAAAGAAAAAGAAAAAGGAGAAGGGTGTTTACACGCATTATAAAGTTACTGAGGAAGGGTTAGTTCGAACAAGAATTTTCTGTGAAAGATGCGGCCCTGGATATTTCATGGCTGATCACGGTGACCGGTACACTTGTGGTCACTGTGGTTTTACACGTTATAAGCCTGCGGGGGCCGAGGGCAAAACTATGGAAGAGTAGGTTTAAATGTTAAAGTGAAGCCTATACTATTCGGATGAATGATATGATTCGGGTTAATGTTTTCATAAATAATCTATCTGCCGAGCGCTTTATGGACATTGGAAAGCCCCTGGGGCAGTTACAGGTTCATACAAACTTGAATGTGGTTGGAATTGAAAAGAAAGGAGAAAACATGCTGGAGGTTCCCTTTATTTTCACTGTTACTTATTCACCAAGTGTGGCACAGATTAATGTTAAAGGAAGGGCGCGTATAACTGGAAGTGAGAAGGAGCTGAAAAAGATTCATGAGGCATATGTTCAAAAGAAACCTCCTCCACCAGTTATCATCCAATCCATTATGAGTGTGGCTTTTACGGAATCCGTTTTAATATCTAAAACGATAAATGTGCCTCCGCCTATCCCGCTTCCACAGATTGGGGCATTAAGTAAAAACAAAAAGCCTTCCGATGCTTGGTATAGGGCTTAAGGGTTGACTCTAACTATTTTAGCGGGACATACATGGATGAACGGGACGCACCTATTCCTGGGGTTCCATGTTTCACTGGTCTGTTAGAAATAGCAAATTCTCCTAAGTAATGTCCGATCATTTCCGGCTTTATTTCCACTGAGATAAATTCTTTTCCATTATGAACGAGAACTGTAACTCCTACCATTTCAGGTAAAATAATCATGTCTCGAACATGTGTTTTAACGACGATGTTTCTTCCCTGTCTCATGGCCTCTTTGGCTTTTCTTATGTTTGTCAACAGCTTCCTTTGTTCCGGTGGGAGCCCTCGGTGTAGACTTCGACGTTGACGTGCAGGAAGTAGCATAATGAACTCGTCCATGGACATAGATTGCAATTGTTCCAATGTATAGCCACGGTATAGGAATTCCCTAGGCATTTCTATCACCAATTTATTGAGACAGCAATAACTCTTAAACTTTTCTTATTAGCAAGGAAACCCCATTAAGCCGTTTAGGCCCGTCTTCTTTTACGCTTTTTGCCAGCACTTCTTGCCGCTATCAGCCCAATTTTTTGCCCAGGCGGGGCTCCACGTGAAACAGTTGTTACTTTTCGAGCGCTCCTTTTGCTGCTGCCATAGGGATGTACTGCCGCAATCATGGCTCTTCCCCTAGTTCGTGGATATTTTCTGCCACGTGCCCGCATTAAATGATATTTTGCCCCTGCTTTTAGAAACGGCTTATCAGTTCTCCCTGCGCCTGAGATTACTCCTATTGTAGCCTTGCATAAATCATTGATATAGTGGGTTTTTCCTGACGGGAGTTTAACTATAGTTCCTTCTGCTGTGTGCGCTACTATTGCAGCGTAAGCGCCTGAAGCCCGTGCTAGCCTTCCCCCATCGCCGGGGCGAAGTTCAATGTTGGATATCATGGTTCCTTCTGGAATCTTTCCTATGGGAAGTATGTTTCCGATTTCAATGGTTGCGTTAGCTCCTACTTCGATGGGTTGGCCTACAAATATTCCTTCGGGAGCCACTGTGTAAAATTTCTGTCCATCTTCTAGTCTTATCAGAGCTAGTGGCGCCCCTCTTCCAGGATCATGAACTAGTTCTTCCACTACCCCTTTGATTCTATCATTTAATTTTTCCTTGGGAAGATAGGGATATTTGGCTGGAGCTACCCTTTTGTGGGTAGCGGCGCGGAATGTTGGGGCGCCGCGTCCACGTCTCTGAACACGAATTCTTTTACCCATTCCATCACAACGCTCCTAATCTAAAGTATTCCAAGTTTTATAGCCACATCCACTGCCTTGTATTCTGGTCGAAGCTTGACGAAGGCTTTCTTCTCTCCTTGAGGGGTAATCAGCAAATTAACTTTTTCCACTTCAACTTCGTAAAGCTCTTCCACTGCTTGTTTGATTTCAGCTTTTGTGGCTTTTAAATTTACAATGAAAACAAGTTTGTTTTCTTTCTCGATTAGGCGGCTGGAAACCTCTGTCATTACCGGATATAAGATGACTTCATAAGCATCCATCAGTCTTTTCCTCCTCCAACTTTAAAGAGTTCGTCAAGTTTCTGTATTGATGAGCTAGTCCATATGGTTAGTCTCCCAGGATGGGTTCCAGGAGCCAAAAGCTCAGCGTTTAAACTATTTACTCTGACAACGTCTACTCCTGGAATGTTTCTTGCAGCTTCTCTTATTCCCTCGTTTTCACTGATCACTATTAATGGCCCAACTGCTTGTTTTATTCTACGTCCCCTTCGTTTTCCTTTTCCAGCTCGAATTTTTCTGCTATCTTTAACACGGTAAACGTCAGGCATTACTCCTAGCTGAAGAAGGGCTTCTATTACTTCTTTGCTCTTTTTTAATTTTTGAAGTTCATCTGTTACTATTAGGGGTAGATCTGGAACTTCATCTATGACATGTCCTCTGGAAGCAACGAGTTTTTTGTCAGCTGTAGCCGCTATGGCTGAACGAATAGCTAATACTCTCTCCTTTTTCGGAATTTTCTTTCTGATTTTCTTCTCCGAAACCGGTGGATGAGCCGCTCTTCCGCCTACGGTTCCGGGAGCTAATGCTCCTCTTCCAACTCCTCCTTTTATTCTTGGGATTCGTGCTATTCCAAGCCCTACTCCACGGGATTCAGCGGTAGTCCTTTTTCCCGCCATAGGGTTTCTTCCTTGAGGCTGGAACCTGTGGGATTGTATTGTCAAAACAGCTCTTTTAATAATGTCAGGCCTTATTGGTGTTTGGAAAACTCTAGGCAAGCGGATGGTGCCCTTTGTTTTTCCCTGAAGATCGAAAATTTTTGCTGAAAGTTTTGCCATTGTTTTTCTCTCCTGTTCTCTATTTTCCTTGAGTCGGTTCTGTTGAAATGTAAACGAGATTTGGTGGTTCTGGAGCTGTCTTTGGAGGTCTAGCTGGGTAACGTAGTCTTATCAGTCGTTTTGTTGCGCCTGGAACGCTTCCATTGATTAAAATGTAATTTGCTTTTATAGGTCCGTAACGGATAAATCCGCCTTTCGGCGTTATTTCTTCTCCATTGTTTCCGATTTTTAGTATCCGTTTGTTGTATTCTGTTCTTTTATGGAATCCCATTTGTCCTGCGCGTGGAACGCTGTACATTACGCGAGTAGGTTTCCACGGTCCAAGTGTTGCTACCCCCCGTTTTGTTTTTCTTGACTTGCGTGGGAGAATTTTAATTCCCCAGCGTTTTACTGGTCCTTGCCAGCCTTTTCCTTTCGTTACAGCTACTACATCCACAAACTGTCCTTCCTTGAAGACCTCTTCGGGTGGAACGGTTTTTCCAAGAAGATTCTTGGCGTATTGGAATTGTTCTTCTATGGTTCCGCCGCCTATTTCTATCTCTACCAATTCTGACTTCTTTTTAGGGATGTTGGCAAGCCTTGGCTGAGTAATAGCTATCACTCTAAACTTGGCAATCTTTTCCAAGTTTTCATCCATTTTTTTGAGGGCATTTTCGGCGTTGAATTTTTCCGGTAAGGTAAGTACGCGTTCCAAATCCTTTGGTGGGGTTTCCATCCACGCTTCAGTTAACGTCCTATATCCGTAAGGTGTTTTTACATACGCGCGGATTCCGCAGATAAGTATGGGTGGAGCTTCAATTACAGTTGCTGGGCGAACAACTTCTTTTCCATAGTTAGGTGAACCCGCACGATCTTCAATCATGAAAACATGGGTCATTCCAGCTTTGTATCCCATAAATCCAAGAAGTGTGGGGGCAGTTACATCTTGTTTTGGCCAATAACGGATTCGTGGATAAATCCTTTTAGCACGTCCCCTAGGCAAAAAAGATAAGGATCCACGTTTTGGGGCATGCTTTTTCCGGTGACCCATGATTTACACTCTTCGCCTCTGTTTCAGATGAAGTGAAAAGTTATAAATGTTGCGAAGTTATTTAGCGTTTCGCCCTTTGCAGTTCCAGAATCCCGTTTACTATACCCCATCCAAGGATAATTGGAAGAGTTCCAGGTAAACCTTCTAACCAATAGTTGAGCATAAAAGTTTCAAATATGAAGAACACTAGCGATATTGCAACTATTGTTGTTATGGCCTTTTTCTTTCCGAACCTTCGAAGGGTTTGTGTAGTTAATAATCCTGCGAAGAATAAATCTCCTACCCCTAAACTTAGATGAACCCAGCTTTCCTTGTAATAGATGGGCGGTATGGTTGGCGTTCTGATGAACATAGGAAGCTTCAAATTCACAATATGGCCCGCCGCAATTACCATGTGCCGCGTATATAGCACCTGAACGATATCCATTAGAGTAAGTAGCACTGCAAACACCATTGTTGTCTTCCACGTAAACATGCTTCCTATATAGGCGGTAATCATAACTGCGAGTATTACCGCGTAAAGATTCATCAATACTAGTTCCCAAACGATGTTTTCACCAAACCAGATCCCACTAAGGGTTAAGTAAAGCGCCAAGAAAGTTAGTGGTGGGATAATCGCAATATGCCACTTTGGACTAATAACATACGTAAAGGTGAACATAAGCAGGGAAAAAGCGAAAAGAAAAACTGCAACAAAGGCCATTTGCGGAATAAAAATCATGATGGTTGCCATGAGGGTTACAATTACTCCCATTACAATAACAAGTAAAATCACATCTTTTATATTCAAAGTTTTTTCCTCCAGCAAAGTCTTAAACTTCTTCTCGCATTTTTCAAACGTAAAAATTGTCGCTAAAGTCACAAGAAACAATGTTACTGGTAGCATGATGTCGAATATCATGAAATCACTTATACTTTAAACCCGCATTTAAACATTAGTCTTGAAATAAAAAGTTGAAAAGAGCTAACGAAGCAAGTATGGCTTCCTCAGTTCTAACGGTTTCTGTTCCCTGATTTGGAATAGTGTTCACAACAAAGTCCACTATTTCGTCTAAGTTTAAATTCTCTCGTTTCGCTATCTCGTATAAGCCTTCTTTAGGCGAGCCGAAAATAACTAGTGCCTTTTTGGCTTTTGCCCATTTCCTCTTTAATTGTTCAAGCTTTTTTTGTAACGGTTTTCCAAAACGCGAAGTAGCTATCACCAATTCAAATCTTCGCTTTTTTAAAACTTGTCCCAAACTTAGATTATAGGTTGTTACTTGATATCCCCAATATTTGCTGATGTCCTTAGGTTTAACCAGTATTGCCTCAAGTGTTTTGTCCCGCTTAACGATTTTAACTGTAACCCTTTTTCCAACCATTAAACGAGCTTCGGGTATAAACGCGGGTTTTTCGACACCTATATCTACAAAGACGCCCTTTTCTGTAACTGAAACTACCACGGCTTCGCGGATTTCCCCTATCTCCAAATGTCTGGCTTTGTCTGTCAATGGATGGTGAGCAGTTCTTAGTGGCGGAAGTATTCCAGCATACCGCAGTTCAGGCGTTAATCTAAACAGTTTCTTACGCAGATATTGAGGAGTTTCCATGTAAGCTAAAACTGTGCTGACAAATTTTAGTTCCTTCCCCTGTTTTTGCCATGGGTTGTCCCTGAAAATTATGACTTCGTTAACCCTAAACACCGCAGCAGCTCTTCCAATTAATCCAACTTTAAAGGTTTTCTCTCGTAAATGTGGAGTATCCGCAACTATGGATGCAGGTATAGCTATGGCTAACTTTTTTTCTGTCAAGGCTCTAGAAGTTTCTTTGGGTACTTCTAAATTTAAAAGGTTTGAATCCTTAAATGATTGAAGCAAACAAATTCACAAAGTGAAATCGGATGAGAAAAAATGTAGAAATCTTAGACAGCTTAACCGAAATGCTGAAGATAGATAAAGATGGAATGCTATATGCATGTGTAAACTTTCCGAGGTTCTGCCGTGAGGCTTGGGATCTAACGAAGAAAGTTTCTATAGGTTATAGTGATGTGGAAAGGATAATTGTTGCTGGAATGGGCGGTTCAGCTATTGGCGGCGATTTTCTAAAGCAACTGTTGATAGACAAAGCAGAAACAGTCGTTCCAGTAGAGGTTTGTCGAGACTATCGTTTGCCCGCATATGCTAACGAGAAAACCCTTGTCTTTGTTGTTAGCTATTCCGGTGAAACTGAAGAAACACTGAACGCTTTTATTGATGCTTTGAAAAAGAAATGTATGGTTACGTGCATAAGCTCTGGGGGCACTCTAACTAGTTTTGCCGAGAAACTAAATTTACCTCGCCTTACTGTGCCTTCGGGGGTCGCTCCCCGAGCAGCTTTCCCCTATCTATTCCTACCTATGCTCCTAATTCTCCAAAAAATAGGGCTAATCTCAAACATAGAACCCGAGGTTAAAGAAGCAATTCAAACTTTAGAAAATGTCAAAACAAAAATTTCACCTGAAACTCCTTTCAAGGAGAATTCTGCTAAAAAGCTTGCTTGGGAAATCTTGGGGACTGTTCCAGTAATTTATGGTTTCCGATTTTACGGCGCGGTGGCTCAAAGATTTAAGACACAAATCAACGAAAACGGCAAAGTCCCATGCAAATGTGAGGTTTTCCCAGAACTTAACCACAATGAAATAGTTGGCTGGGAAGCTCCCCAAAACCTTACAAAAATTTTTTCAGTCATTCTGCTTCGCGACAAAACTGAGCCTATCGAGATCAGATGGCGAATTCAAGTCACAAAAGAATTAATAGCTAAGAAAGCTGGAAAAATCGTAGAAGTCTGGAGTTATGGCGAATCACGATTAGCAAAGATGCTTTCATTAACTTACATTGGTGACTTCACAAGCATTTATCTAGCTTTACTCCAAGGTGTAAATCCAACGCCTGTAAAAATGATTACGTCGTTGAAGCAGAAAATGAAGGAGACGGGCTTTAAGGAGAAAGCTGAAAAGGAGTTTGCCAAAATAATACGGCAAAACTAATCTCTGTTTCTAATAAAGTCCATAAACATTTTTTCAGCAACCTCAAGGGGCACAAGTTGCGGTGGATGCTTAAACGCATAGGCAGAGATGCTCAAAACCGCGCCTTTTATTCCTCTTTGGAGAGCTATCTTAACCGCTCTTATTACATCGAAAAGAGTTGAACCCGCATTAGGTGCATCTACAGTTGAGAGTTTCAAGTCAATTTGCATCGGAGTATTGCAGAAGTAAACTCCCTTAATCCAGAAATAGCTATCCCGTCTGTTCTTTAGAAAGTCCACATAATCGGTGGAGCCCGCTACAACTTCTGCTTCGTAAGATAGCGCGCTGCTTACCGAACGTGTCTTCATAACTCTTTTAACCTTTCTCGTTCGTTCTAAAGTGTCAAGTGATTCTGTCCCCCCTCCTACATCTAATTGATAAGTCTCAATTATTCGAACTCCATGTTGAGAAAGAAGTTTAAGTAGGGTTTTATGCAAGGTTGTTGCACCAACTTGATCTATCAGGTCGTCGCCAACGACTGGTAGAGTCGCATCCTCGAACTTCCTAGCCCACAAAACATCACTTGCAATGTAGGTTGGTGTAGCATTTACAAAGGCACATCCTGCCTTTATTGCTTGGTCTGCATACCATTGAGACGCTTTCACGGCGCCACTGGGAAGCAAGTTAATTACAATTTCCGCATCACTCTGCCGCAATTCCTCAGATACGTCAACTTCCGTTGCATCACTTACTTTTACTACTTCCCTTAAAGCTTGACTTACTCCATCTAAGACGGGGCCTTTCTGTACTATCAAATTTTGCCATGGAACGTCAACGACTTTCGGGGCGGTGTTAGGGTTAGCGAATATAGCCTCTGACAAGTCTTGTCCAACCTTCCTTTGATCTACGTCAAAAGCTGCTACTATCTGTATATCCTGAGGGCGAAAACCGCCTAAGGATAGATAGCGAAGCCCTAGGGTTTCTTCCTTTGTCTGGGCCTTTCCATAATAGTATAATCCTTGGACGAGCGCGGACGCGCAGTTGCCCACACCCACTATTGCTATTTTTATCTTCGACAATTCAACTCCGTCCAACGCTTACATGAAAGGCTTTCTAGCTCAAAACGTTTTCCTCCGGAAAAAGGGATGTTTATTAAGCCAGTTCGATCTTCTGTTATGCAAACTCCTTAAGGGCTGTGTTATGACTGAAAAAGCATGGTTGGACATCACGGTTATCCGTTGTCCTGTTTGTGGAAGATACTATGTGGATGCTTCTTGGTATGTCACAGAATTGGGTGCAGACATTGAATGCGGCAAATGTGGTACAGAGTTTCCTAGTAGGAAATATGCAACTGACCGTATAATGCTAGAGTTCGAAATAGATAAGGAAGGAAAAGCCCAGAAAGCAGAAATAACTGAACGTCTAAGGTAAAATGAAGATGCGAATCTCTCTTAACTATTTTTAAGAAGCAAATCCTTTAAATTCCTTAGACTTCCCTACCATAGAAGAGGCGGAACAAGGCTTGTCCCCTGCAAAAAAACATGACAAGTTTACCTTGGTAAGCGAATTAGCCAAACGTCGAGGCTTCTTCTGGCCATCCTTTGAAATCTACGGTGGAGTAGGTGGCTTTGTAACTTATGGTCCCTTAGGCGCACTTTTGAAAAAGCGAATAGAAGACAAGTTTCGAGACTTCTTTATCCGAAGATTCGGGTTCTTTGAGATCGAATCTCCAGTCATAATGCCTGGCAAGGTTTTCGAAGCGTCAGGGCATGTTGACCACTTCAAAGAGCCAATGGTGGAATGCCTCCAATGCCATAGAAAGTTTAGGGCTGACCACTTGCTCGAGGAATTTGCTAATATGCCAAGCATAGAGACTGAAAAGCTTTCGCTTGAAGAAATCAAAACCATAATTGAAAAAAACGATATTCATTGCCCAGACTGCGGGGGCAACTTCGGTGAACCCCGTCATTTTCTAACGATGTTTACTACCACTATTGGGCCATATTCCGATGCTGTAGGTTATGGACGGCCTGAAGCCGCACAGGGGATATTCGTCGAATTTAAGCGTCTTCATGAGCTTTCAAGGGGGCGTCTTCCCTTTGGAGTTGTCCAAATAGGGCATGCTCTAAGAAACGAAATTTCGCCAAGACAAGGCCTCATAAGGCTTAGAGAATTTACTATAATTGACTTAGAGTTCTTCTTTGATCCTGAAAACCCTAACTGCCTTTTCCTCAAAGAGGTGGAAAACGAAACCTTACGTTTATTGTTAGCTGAAACAAGGTTGAAAGGATCTGAGGAAACAGTTGAACTTACGGTAAAGGAAGCCTTGGAGAAAGGTTATATCAAAGTGGATTGGCAGGCTTTCTTCATGGTTTTGGCCAAGAGGTTCATGAGTTCCCTTGGGGTTCCACCGGAAAAACAGCGTTTTATTGAGAAGCTTGACTGGGAAAAAGCTCACTACGCCATACAAAGTTTCGACCAAGAAGTCTACCTTGACAGGTGGGGCTGGACAGAAGTATCCGGGCACGCGTACAGAACAGACTATGACCTGAAACAACATATGGAATTCAGCGGAGTAGACATGCAAATTTTCAAGCCGACCGAGAAGCCGATTGAAACAGAGGAAATTCAAATAAAGCCCGTAGCAGCCAAGATTGGACCGTTCTTCAAAAAGGACGCCGCAAAGATTATTGAGCTGCTTTCTAGGGTAGATGTAGTAGCTATGAAAGAAAGTTTAGCGCAGAAAGGCTTCTATATGCTTGAAGGCTTCAAAATTCTGCCAGAACATGTAGAGATAGTACGTCGAAAAAAGGTTGAACATGGCAAACGGTTTGTTCCTCACGTGGTAGAACCTAGCTTTGGCTCTGACAGACTTGTCTATATAACTCTTGAATATGCTTACCGTGTAAGGGAGAACAGGGTTGTATTAAGTCTTCCCCGAGGTATTGCGCCTATCCAGATCGGCGTCTATCCACTTGTTAGTCGAGACGGTTTGCCAGAAAAAGCTGAAGAAGTTTACCGCATGCTTCTGGATGAAGGTTTCTACGTGGAATACGATGAATCCGGCTCAATTGGGCGGCGATATGCTAGAGCTGATGAGATCGGCGTACCTTTAGGTGTAACAATTGACTATCAAACTTTAAAAGATAACACGGTAACCCTGCGAGATCGTGATTCATGGAAACAGGTGCGTAATAAAGTGGAAGTTCTTCCAAATCTCTTGCGCAAATACTTCCGTTATGAACTAGATTTCGGGAGTTTAGGAGAACCCGTTAAGGCATAAAAGCGAATTAAAAAGAAATAAGGGCAGGGATTTTAAGCCATTCCACACTTTTTCAGTAGGCGTTTCCACCGTTTATCGATGACTTCCTGAAGTTCTTCAATGACGTGCTCATGTTCTGCCGTGAATAAATGTCTGAAACGTCCCTGAATCTTCAAGTATTCCTTTATAGGCTTCTTCTTTTCCGGCTTTAATGCTATCAATTTGCTTGGCGGTGAAAGGCGGTATTCGCCATCAACGGCTTCCCACAGAGGGAAAATGCATGTTTCCACCATTACTCGAGAAATTTCTATGCCCTTTTCTGGTGGGAAGCGCCATCCACGCGTACATGGGGCAATAACATGTAGAAATGCTGGCCCCTCAATTTCTAGTCCTTTTCTAGCTTTTGCAATGAGATCTTTCCAATAGTAGGGTGAAGCAGTTGCTACGTAGGGAATTTCGTGGGCTACCATAATGTCTGCTATTGGCTTTTTGAACTGTGGTTTTCCAGGGATGACTTTTCCTGCAGGCGAAGTTGTTGTCCATGCTCCATGGGGGGTTCCTCCACTTCTCTGGATTCCAGTGTTCATGTACGCTTCGTTATCGTAAAGCACATAGAGAAAATCATGCCCCCTTTCCACAGCGCCAGACAACGCTTGAATTCCAATGTCGTAGGTTCCTCCATCTCCAGCAAAAGCAATTACATCCACTTTCTCATTCTTTATTCTTCCTTTTTTCCTCAGAACTTTCAGAGCAGCTTCGATCCCTGATGCATTGGCAGCTGCGTTTTCGAATGCTGTGTGAATCCACGGGATTTTCCATGAAGTGTACGGATAGATTGTTGAAGACACTTCTATGCATCCTGTAGCATGAGTAGCTATTACTGGGCCTCTTGCGGCTTTCAGCACAAGTCTATGAACAGTTGCCGGAACGCATCCGGCGCAAGCACGGTGCCCCGATGAGAAAAGTTCAGGTTTTTCAGCGATTTCTTTTACTGTAAATTTCCAGTCGCTCAAACTACACCTCTCCTTACTCTCTTAATCCTATGAATTGAACTAGTTTCTCGATACGATTTGTTTCGAGGATTTTCTGTAGATCTTGGTAGATTTGATTTATGAGCATATAAGACATGTCTCTTCCACCAAGCCCATAGATGTAGTTCGCCACATGTGGATGTGTAGGCGCATCGTAGAGTATATGCCGAATCTCGTGGAATACTGGTCCGCCGAACCCTCCAAAGCTGCAAGCACGGTCCATTACCCCTAGGACTTTAACGTTTTCTAGAGCAGCGGTTATTTCCTTTACCGGTAATGGTCTGAACGTTCGTATCCTTAGTAATCCAGCTTTGACCCCTCTATAGCGTAGTTTATCCACTACGGTTTTTACCGTTCCAGCAGTGGAGCCTAAGCAGACTGTTGCTATTTCAGCATCCTCCATACGGTAAGCTTCGATTAGGCCATCTCCGTAACGTCTTCCACTTATATTTGCATACTCTTCATGTACTTGTTTTATAATCTCTGAGGCTCGACGCATTGCTTCTTCCTGTTGCCGTTTGTGTTCAAAATAGTAGTCATAAAGGTCCAAAGGGCCAATTGTTAGGGGGTTTTCAGGATCAAGTCGGAATGGTACAAGTTTTCCTTCATGGTTTTTCACTGAGGGAAACCTTCGCACTCCTAGGAAGTTTTTGACAGTTTCATCTGGCAGAATTTTGACGTTCTCAAGGGTGTGGCTTAAGAAGAATCCATCAAGTCCAACGATCACTGGCAATAGTATTTCTGGGTTTTCAGCTATTTTAAACGCTTGAATTATAGAATCATACGCCTCTTGCGAGTTTTCGGTGTAAATCTGTATCCATCCACTGTCACGTTCTACCATAGTGTCAGAGTGGTCACAGTGAATGTTTATTGGCGCTGACAACGCACGGTTTGCAACAGCCATTACCACGGGTGCTCGACATCCTGAGGTTACGTAGAGTATTTCGTGCATAAGTGCTAGTCCAGCAGAAGCTGTAGCTGTAAATGCCCTGGCGCCCACCGCGGCGGCAGTTAAACAGGCCGTTAGGGCACTGTGTTCAGACTCTACGCATAAGAATTCTGTTTCGACTTCACCATTATGAACGTATTCACTGAGTCTCTCTACAATGATTGTTTGCGGAGTTATTGGATAGGCTGCAATCACATCGACATCAGATTGTTTTACTGCATAGGCTACTGCCTCATCTCCACTCAAAGCTAAAACTTTTTGTTTAGCCACTGTCATTTTTTCCATTCTCCTGCTCAAACACCATTGTAATCGCATCTACTGGGCATTCATTGGCACAAATTCCACATCCTTTACAGAAATTATAGTCAAATTCTATATCCCCCTTCCCCGAATTCCAACTTATGGCGCTGTCTGGACAGTAAATATAACATAATAAACAACGGGTGCACTTTTCTAGGTCTCTCACAGGTTTGAAGGTTCTCCAATCCCCAGTTAAGTATTCCTTGCTAGATGCCCAGCAAACGCCTGCTATTGGAATATCCTTCCATCCTTTAGATTGAGGTTTCATTCACTTTTTACCTCCTCATATGCCTGTTTCACAAGCGCAATGTTTCTTTCTGCAAGTTGAGGTGGAAACCTTCCTTTAACGACTTTTTCAACACTTTCAAGGCTTACTATGGATGTTGCTTTAACCAGAGCGCCTAGCATAGCTGTATTAGTGATCGGTCTGCCAAGGATTTTCAAGGCGATTTCTGTGGCTGCAACTGTCCAAAGTTTCGCGTTTACCTGCCCTAGCTGCTCTCGAATTTCCTTCGGCTGTCTTTTTATATTTATCAGAATTGTTCCGTTTGGCTGGATCCCTTCAGCTATTGGAACTGTTTTTAAGAGGGTTGGGTCCAAAACCACAACCATATTTGGGTTGTAGACTGTGCAGTGGAGGTTAATGGGCTTTTCACTTACTCTAGTGAATGCTCTTATAGGCGCTCCCATTCGCTCCGGGCCGAATTCCGGGAAGGACTGGATGTATTTGCCTTCAAGGATGGCGGCTCTGGCTAACAATTCACTGGCTGTCCAAGCTCCCTGTCCACCTCGTCCATGCCATCTGACTTCGATAATGTGCTCCAAGCTCCTTTCCTCCAAATCTCCACATAATCTAACCACCCTTACATATACATGTTTCGCGAAAAAGAAAGAATGAACAGTTTATCAATAAAGTTCGCATGCAATTATTTTTGATGTACAAAACAATGAATGATTTTTGGGCACATTAGGCATACATCTGGGATGGCAGCGTTTTCCGGGAGGGTTCTTAGATAACCAAAGTAGTAGCGGCAATCTTCAGGTTTTTTGTCGCTTGTGAAATCAGTTGATATGCCTTCTGCTTTTTTCACAGAAATTATCTTCATAAATTTCCCGTTTTCAACAATTATTTCGAGCTTTGACCTGCAATGTGGGCATGCGTAATAAGTTTGTCGTGGTATAGACAGCGTGTCAGTTAACATTACTGGCTTTTCGAAAGTTTTTCCGCAGCCTGTGTTTGGGCATATTAGTTCCTTTCGCCGCAACCTGTTTCCTCTCTGAACTATAAGTTTCACGCCATCAATATCAAAAATCTTAATATTTAATAAAGATTTCTGCACTTATGTATAACAGAAATACACAATAAAACGAATAATTTAATTTCAAGAACTCCAAGTTAAAATTTCGGCAAGCCCCCGTAGCCTAGCTGGTTAGGGCGTCAGCCTTGTAAGCTGAAGACCCCGGGTTCGAATCCCGGCGGGGGCTCTATCCATAAGTTTTCAAAAGGCTGTTAAGTTCTCTCGTTGAACTTCCAACAATCATAGAGCCTCTTCAAAACAACAAGGTTCGTTAGTACAGCCAAAACTGCCAATGTGGCGAAAACTTGGTTTATTATTCCTCCAATCATTGTTATTAAAAGGCGTATATCTCTGTTTGCGGCGTACCCAGAAAATCCCTTTTTAAAAACTATTCCGAATCCAAGTTTCGCCCTTGCTCTACTATAACTTACCATAAAGGTGCCGAAAAGCGCTGCTAACGCTACAACTAGTACAGCCCAGTTTTCATGTATCTTGTAGACGTTGTAGGTCATGCCCATGAGGATTATGCCATCGCCATATCTGTCAAGAACCGAGTCGAAGAAACCGCCAAAAGTTGAAGTTTTCCCGGTTAAGATAGCTAGATCCCCATCTACTCCATCCAGAATAGAACTCAGTTGGGCGAGAATTCCGCCTAATAAGTTATTAAAGAAGAAAAAACATATGCCTGAAAAGACAGCAACCGTCCAGCTTAAACCCGTAATCTTATTTGGAGTTATCCTCGAATATTTAGCTAAAAACCGGGCTAGGGGTCTAGAAAACTTTCGGTTCAAACTCTGCGATATTATTCCGTCCCATTCTCTAGGCACCCTTTAGGCACTCCTCAAAACTCTCTCAGCCAAAGCAACATCTTCTGCAGTGTCAACATCCATCCAAAAGTTTCCTGAAACGTCGCAGGCCCATAAAGGGAAACCCATCTTAATCATTTCCTTTACACAATGCGTGAGAGTCAAAATAGAATATTTCGTTTTAATCAGATTTATTACCTCAAAAATTTTGTAGGTGAAGAGAAAAACTCCGGTGTCGAGGGCGTTCCATAAAGGAATTTCCTTTCCAATGTTCCTGATGTATCCGTCTTCTCCGACCAAAACTTTGGTTGCTTCGTTAACTTGTGGCGAATCGCGAATTTGTCTGTCAATGCAGAGCAAAGGCGCATGCGCCGCATTTTTAAGTGCTGTTTTTGTTATTTCTTCACTTGTTATATGGTCTGCCATTGTTAACAGAAACTTTTCTCCTTCCATTAGAAACCTCTGCGCGGTCTTGAGTGAAGTAGCGTTTCCTCGGGTATAGGACGGGTTATAGCAGCATCGTATTCGCATTTTTCCGAATTTCGAGTTATTTAGGTATTTTCGAAATGCGTGTTCCATGTATCCTGTTATGACGATGCACTCTTTTATCCCAGATTTTCTTAATGTGTTAAACACGTGCTCTATCAATGGTTTGCCGTTGACGTGGATGAGTGGTTTAGGGGATATCCTAGTCAACGGGAGTAGACGTTCTCCCCGTCCAGCCGCGATTATAACCGCTTTTGTCATTTTTAGCGTTCCCGTTTTCCTTGGATGAACTCTTCAACCCATTGTCTAGCAACATGATCTGGCACTTGTTGTGGTGGATGCTTGAAAGCGTAGGCGGATATGCTAATAAGCGGTCCACCTATTCCGCGGTTTAAGGCCAGTTTTACAGCTCTTATGACATCGATGACCATCCCTGCACTATTAGGTGAGTCTTCTACTGAAAGACGTAAATCAATCACTATGGGAGTGTCACCGAATTTTCTTCCTTCTAAGCGTATGTGACAGATTTTTGTGTCGTTGAGGAATGGTACATAGCCGCTTGGTCCTGCCCATGCCTTTACTTTATATGGCACCAAGCTTGTGACGGCTTCCGTTTTGCTTATTTTCTTGGTTTCAAGTCGGTTGTCATCAATCATGTTGAGGAAATCAGTGTTTCCACCTACGTTGAGCTGGTAGGTTCTAGTTATTTGTACTCCTCGTGAGACTAGGGTGTGGACTAATGCTCTGTGAATTATGGTTGCACCTACTTGGCTTTTCACGTCATCTCCTGCTATGGGTAAGCCTTTTTCCTTGAATTTTCTGCTCCATTCGTTGTCTGAAGCTACGAATTCAGGTATGCAGTTTACAAATGCGCAACCAGCATCCAAGCATGCTTGTGCATAGTAGCGGGTGGCTTTGTAGCTTCCGACTGGTAGGAAGTTGATGAGCATATCTGCCCTTGTTTCTTTTAGTATCTCGGCGACATCTACTGGTTTGGCAGTTTCCTCGTCGTAGGCCTTGAAGGGCTCTCGCATGTGAGGTGCAACACTGTCGAGGATAGGGCCAGGTAGTACTTTTATGCCTATTCGTGGGACTTCAGCGAATTTGACACATCCATTCGGCTTTATGAAGATGGCTTCGGCTAAATCTTTTCCTATTTTTTCTCGGTTGACCTCGAAGGCGGCAACGAATTCTATGTCCCCTATGTGGTATCCTCCGAAATTCACGTGCATAAGCCCTGGAACTTGGTCGTCATCGTCAGCGTTTCTATAGTACTGTACCCCTTGAATCAGGGCTGAGGCACAGTTTCCTATACCTGCTATGGCTACACGAATAGGCATAAGTCTCCTTCCCCCTAAGCCAACACAATAATAGATTAATTAATTACGATTTGTCAAATTCAAATGGAGCAAAAAATTACTCCATAAAACTAAAATATAAACTTTACGGATTAATGTTGGGCGAGTAAGGCTTTAAATCATGTTCCTTTAAAGCCTGTTTGGATTGTGCGCTTCGCTGTACATGTGGCTACTCTTGCCATGTCTTTTAGATGTCTTACTTACCTTTCCCTAAGACTCTCCATTATAGGAAATATCGTAAATATGCCTATGATGCCTTCATACTAGCTTATGCGGAAGATGCGGTAAATGTTTTAACACTTAAGCGATTAATACAATACCTTTATAAGTGAGTAAGTGTATAGTATAATATGCGAATAAATAAATTAGGGAGAAAAACAAAATGACAACAAAAATAAAGACAATGCTGGAAATCTGGCAATTTGCTTACTGGAAAAACATCTAGCACGTGCGAATCGTGTAAACATCAAGTTTGGTGATTGAAATGGGCCGAATCTGCGTAGATATTCCAGATGAACTGGAAAAGAAGCTTAGGCTGAAGGTTATCGAGAGATTCGGCGGGAAAAAAGGTGATCTATCTAGAGCCGTTGAAGAGGCTGTAAAAGAATGGGTTACTAAAGAAACATGAATATATGAACAAAGAGTGAAAGTTGTGGTGGGATCCAAGAAACGTCGCGAGGCAAAAGCTGCAAAGCAACGGAAAAGGAAGTTTAAGCGAAAGAAACGTCGACACTAATCAATGGGTTTCCCATTAGCTAGATAGAACAATCCTTTATTATACTCATTTTTCTTTCGATATTTTATAGGCTGTCCTTCTTTAAAGCAAGTAATGGAATTAAATTTGGTCATTCTCTTTGTTTAACTGTGCGAGTGATAACAGTACTCTCATTCCCTTCTTGGTTAACCCATAGTCTTTTGAATAATATTGTTGAATGAATCCATGTTCAATTAACTTGTTTACGTGATAGAGGAGATGTCCACCGCTGAGGCCTGTAGCTTCTATAAAGTGGGCGAATCTGTTATTTCCTTTAAATATGCTTAACATTATTTGCAATCTAACCTCGTGTGAAAGGGGAGTTAGAATTTTTTTGTCGAGTTCTGAAGGGTTTACATTACAGATAATTTCAAGTTTTTCTTCGTTTTGTATTGGTGGTTCCTTTAAGGCAATAAGTTCATTGAGAAGAGACTTGTTTATCATAAGCATGTTTATTTGTCTACGACAACATGCGGCACATATGTCTCTTCCCTTTTTTGTCATTTTCTGTTCTATATGTCTTGTTATATCAATAACCTCTCCTAACGCTTTGTTTGATTCTGAAAGATTACCTAACTTTAACTGATCTATGTACTTTTGTTGTGCTTCTATGATTTCTTCTTTGCATTCCAACTCATACTGCCTACTTTCTCGACAATTTAGGGATTTGATAAAATCAATAGTGGTACGTCCCATGTAGTCAACTATGATGCGAAGATAGTTTAACGCTATGTACTTGTTTAGTTCATGTTCTATTAGATCTAACCGTTGTTTGGTTTCATTTCTGAATCTGGCTATCTCATCTTTTAATTCGGCAAGTTCTTTATTCCGGCGCATTGAATCCCCTTTTAGGTAAATTTGTTTTGCTTCATGTCTACTAAGGTAAATTTAGTAACCATTTAAGTTAAATATTTTTCTACACGTTTGTTATTCCACGAGAATGTTCCCTCCAAGGAGAGAGAAATGAAAGAGAAACCTAGCTACGCATTACATGCCAATAAAGCTAGAATCCCAGAAAGTTCTTCGAAGGTAAAAAATACTATGCATGTAATTAAGGTGACACCTACAAAAATCTACATCACCTTGAAAGCACTCATAAGCTTTGCCGAATCGCTGACAGTTTCTATAATGGTTCTTTTCATGCAATCAAGAGGGTTACTTTTTGTCGACGTGGGCATGGTTTTCACGGTCACTCTAGGTACTTTAACTTTTCTAAACTTTCCAGCGGGAATGCTTGCTGACCGATTTGGAAGAAAAACTTCATTTCTGGCTGGAATATTACTTACCGCACTCTCAGGGATAGTCTATGTGATAAGCTTTACCTTTTTGGCTTTTCTCTTCGCAGCTTTTCTGGAGGGAACCGGAGGCGCCTTTATTAAGGGAGCACTTCAAGCGTGGATCGTGGATGAATTGAAAGCATCGGGCCAAGAACATTTAACTGGAGATATTTTCGGAAAAGGCTTAGCATCATACAATTTGCTCACCATTCCTGCTGGAATGTTGGTGTTCTTAATGGATAACTTCGTTGCCCTCTACGCCACGAAGACTGCAATATACTTCCTTATGTTTTTTGTAGGCGTTTTCTTCATGAAGAATAACTTTGGAGAAAAGACCGCTACAATACTCAGGTTTCCAAAGAAGTCTCTTGTTTATCTGAAACAAACTAGAGAACTTTGGTTGTTAGTAGGTATGATTTCGATTCTCTGGTTATGCTATGATGTATATTTTCTGACGTGGCAACCCATAATGGTGCAAAGTGGGCTGTCTGGAAATTTGCTCGGTATCCTTTATAGTGTTGTTTCAGTTTTGTCTGCAGGAATAGCTATTTGCAGTGGTAAACTGTCATCAAAGGTTAGAGCTCATTTTTTGTTGTTCTCAGCATTTGTCAGCATATCTTTCGGTTTTGCAACTATGAATCAGGCATTTAACATACTCATGGTATGTTTTGGGTTGTTCCTTTTTTCTGTAGGTGAAGCCATTTTTCATCCAATCTATGGAAGAGAAAGCAACAAACATATCCCGACAGAAATTAGAGCAGCAACGGTTTCTCTTCTTTTTACAATTAGTGGCGTCATTGCTATGATGGGGCAGCCAATTCTTGGCTATGTTGCAGATGTTTATGGAGTGAAATTTGTGCTTTTGAACGGAGCTTTAATTGCAATAATTGGGGTAATCTTAGCCCTGTTAGGTTTAAAGCGTTAATTCATCTTCGCGCTGCTTACATAGTTCTGCTAATTTGGAAAAGTAGGACAACCCCTGTCAATGCAAGTGCTATGCCCATTATTTGTAGGATTTCAAGAGATTCCCCTAGAAATATCACGGAAAATAATGTTGCTGATAAGGGCTCTATTACTGAAATAACGCTTCCCTTGGATGACTTAACATACTTCAATGCATATGAGTATAACAGATAAGCCAAAAGAGAGGGGATCCAGGCTATCGTAAGAATCAATAACCAAAGCTCCAGAGGGAATGCTAATATCTGAAGAAAGGAAAAAGAGAGAATCGGGGTCAAAGTTAACGCTCCTATTCCGTCACCATAAAGAGTTAACGTCCAACTAGCATATTTCTCTCTAAGTTTCTTAGTGACCATAAAATAGAAGACAAAGAGAAGACTTGAAAGAAAACCGAAGAATATTCCAATCCCATTTACATTTAATGAGGAGGCCTCATACACCTTTACAACAAGTGCAACCCCTAAAAATGTCAAAATAATCGCCAACCATTCTCTTAAAGAAATTGTCTCTTTTAGAAAAACGTATGCTGAGAGCGTTACAAAAACAGGATAGGTGTAAAAGAGTATTGCTGCAATCGTGGCTGTTGTTAGGCTCAGAGCATAGAAATAGGAAATCCTTTGAAAAGCAATAGCAAACACACCGAAAATCGAAAGAAGAAGTATATCCATTTTCTGAATTTTTAACGAATCTTTATCGATCACTATGAGAATGCTCAATAGAGTTGCAAATCCAATTACGAGTCTTAAGGCAATTAATGTTTCGGGAAGAATTCCATATTCAAAAGACAATTTGGCAAAAATGCCTAAAGTTCCCCACAAAACAGACGCAATAATAATTAGAAGATATCCACGCATCTCTTTTGCATCCCTAGAGATGAGGAGGCTCATGCCTTACACCGGCTATTACCTCTTTCTATAAGTTTGCTAAAGATTATGAAGTCTTCGCCATAGAAATGCCTACGTAAATATCCTTCTCTTACATAGCCCAGACTTTCATAAAGTTTAATTGCTTCCATCATAACCCATGCCGTGTGCAGAAAGAGTTTGTTACAACCTTCCTTAGAGGCAATTCTCTCTAAATAGGTCATAAGTTGACGAGCAACTCCACATCCTTGATATTTTGGGGAAACTGCCAAAGAATAAATGTGCATACTTTGGTGTTCTTTAAATCCTGTTACTGTGCCTATAATTTCATTGTCAAGCTCAGCAACCAATACGTGCCCTCCTGATAATATTCTTTTTCTGATCTCTTTTGCATCTATTATAGCTGCATTTATCGCTAGAGTAGAATACCCTCTTCCTTCCAAACCTTTGAAAGCTTGCTTTAAAACTTCATGTATTTCATCTGCATCCTGTGGTTTTGCTTCTCGTAAAACTAGATTCTTTAAGTCAAATGGTTTTCTTTGCCTATAAGTTGTGGTAAAAACTGAGATTCCAAAGATGGGAATAACCAGCGAAAAGGTAGTTCCTAAAGCTTCCATTAAAATTCCAATAAAAGGCAAAGTAAAACCAAAAATATATGCAGAAATTAAAGAAGAGGCCTCTAGAAAACTGCCAGTTGCTGCAAGCAGAAAAATGAATATTCTAGGTATTTTCATGGTACCACTTATCTTTCATGAGTTAGATGATTTCGGAAAAGGAAGTTAGATATATAAGTTTATGCCTATATATAGGCTTGAGGTTTAATGTTTCTCGCCGAAGTACAATGCAAAAAATGCGGCAAAAAATACGCTACAGAAGCGTACGCCACAACATGCCCCAACTGTAATGGTATTCTCACCGCTATATATGCACTGGAGGATATACGTGAACAAGTTAGCCCTTCTGTCTTAGAACGCAGAATACCTAGCGTGTGGAAATACTTCGAGTTCTTACCGGTTTTAAATAAATCTAACATAGTTTCTTTAGGAGAAGGCGGAACATTTCTGCACAAATGCGAGCGGTTAGCGGAGAAACTTGGTCTTCAAAACTTATATCTCAAAGATGAGACAACAAATCCAACCGGGGCATTTATAGATAGAGGAACTACAGTAGAAGTTTCAAAAATAAAGGAGTTTGGTTTTAAGTCTGTGTGTTGCGGGTTATCTGGCAATTTAGCGGCTTCTCTTGTGGCTTACGCGGCTCGTGCTGGATTGCGCTGTAAAATTTTTCTTCCGCAGAGAGTCGATGTCGGAAAGTTTTATCAAACGATTGCATATGGAGCAGATATAGAAATAGCGAGAGATAAGGAAGATGCGTGTCGAAACGCATGGAGATGGGTAGTTCAAGGAGGTAACACAAGTCATTTTGTAATGCCCTATAACCTCTACTTTTTGGAGGGTGAAAAAACAACAGCCTACGAGATCTGTGAGCAGTTTAACTGGACGCCTCCGGACGCAATCATAGTTCCAACAGGGTCTGGTGGTCACCTTTCCATGATTTGGAAAGGAATCAACGAATTGTATCAAATTGGATTCTTAAACGAGAAAACTGTGAAACTTATAGGAGTTCAAGCGGAAGGGTGTGCGCCAATTGTTGAAACATACAAAAAAGGTAGCAACAAAATAATCCCTACTAATAAAGTTTCAACCATAGCAATTGACATCGGTGTAAGAGAACCACCCTGCGGGGAAATGGCTTTAGCAGCAATTCGAGAATCAAAAGGAACCGCCGTATCTGTTTCAGATAAAGAAATCATTGATGCAGTAAGTGTTTTAGCTAAATTGGAAGGGATTTTTGCAGAACCCGCGTCAGCAACTACTATTGCAGGTTTAAAAAAACTTGTAGATGAAGGCGCGATTTCCCCTTCTGAGAAGGTTGTATGCGTAATTACTGGTATGGGACTAAAATATCCAGAGGTTACTAAAACACTTGTCAAGGGGAATGGAAAGTTAGAAAAGTTACTTAGGCGAGTGGAACGAAGGAAATATACAACTAGATTAGGCGAAACGAAACTGCATATTCTACAGATAATATCTAGAAAGGAGTCCTATGGATACGAGATTTGGAAAATTTTAGGAGAAAGGTTTAAGGTCAAATTGAAAATTCCAAGCGTATATCAACACCTTGCAGAACTTGAAGACGGAGGCTTAATTATGCGAAGCAAATCTGAAACTTTTGGAAAGGTCAAAAGAAATTACTATAAACTTACGGATAGAGGGCGATCGGTTTTAATTCAACTGAAAAATATCGCAACTTGACTTTTAAGAAGTCTTGGATTACGATAAGCCCTATATTAACGTAGTTTTAGTTGTCCTAAACGGCAAAGTTATCGATTTCATTGCTATAAACTGGCGTAATGAATTTTCGGACTACTACCTTCTCGTGTTATAACAATGTTTTTCAACCAACTTTTATCATCGCTCTGAGGATAATCTACACGAAAATGTGATCCCCGACTTTCCTTTCTTGCTAAAGCTGAGTTTACAATGAGATTAGCTAGCAACAGCATGAAATCAGCTTCAAGAGCTTCTTTCATCATGTTTGGATTATCAGCAAACATTAGCTGGGCATTTTCCTTTATTTTCCTCAATTTTTCGAGGGCAAATGTAAGTTCCCTTTCACTCCTCACAGGCCTACAAAACTTTGAGATAATTAATCTTACATCACTTTTGACTAATGTTGGATCGACCTTTTTAGGTTTAGCTTTGACGCCGAACTCTTGGAGAATTCTTTTTCCTTGTTTAATTTGTTTTTTGTCCATCATGCTAAGTTTTGTTTGCATTGCATATTCCGCTGCTTGCTGTCCGGCGATCGTGCCAAATACTATTACCTCTGTTAAAGCGTTTCCTCCCAGCCTGTTTGCACCATGAACTCCGCTGGTTACTTCACCAGCAGCAAAAAGACCCTCAATTTTAGTTTCGCAGTTTTCGTTAATCCTTATGCCCCCCATCGTGTAGTGAGCAAAGGAGGCAATGTGAAGTTTTCTTGTTGCTAGTATATGCTTGAAAGAACGGATTACATATCTATAAAACTCAAAGTCAAATGCGCCTTCAATTTCTTCAGGAGACAAAGGGGTTAAATCGAAGACGACAGAGTCGTTAAACCCTTTTCCATCAAAAATCTCCCGTTCAATAGCCACAGTAAGATTATCTCTCAATATTTGTTGTTTCAACAGTTCATATTTGCCTAGAAAGCGTTCTTCTTTTTTGTTTACTAATGCTCCCCCTGGAACGAGATTTTTGGTGGCTTCTATTAGCCAGTCAAGAATAGGCATTCTGGGCACTTTAACATCAATAAACATCGGTTGAAACTGAATGAACTCTAAATCTTGCAGTTCTACGCCTGCCTTGAAAGCTAAGGCAAGTCCATCTCCAGTTATCGTAGGTGGATTGTCCTTACGGATATATAATCCCGCGTATCCACCAGTCGCGATTATAACAGCTTTAGCAGAGATAACAATTATTTCTCCAGTATCCCTTTTGAAGGCTAACGCGCCGAAACATTTGTTTCCTTCAACAAGTAAATCAAAAGCAAAAGTTTTCTCCAGAACATTAACTCCCAAGCTTAAAGCGTGGTTGCTTAAAGCTTTTGACAAAACGGTTCCTGCAGGTGTTTTCTCCGCGATAATACTGGCTTTATCTTTCTCCATTAATAATCTAATTCCAAATTGTCTTAATTCATTTATAGCAAACCACGATTTGGTTGCAAGAATTCTAGCTAAACAAGGGTTATTGAGAAATCTTCCCGCCTCTAATGTTTCCCGAAAGTGTTCTGCAACGCTTTCTTTCTGCGATATCCTGAAGGCTCCCATAGCACTTGCAGTGCAATTGGCAAGGCCTAATTTGCTTTTTGAAATTAAGAGAACGTTAACTCCTTTCCTTCGCGCCTCAATCGCAGCTCTTAATCCTGCTCCGCCAGATCCGATTATGAGAACATCTGTTAAAAGATTATTCAACTTTGCTCACTGCCTTCTTTTGAGGAACAAGCTTGGATGCGCCCGTGGGGCATGTGGTAACACATAGCCCACATCCATAACAATTCGCTTCGTTCACTATGGATTTTCCATCCCGCATTTCTCTTGCATTAAATACACATCTATTGATGCATGCACCGCACCCATTGCAAAGATCTAAGTTACTAACCGCCATATAGTCAGATTTTGCGATGAAGAATCTCTTTCCGTACTTCAAAAGAGCTTGTAGGTCATGGCAACAGCATGGACAACAACTGCATATCGCATAGACTTTTTGACCTGGCAAGTACAGCGTGAGGTGAACCAGTCCAGCTTTATCAGCAATTTCAAGAACTTTTTCTGCTTTTTCAATGGATATCTCCTTTGCATATCCTCGGGCCTTGAGATATTCAGCCTCCTTATCGAGAAGAAGACATGTATTCAATGGCTTGGTACAGTTTTTGAAGGCTACTCGGCATCCACATTTGGCGAGAGCGATGGATTTAACCTCTTTTAAGAAGCAGATAGCTTGTTGTGTCGGGAGTATGTGACGAGTTGCCTGAACTGCCTTCCTTATTGGTATGACCTTAGAAGAATATTTTAGCTGACCTTTTTCTATGTTTTTTTCAGCTTTTCTAATTCTTGTAGAGAGATAGTATTGTCGAAGTAAGTGAAGGGTCTCAAATCCTAGCACTTCATATCTATTCTCTTGGAGAAAGGATGAGATAATGTCATAAAAACTTCTGCACTTATAGGCAGTCTCTCCATAGATTTCCTTTTTATAAAGAATGCCGTTCTGATAAAGCTTCTCAAGAGTTGAAGAAACTTTCTTTAGAGGTTGTCCCGCAAGTTTTTCTGCAATAGCTGATGCCGTGAGAAACTTTTCTGCTATTAAGACTAGAATTCGGCTTTCTTCATGTGAGATTAAATTAGTTAAAACTGGCATGAACCTATCAGGGGTCTTTAATTTTCTCTTTAGAATGATATATTCTTTCGGTAAAGTACCTTTATTCTTATTCAAAACTTCTCATCTCTGAGGGGATTTCCAATCGGTCAGCAACCTTTTGGGCGATCTTCTTACCACAGATTATCTCTAAAATTTTAAGCCCCAAATCCAACGAACATGAAACTCCGCCAGCAGAAATAATATTCCCGTCCATGTAAACTCGGGAATCAACAACCTCACAAAATTTTTTCAGTTTTTCTTTATGTTCATGATGAGTGGTAGCTTTTTTCCCTTTTAGAAGACCTGCTTTCCCAAGGACAAAAGCACCAGTACAAACAGAACATACCATATGTCTTTCTGCAAATTCTTTTATTTTCTTAAGAAACCTTGTGTCCTCTATTAGTTTGTGCACTCCTTTTCCACCAGGTATTATCAATAAATCATAACTTTCGAAATCATCAACAACCTTGGAAGGTTTTATTATTAAGCCATTTGCACAAGTAATCATGCTTTCTGAGGCAATAACATCTACTTGTAACGACTTCGCTATTGGCAACGCTCCCTCAGCTTTCATGGAGCAAGTTTTTGCCAAGACCTCAAAAACTCCAACAAAATCTAACTCCTCTACGTTTGGAAAAACATATATTCCAATTTTCATTTCAAAGCCTCTCGTTCCAGATGTCTATTGCGTATAATAGCAATAAAATGCCTTTTTTATACTCTTGCCTATATATAAGCACATTTTTCTACAAAAATTACTAAACGCTATCTCTAAATTATTGAACGATTCTTATGTGTTAACCTTTTCGCCTAAGATGACATGGGACGATATATGTTGGTCTTGTTATGGTTGCATGAAGGTCAATCCTAAAATGCCCAAAAATAAAATTAATAATTGAAATTATTTGAATTTTTACCATGCTAAAATAAGAACTCATGTGGGGGTGCCTTGTTTGGGGGTGCAAATTCGCTGCATAACTTGTCAAGACAAAGATGTCTTCTTTGAAGCTTACAGAGGTGTATATAGTTCAAAAGAAGAGGCTGAGTCTTTCTATTGCAGATTTCTAGATAACGGCTGGATTTCAGGAGCATGGAAAGATCACGAGTTAATAGGCGTATTAGCTTGGGCTCCCAGGGAAACTGTGAAAAATGGGCTAGCTGAAATTATAGATATTTGGGTAGATGTAGAAGAACGTGGAAAAGGAATTGGCGGAAAGCTTATTGACCATGCCATTGGGCAGATGAAGCGGTATTATCAACGTTTCAAATCTAAGTTACGGAGAGTAATGCTGTTTACTGGGGGCCACTGAAGAGTTTTCAGCTGCAAGAGCTTTATATGAAAAGAAAGGGTTCCGTATAATCGCGACTATTCCACGAGGCGCCTTAGACAATCCATATGGTGACGAGTTTCTTTATGTTCTGCAAATTAACACTTAAAATCTGTGAGGGGTCGCTGAGAATTTAAACCTTGAACTAACTATGGTAACATAGCTCTGAAGCAGGTTAAATCTTGAGTTGAATTCACTTTTTGGGGATGCACGGCAATGGGCATCCCTGAACTTGCTATACAAAGGAAACACTTCCAAACTACGCCATACTTCTCTGAAACTCGTAAAACTTTTACGCCTAAACGACACCCTTTAGATAAGACCTTAGGGCAGATATGGACAACCAGATTTTGTTCTCACGCATAGTGGAAACATTAGGTCATGTTTTTATTCTATGGATTGCTTCTACTAAGCTTGTTTCTGATTCAAGGTATAATTCAAATCTCTCTTATATTTTCTGTACAATCAGCCTCTCTAACACATTTGCTCCTCGTCCGAAAATTGAGTATAATGCTTGGGAGAAACCCTGGGTTAGTCAGGGATTTCTTCTTTACTAATTCCTAATCTTTGTTCGGTATAGAAGGATACTACTTCTCCCACGCTGTGTCCTAACTCCTTTAGGGCTTTCTTCTATGTATTTGACAATCGTGGTATGAATGTCGGAGGCCTTAGGTAACTAAGGTCACTGTGACCCAAGTTTTATCCAAGCCAAATAGATCCAACGAATTCCATAAAGAATGGCAACAATAAACATGATTTCTATGACGACATGGAAGATGTGGAAATCAAATGATTTTGTTTCAAAGACATCAGCTATCCCATCAAGAGCAACCCCCCCAGCGAACAGTACGGCAAAGGCTCCAATAATCTTGATTGGAGCTTCAAGGATTCCTCCTTTGAAAAATCTGGAAAGTAATCTAAAGCAGTAGAGAGCCAAAGCTAAAGAAGCCGCAATCAAGATGGTATCGAGGCTCAAATGTAACAGATTGACCAACGACTGACACTCCAGCTTGCAAAGTAGGCTTTTTAAATTTGATATATATGTATATTGAATTTCAAATACATATGGTGCGACTTAATTTCGGCTACAAATTTCTTTAGCTGACTTTTCAGCGATGTGTAACTTTGTTAAGTCTTTTTCTTTTGGTATGGTGATTTATGGCGGCCTTAAATCAGCTTTTAAGCTTTTTCTATTGTTTCTTTCTCTATCTTGGCCATTTCTACAAGTTCTCTCTTTTTTTGTTCGTATTCTTGTGGAGTTAGTAACTCCATCTCTGTTATGTTACCTTCTTCGGTATAGACCGTTGGATATGCGTAGATTCTCTTTGATGGGTTCTTTCTGGCTATGTATCCTCCGACAAAGAGGGCGAGTGGACATGGCATATCTAAAAGGCTTAACTGTTTGTGCACCCCTTCTTCGCCTCCAGCGAAAGAACATTTTCCAACTTTGAAAGTGAACTTGTTACCATCACGCTTTAGCTTAAGATCCTGATACACACCGGTCTTCTCTAAATCCAATAGAACGTCTTCGATCTTGGCGTCACCTAAAGGAGTGAAGTAACCTGCTAGTATGTAGCTGATGCCCTCCGTCGCATGTTCCCACACCCCAAAGAGCCCTCTCTCTTTCCTTAATTTATATAAGGTACCAAAGAAGGCGGCATGCAACATACACGCCAATTCTCTCATTAGTTTAATTTGCTCTTCAGATGACATTTTCCAGCCCTAATCTTAACTTATCAGATTTGCATATATATTTTTAAGAAACTTGAATACTGTCAACTTCTTCGAGAATAGACAAGACCTAATGTGTGTCAGAAAGCAAGACACGAGGGCACTTAGCTAAGTTCCTCGTTTCGAACCATTTAATCCTTCTCGAAACCCTGCAATGTTATGGAAAATTCGAATCACGTAGAAAATTATAGAGATTTTGGGGTTCTTAAACGAAACAAAGCTAAATAATGTTTAACATACGAAGACGAAATGGTGCTCCGGCCGGGATTTGAACCCGGGTCTGCGGCTCGAGAGGCCGCCATACTTGACCGGACTATACTACCGGAGCGTTTTTAGATTTTAAGTTTTTCTAGTGTGTTTGATAAGTTTTGTGTGGAAGTTTTTTCA
>DAZI01000046.1 GCA_002507245.1 Candidatus Bathyarchaeota archaeon UBA233
TTGCGGGTAAGTATTCGTCGACGATGAAGGTTAGGCCGTAACGGCTGAAGGCTTCTTGCTCCGCTTTTTTACCGATTTTCATGAACGTTTTGATTTCACGTTGCCACAGTTCATCCTTATAGCGTGGATCACGTTGTAGTTCCTTAAGCCTTTTAAAGTCTATTTCGTTTAATGGATCTGTTGGAAGCTTATATTTCACAATGTCTGTTGCCCAGACACCGCTCCATTTTGCGTCCGGGGTGGTTAGCTCCCGTACATGTGCTGCGTTTGCGGAGCCGGAGATAATTACCATTGCGATGTGCATTCCCCAAGGGTCTCCGTCGGTGAATATGTAAACTGGAAGGCTAAGTTCTTTGTTTAGTCTGTGGATGAAGTGGCGTGTTGCCCTGGGTGCTTGTCCTGCTGTCAGAACTAGGAGGGCGTTGAAACGTTCATGTACTCGTTCTTCGATGAATCGAGTGAATAGTCCACCTTTTTCGATGGCAATCACTTTGTCTGCGCTTGTTTTGACAAATTCTGCTGAGGTTAATGCTGGTCCGATCATGACGCCGTCTGGGTGGGAAGTTAAGTTTAGTGTTTTTCCTTCGTATCCTGGAACAGTGTATTCGATGATTAGGTCGCCGAATATGGCTGATCTTTCTTCTGGGAATATGTTGAAGTCTTCTCGTGACCATCCGAGAATTGTTTCTAGGTCGGTTATTATGGCGTTGGATTCCTGTTGGTCTTTGAAGGACATTTCGTAAGCTTGGGCGGAATAGTAAACGTCTCTTAAGGTGGAGGTTTTTCTTTGGGATGTCAGTTCGTGGGAGAAGAGTGCGGCCCATACGAGTTGGGTAAAGGGACGGATATGTCGTATGTTTCTGGCAGTTCTTCTTACACGTCTGTCGCCTAAAACGTATTGTCGAAGTTCGGGGTGATAATAAATGTTGTCAATGGAACGACTCGGCATCTCGATTGTGGGGAATCTACCACTTTTCATCTGTTCATAAAGCGAAACCCCAAATTTTTCTAAACTAGCTAGGACTGCTTTCCTTTTTTCAAGCATTGAACTCTTACTTTTCCAGCTCAAATCTTCTCACACTCTTTAAAAGCATTTCAATGTCCGGTGGCTCGGATTTTCCAGCTAATTGTGTGGAGAATTGGGCAATTTTGGGCAGGTATTTAGTGAAGATGCTTAAGCGTTTTCTTTCTCGGTCAACATGCTCGCGTTTGGTTAGAAACCGTTGTAGACGGCGGGCAGCTTCTCTAATCCCGTTTAGAACTTCTCGTCTAACTTCGGGGCGATCAGCTATGAATTCTTTTCCAACGGTTTTGTATGGAACCTTGGTGCTGCATATGTGGATTAGTATTGCGATAGGCATGTCTGGTGCAACTTTATATCTTCTCCAGTTCATTGAACGTATTACTTTTACAGAAACGTCGCTTGCCTCATCGTATAGCAATGGAATGCGGTTTGCAAATCGGTAAATGGTGAAATCTCCCTTTCTAGGTATTTTTCCGCCGTAGGCGATGGCTACTTCAACTATGAAGGGATGTCCAGCATAGGTGGATGGTCTTCGTTGGCAGATGGCCACGAACTCTGGTTCAAGTTCTTTTAAGATTCCGGCTCTTAGTAGTTCCTCGCCTAGGGGGGATAGACAGCTAGCGTCGGGTGGGAGGAACTCTCTGAATCTCTTCATCATACGCACTAAGTGAACAACCTCTTGGTGCGAAAGCCGCTTAGGGTTTTTGCTGGGCGGGATTTTGCTGAATTCTAGAAACTTTCGGGCGGTGGTTTCGCCTACTCGGTGGAAATGTGTTTGGAGAAAATCGATCATGTTTCGAGCGGGCGTTATTTGAACTAGACGTTGAAAGATTTCCACATCTACCCCGTAGGGGTGGGGCAGGGTCTCCCTAGGAGGGGAAGGCATACGTGTGGTTGCACGTGTAAATTTATATAGACGCCCTTTTGGGTCAACAAAAGTTATGTTTGCGTATGGATTAACAAGTGCTGTCTGTTTTAAATACTCTAAAATCTTGGACATTGCCCTAAAGTAGTCGCCTTCCAAACTGAACTCAACAATGGTGCCGCGCCATTGTTCTTTGTTAATCAAGATTTTGCGGTCAAGGATTATAGGCTTATTCCGTTGAATGTCAATCATTAATCGGTAAATGTAAATTCGTGAAGAGCCTGTGCTGGAGATTACCAGCGCTGGTTGATGGGTGGTTATTTGTCCGTAAAGAATAGCCATGGTTCCGCCTAGCCCGAAGGTTCCTCGGGCTTGTTTCAGCTTGTACTTAGAGCCAAATAGGACTTGGCCGAAGGCGGATGGAATATGTCTGGAAGGAATACCGGAACCGTTGTCTTGAACGCGTAACTGGTAGATTTGGGCTTCTCTGCCTGCTTCGCCGAGAAACTTTAATCGAACATAAATATCAGGCGGCATCCCAATGTTTTCTGCTGCATCCAAAGAGTTCTCAACGAGCTCTCGAATAGCGGAGTAGATAGCCCGCGCAGGGTTCGTAAAGCCTGCTATGTCACGGTTCCGGTAGAAGAAGTCTGACGGGCTAATCTCTTCAAATGTCTGTGTCATCTATACTCCTACTCTCTATACTTGCCACTCCGGATTACTCTAATTGTTGACAGCTTCTCTCTCAAAATCCTTACGGTACGACAATTAATAAGTAACAAACTACAATCAATACTCTTGAGGGGTAGACATGTTTCAGACGATTTTAGTTCCAATAGACGGGTCAGAACACTCATTCAAAGCTTTAAAGTACGCTGCTGAGATAGCGAGACGGTTCGAAAGCGCCCTTATTCTCTTGC
>DAZI01000069.1:0-35837 GCA_002507245.1 Candidatus Bathyarchaeota archaeon UBA233
ATGGAAGTGGGTTGGATCAAAAACCAATTACTTAAAGATATTGAACCTATCTTGCTACTGCCTTAGAACCTAATCGCTAGATACCAACCGAGACTATAAACGTAGTCTGTGCAAGTTTTGCACAGGTGCGGGGGTTTAGGTCCACATATACGTTCATAGTCCACGTTTCTGGGCGTTAGGCAGCGGGTCGAAATCCTTGGGTTCTTCTAGCCAAAACCAGTCAAAGGCTGTCGATTTATGAAGCGATGAAAGTTCCCTAATCCTTTTATGAACTCACTATACATACACAAATTAGGTAGGTTCTGTTGAAGATCAAAGTTGTTAGTCTCTCTGAAGAGAATGTCAACGATGCTCTGTTAGTCTGTCCTCCAACAAGCTCGAAGCTGAGAAGTGATATAAATATTAAAAAGGGACTGGAAATCAGAAAAAGATGGCTTTTGAACCTATACAGAAAGGTAGGCCTATGTGCAAAAATAGCCTACTTAGACAATACCCCTGTCGGAATGATTCAATATTCTCCTCTACATGTGATTCCATATTTCAAAACTAGGAGAAAAGATGTTCTATACATTCACTGCATATATGTAAAGAGAAAGGTTAGGAATCGTGGCATAGGCTCCTTGCTTCTCAAGTCTCTCATAAGTGAAATGAAAAAGCCCAACAGACTGTTTGAGCGGGCCCAGTGCAGAGTGTTATCCACGACCGCAAGAGAACGTTACGGTTTCACTCAAGTAAGCTATTTTAAAAATAAAGGATTCAGTGAAATAGAAGGTAACATAGACGCACGCCTAATATACCCTCTATCGAGAACAGGCCGGAAAGAAAAACTAGATGTTCCCAGCTCCGAGCCCCTTCACATTAATGAACGCGGCGTAAAGATCTTTTTCAACCCAAGCTGTCACATGTGCAAGTACATGAACGAAAACATAAAAGTCAATATCAGAGAAGTCAACCCCACGATAGAGATTAAAGAATGTAATCTCTGGACTAGATCTAAAGAAGCGATCCGTAGAGGAATAACATCTGTTGCAACCTATATAAATGGAAAGCCCATTCTTCCAATGAAACCATCAGAATTCTGGAAAACCATAAGACGTTATGCATGCTCAAATAAACGAAGACAAATAGAACTATGAGCTCTAAGATATTACAAAAGCCATGACCAATTGATCTACTTCCTTAAAGCCTGCACTTTTGTAGAGTTCTATAGCCGCTTCATTTCCATGGTGTGTCCAAGCAAATGCCACTTCTACTTGTTCATTGATGAAAAGTTGTTTAGCTGTTTCTACGAGTTCTCTTGCAATACCCCTATCCCTGTACTCCTTTTCAACATAAAGCTCAGCTACTTCTCCTTGCTTATCCACTCCTCGATCAACTATTGTACACCAGCAAAAACCCACAATCTCACCATCTTCTTCTGCAACAAAGATAACGTTCTTTCCTTTGATATTTCCACTTATAGGTATCTTGCTGCTTTCTTCGAGGTATTCCTCAAGTGATTTCATTCGCTTCCGCCAAAAAGTTTGATCTTCAAAACTCAGCTTTGCATAAAGCGTTCTAACATCATCTTCTTCTCCACGTTTCATTCGGCGAATCATAAAACGTCTTCTCCACCGTTTAACTTTAGTTATCGTGTACGCATAATTTCTAGGTTTCTATTTCTTACACACACTAAGGATTTAAACGTAGTTTGTATAGTTTGGCGCCGGGGCAAACGATTGAAAACCCGATAATTCAAACCAATCTTTGAATCTCGCCGGTCCACATTGAAGGTGATATCGTTTTAGCAATTAACCAAGTTACGCTTTTTCTATTGCTCACCCAAGTTTGCCATTTTGCAATGGCCTTCCTCGGATTTTCAGACCACCCAAAATCAAGTCGTTGCATGTTCTAAAGGAAGCCTACCCCTTTTTGATTACAGTAGAATCTTTTGAGGTTCCAGCGCTTAATAAGAAAGATAAAGCACGTAAAGGTTTCTCTAACAGAGGAGATTCTACCGCGTTTATGGCGAAATCCTCCGTCAAGATTTTGAACCTTTTCAGAGTGACAACGCTTTTCCCTATGGCCTCACTAATGCTGAAATCCCAAAATCATATCGAGTTTAGCCTTAGCCACAACATCTCTACTTCTTAAAATGAAAGCAATAGGATCATGTTTAAGGTTGAGAACCAAATGAAATTTTCCATTAATCAAAAGACGCAAAAGAGTACTCCGATAATTTAAACAGACATTTAAACGTAAACCGGGCTACTAATTCTAAAATTTTATTTAAAACTCCAGTAATAGAACAACTATGGGAAAAGAAGAAGCTGAGAACCATGTATGTTATAGGCATTTCTGGTAGTCCACGTAAAGAGGGAAATACCGCCATCTTAGTAAAGGAAGTACTGAAGCATATAAAAGGTAGAAAGAAGTTCGTTTCGCTTGCCGGTTTAAACTTAAATCCGTGTGATAGTTGCGATAGATGCTGGAAGGAAAACATAGAGTGCGTGATCGACGACGACATACGATGGATTATCAGAGAGATTCAAAAAGCGGATGTGATAATACTCGGTTCTCCATGTTATTGGGGGATGGTAAGCGCGCAATTGAAGATGCTAATAGATAGAAGCGTTTCGATATATGAAAAGGACACATTGAAAAATAAGATAGGTGCAGTGGTTGTCACACATGACATCCACGGTAAAGCAGGCTATATGGTTGCTCTCATGATGGCTAACTTCCTCAGTACTCACGGTATTCTATATGCAGGAAGAGTAATTGGTGAGGGTGGTGCAGAAATAGGTCATATTAAAAAAGACAAAAGAGCCTTAAAAAAGACCAAGGAATTGGCCGAAAGAATAATGGAATTATATGAAATAACGAAAGGAAGAAAAAAGTAAGACCACAAACAGCACTCTCATAAAATTTAAATCGATAATTTAAACTTATATTTGAACCCTATCCATCTAGCGCTTTAGAATCTTTGAATAGGAAGTTTTTAACTTTTGAACTCAATCGCTGGATCTACGAGTGTTATTTTGTCATTTTCAGAAGAAAAATAGAAACCACGGGCACAAACCGAGATTACAAACGTACTTTGTGCAAATTTAGTGCGGGGGGTGGGATTTGAACCCACGAAGCCCTATGGCACGGGGACCTGAACCCCGCCCCTTAGACCAGACTCGGGTACCCCCGCTCCTGCTTGTTTTAATATCTGTAATTAGTGGTGAAAAATCTTATAAATAACGGTTTGTTCAGAAGGGAATGGGTGAAGAAAAATGCCTTATGACGAAGATTATCCACCATGGTTTAGGCGAAAACGCTTTCCCTTCTTTAGAAGTTTCTTCTTCGAGGATATTGATGAAATTTTCAAGGAAATGGAGCGAATGATGCAAGAGGAGCTCCAATGGTTCACAAGACGCGCACCCAAAGGTTACATGCGCGAACGCAAACTTCCCGACGGCACAACCGTACGTGAATGGGGACCTTTTGTCTATGGCTATAGCATAAAAATCGGGCCGGACGGAAAACCCGTGGTCCGCGAGTTTGGAAATGTTCGTCCAAGCCGCTTTGGACCGCGAATTAAAGAAGAGCGGGAACCGCTGGTAGACGTGTTTTCTACGAATGGTGAAATAAAGGTCGTGGTGGAACTGCCAGGCGTGGAAAAGGACGACATAAAGTTGCATGGTACCGAGGATCGCCTAACGATTTCAGTGGATACCCCACAACGGAAATATTATAAAGAGCTCAAGTTGCCGGCTAAGGTGAGGGTTAAAGAGGCGAAAACAAGCTACAAGAACGGCGTTTTGGAAGTTACTCTGCCTAAGAAAGATGAAGAACATAAACCCGAAGGTGAACCGATAAAAATCGACTAGTCCACCTCCACATTTTTGTTAAAGCTTGGAAAGATTATGAAAGAAGATTCAGAAGTTCACCTTCTAAGACAAATTTGTAAGTCAGCTAAAACAAACGGAAAGCTGACAGGCCGCGACCTAACAAGACTTTTTGAAGTCTTTGGTGAGAGGTTCCTCAGAGCTTTCGAGGCATTAAAAGAAAACCGTGTAAAAAAATATGTTTTTAAGCCAAGTGGTCGCGTTGTATGGATAGTTGTCGGTAAGGAAAGAGATTATATGATCTTTCCAGACGCTGGGTTCTGTTCTTGTGAAGATTTCTACTTCCGTGTCTTGGATAGGGAAATTCATCTATGTTACCATCTTATCGCTAGGGAGATGAGTGAAGCTTTAGGCTGGTTTGATTGTTTAGAAGAAAGGGATGAACTTTACCAAGGTTTAATGAAAGAGTGGAGGAAGGTTAGCGTTTAAATATTTAAACCGACGGTTATTTATAGCAAAAATATGTTGAAATCGTGATAGAACATGTCCATTGGAGAATTCATGACGGTTATAACCTACATCCTTATGAGCGCAACCTTCCTAGCCCTCGTGCTCATATTTCTGTTCATATACCACTATTATGGCAAGGGCAGAGAAGAGAAAACCTAGAAAGGAAACCCCTACTTTCTCTTCCAAAAAATTGTGAAGGTCACTAAACATACTACGGTTAATACTATGGCTAGCAGAACTAGCCAAGGGGCATCCTCCCCATAGCCCACTATTATAGGAATGGGCCCAACAATTATTATCCCTCCAAAACCAGCTTGGCCGTTTAAAGACAAAATTGCTAAAGCAAGAAATATGAACCCCACAAATAATAGTAAAAATCCTAAAAGGAAAAGCCACACTAAAAACATCGCTGGATGCTTTTCACGTTTCATCCTAATATTCCCCTCATTTTATCAACATTAAAATGATAATTAAAACTATAGCGACAACCATTAAAACTATGGAAAGCTTTACAACGTTTTTAACAGATTCCTCATCTGTTCCGAAAATAAGCGGAACTGGGCCTATCAAAATTACGCCGCCACCTTTCAGTTTTCCCTTCTTTATTCCGTAAACGGAAAGCATGAGTAATGTTAAGATGAGTAGGACTACTCCAATAAAGATCAGGATAAAACCTATCGCGGCAAGTGTCTGCGGTTCCATTCCATTGTTAAGCCTGTTTAAAGGTTTAATAAAGGTTTATTAGCGTTGCCCGCGGTAAAAGGAGCTGTGCTACAAGTATGGCTGCTGAAGACATCATCCAACGGATTGTTTCCAAGCGTAAGGATTTGAGTGTAGAAGATATTAAAGCGTTGATTGAAGCAAAGAAGCAGAAGTCAGGTGGCTATTTAACGGATGAGATCGCAGCACGCATAGTTGCAGCAGAATTAGGCATCGAAATCCCAACTCGAACTCCCCGTCTGAAAGTTCTGATTAAGAATTTAGTTTCAGGACTAGGCAAAGTTACCGTTGTCGGACGAGTTGTAGCCGTTTATCCCCCACGCGTTTTCACAGACCCGCTTGGCACAGAACGAAAAACCTCAAGCTTGCTAATGGCTGACAAGACAGGAATAATACGAATCACTTTGTGGAACGATGAAGTGGAACTTATTGAAAACCTTAAGATAAGGAGAGGGAAAATAATCAGAGTTTCCAACGGCTACATCCTAGAGGGAAAGGATGGAAACCTCGAACTTCGCTTGGGACGCAGAGGTAAAATCGAGGTTAGTCCAGAAGATATAAGAGAACAGGAATACCCCGCAATTCCTCGTTTGAAAAACATCAGAGAAATCACCTTGAAACAGCGAAACCGAAGGATAAGCCTTATCGGCAAGATTCGAGAAAAATCATCTCTCTCCTCTTTTGAACGACGAAACGGAAGCCTTGGACAATTCATACGACTTGTTTTAACCGATGAAACTGGCACAATTCCAATTGTAGCATGGAACGAACAAGCTAAAACCATAGAAAAGACAGATTTGAACAACTTCCTCTTACTGGTCAACGCCAAAGTCAAGGAAAGAATTGACCATAGTTTAGAGATTCACGTTGATCACAGAACCTATGTGGAAGTTTTAGACGAAGACACTTTGAAACAGATCGTTCCGAAAAAGAAGTTAATACAAGTTTCTGAGATAAAACATGAAGGAAAATTAGCTGTTTTAGAAGGACATGTATCAACTAAACCTTTTCTAAGAGAGGTAAATACATCAAAGGGTGAAACAGTGAGAGTAACTACCTTTGAAGTTAGCGATGGAACTGGTAAGATTTGGGTTTCTGCCTGGCGGACTCTAGCAGATCTAGCTTTAAATCTATGTGTTGGCGACCAAGTACGAATAGAAAACGTCCGAATCAAAAAAGGGTTTAAAGACGAATTGGAGATTTCCACGATCAGTTCTACCCGTTTCTGGGTTAAAGATAAAAAGAAGAAAAAATGGAAACTTTTATCCCCTAGCATAAATAATTAATGCTTTCTACCCCCTTGAAAGGTGAAAAACATGAGCCAAATTTCACTTCCAATAGACGAGCTACCTAAGAAATGGTATAATATAATTCCAGACTTACCTGAACCACTCCCTCCACCTAAAGAACCGCCAGAAGGCCCTTCTCGAATGGAATTCCTAGCTAAAACCATGATAAAAGAATGTTTACTTCAAGAATCTTCCAGTGAAAGATGGATTCCCATTCCAGATGAGATTCGCGAACTTTATATTCAAGCTGGGCGGCCCCGTCCACTTTATAGAGCTCTACGACTAGAGAAAGCCTTAGGATTAAAAAGGGTTAGACTTTACTATAAGCGTGAGGACTTATCGCCTACTGGCTCGCATAAAACGAACACAGCTTTGGCTCAAGCTTATTACGCAGCTAAAGAAGGAAAAAACATACTTGTAACCGAAACGGGAGCCGGACAATGGGGTACAGCTCTTTCCTACGCTGCCCGTCTGATGAACCTAGAATGCGTCGTTTTTTGGGTAAAGTCCGTCTATGACTGGAAAGTTGATCGACGTGCCTTCATGAAACTTTTCGGGGCCACAGTACACGCTTCGCCAAGCAAAGAAACAGCCATAGGGCGTGAAATCTTGGCTAGCAACCAGGAACACCCAGGCTCCTTGGGAATAGCTGTTTCCGAAGGATTGGAATATACCGAGGCACACGATGGAAGTGTTTATTGTTTAGGTTCAGTTCTCAACCACGTCTTGATTCACCAATCCATCATAGGCTTAGAAGCCATCCAACAATTCAAACTAGTGAACGATGAGCCCGACTTGATAGTTGCCTGCCTAGGCGGAGGCTCTAACTTCGGCGGCATAGTGCTACCCTTCGCAGGAGAAGTTCTAGCTGGAAAAAGAAAATGCGAATTCCTAGCTGCCCAATCAATGGCTGCACCTAACCTCCTAAAAGGCGAATACCGCTACGACTTCGGCGACGTAGGTGAACATACACCTCTTCTTAAGATGTATACCTTGGGGCACAAGACAGAGATGTCGCCTATCAAGGCGGATGGTTTACGTTACCATGCCGCAGCGCCAATCATAAGCCTACTGCGTCATCATAACCTCGTAAGAGCCGTGGCATATCCAACAGATGAATACGCAATCTTTGAAGCTGCAAGACTTTTCCTCCAAAGCGAAGGATGGCTCATCGCCCCTGAATCAAGCTATGCAGTTCGAGCTGGAATAGATGAAGCGTTAAAAGCTGAAAAAGCTGGTGAAGAGAAAGTCATATGCATGAACATAAGCGGACATGGCTTCCTCGACATTGAGGCTTACCGCAAAAAACTGTTCAGCCAAAAATAGTTTTCCCTCTTTTCTGTATGTAGCTTTATGCTACGCACAAAATGAGAAGATTTTGATGATTCGAGGCTATGATGCAGAGCTAGTGTAAAGTATAGCAGATGATTTCGATATTCGGTTAAGCGGGGAATTAGCTATTTGCCCATCAGCTTACACACCTAACATTTCGGTTAACGTAGAAATTAGAAGCGTAGTAGGGGTTAAGCTGGACGTTAAACCTGAAACTGAAACTATAACCTTCGACGTTAAAGCAAGACTGGAAGAAAAAGAACGTAGGAGCCAAACGCTTATTGTTGAGTTTACCTTGGCTATAGGGACCAGACCCGCCCTAGCCAAGTTCGAGGTTTCCGGCGTGGCCAGCATTGTTGGAAAAGACGACGAAATAGGAAAAATGCTGGAGATAAACCCGGAAACCAAAGTCCCCAATGTTTTTCAAAACGTTTATCAACACGCCTTTCTAGCAGTCTATCTGCTGTCCACAGTTTTGAATGTGCCCCCGCCACCATCAAACCTACTGGGCTCCGAAATACCTGTTTCCGCTATTCCGCCTGAAGAAGTTAAAACATCCGAAGCTACGGAACCCAGTAGTGAGAAACTAGAAACGGAGGGTGGAGAAGAATCTAAACCTTCGCCGCCTTCTGGGGCTGAGGTGGAAGCTGAGGCTTGAAAGGTTTTGAAGGCGTAATTCTACGTATTGAATATTAAGTAGTAAGATTTAAACAACCGTTCTCCACTGAATAAAATAGAACAGAAAAGGAAGAATACACTTTGTCGCCCGCCAAAGTTAAACAGAAAACAGAGGATAAACCCACAATCACAACATCCGCAGTTGGATTCGGAACCCAAGGCAGAAAAAAGGGAGAAAGAACAATTCTCATCGCTGAAGAACAAACACGAACCAAAATAAACGACACTCGCATTTCCGTTTCAATCCGCAAGAGCATAGAAACAAACGACGCGTCCACAGTTGCGTTAAGAGCAAAATACGGCATAGAAAAATATGATCTACACCCTGGCTACATATTTCCCGAGGATGTGAGAAGCCTTATTCCTAAGGGCACACCTGAATACGTAGATCAAGGACAAAACTACGTCAAAAGAATAGTACGTGCCCTTTATCACTTTAAACAATGCGCCCTTATTGGACCAAGCGGAACAGGGAAAACTCACATAGTTTATCTAGTGGCAGAACTCTGTGGACTACCAATTTGGGAAATTAACTGCGGCCTCCAAACCTCAGCTTACGACCTTTTCGGCCGTTACATAGGACTTGGAAAAGAAAACTGGATCGACGGACAAATCGTAATGTGGTGTCGAAAAGGGGGGCTACTCTACCTAGACGAAGCAAACATGATGAAACAAGACATCGCCACAAGACTCAATCCAGTCCTCGACACCAGAGGACACATCGTTTTAACCGAAAAAGACAATGAAATCGTTAAGCGCCACCCATACGGCTATCTAGTAATCGCAATGAACCCTTTCTCAGCAGAATTCGTTGGAACCAAACCTTTAAACGCTGCTTTACGACGTCGAATGGCGGTTTGGATAAACTTTGACTACCTAAGCGTGGGCGACAAAATATCTCAAGACGAAGTAAAACTAATCCAGAAAAGAAGCGGACTTGACAAAGAAACAGCAGAAAAGACCGTTCGAGCTGGAGCTGAGCTTAGAAGACTATATAAAAACGGAGACCTACCCTATGGTCCCTCCCCCGGAGACCTCATCAACTGGGCTACCCTGGTCGTTGACGGAGTCCCACCCCTAGAAGCTGCCAACGAAACCATAGTAGGCACTACCAGCGACGATATTGAAATTCAAGAAATGGTCAGAAGAGTAATCCGCTCAGCCTTTGGTATACGCTAAACCATCCGGTGTCTAGGAGTGGAATTCCACGATTTCGTCTGGACGGTTCTACACCAAGTAACAAGTAAGGAACCAAAGGAAACACGTATCCTCATCCACGAAGATTTATCTTTCCCATACCTAGGAAGAGACCGCTACGGCTACGTTCTCCATCTCGTAAAGCCTAGAAAGCTAAAGAAAAACATAGTTAGCTTTCAGGGACTACATTTGAATTTACGAAATCCCTACCATAAAAAAATTATATGGCACCTTTTCAAAGCGTCAACTTACCATCTAACCCTACATGCCGCCTTTTCAGATCTTTCCATATATCGGAAATTGCCCCAGTTTCAAAACTTAAACATTGGCACTTATGCCGTCAGCCTAGTCGAGGATGCCATACTCAAATCACGCTTAGAAAGGGCTCACCCTGTTTTTATTCCAGACATAGCCTTCGCCAACGCCTTCTCCTATGCCTTACTCAAACCAATTCCCGAAATTCCAAATGACGCTTGGAAAATAATGATCGCTCTCCTATTCAAGCTTAACATGGAAAAAATCAAGGGTGAATTATCTGAAGAAATGAAAAAGGATGTGAAGGAAATTTCAGGTTGGTTAGAAGGACTCGATGTAGAAGCAGAGAATTCTACCAAACTGGAAATAGCTCACAGAATTTACGAAAAAATCGTAAATTACGACGAAGTCTTTGAAGTCCCCTCGTTGCTGTATACTGAAAGCCACGGGAGAAATAGGCTTTTCTACAAAGAAACTGTTCCAGAGGAAGACGAATTGGAAAAGCTTCTTCTTCACGCTCTAGCAGCTTTTCATAAGGATATAGAAACATCAAAGATAGAGGTTCAAAGCATTAGAGATGGCGGTGAAGCCTTCCGTGCTATACGAACATGGGAGGAACTTGAAGCCTCAAAACAAAAAATACTTAACCATTATCTTGACTTAGGAAAGAACACTCAATTTGAAGATTTCGCATTCCCAAGAGAGGATTATGCACAGTACCTCCGCCAAAGAAAGCTTCTAAGCAGTTCAATCCGTAGAATAATGCATAAACTCAGATTACTGAAGAATGTTACTGGCGAAGACTTCAGGCAAGAAAGCGGCTTCATCGACTTACAAGAGGCCATCCAAGTAATTGCAAGCAAAAGCCAAAGAACCGACATATTCGTTCGAGAAGAACTTCAAACCAGAGAGGACACATGGTCAATTCTCATCGACGCAAGCCACAGCCTAAGCTTGTTTAAGGGAGAAGTTAGCGGTGTAGCTCTATGCTTGGCAGAAGTTGCCAAAACCTTAATCCTGAACCAAAACTCTTGGGGGATATACGCCTTTAACAACAAGTTTTACATAGTGAAGGATTTCTCTGAAACATACACCAACCGTGTAAGAGCAAGAATAGGCGGTTTAACCCACAACGGACTTACCTATATGCCAGACGCTATAAAACTTGCCTCCCAAGCCCTCATGAAAAGACTAGAAGAAGCAAAAGTCCTCGTTATAGTCTCGGACTTTTTCCCCGCCGGATACGAAAATGTCGAAGACGATCTACGAGAAACATTAAAGAAAATCGAACGTACGGGCATAGGTGTAATCGGGATAGGAATAAGAAGCAGAGCTGTTAAGAAATACATCCGCGCTAACTGTGTAGTTGAAACTCCCTACGAACTTATGAAAAAATTTACCAAAGCTTTCATCGAATTCTCAAGTTCCTAACTATTTTCTCACAATAATAGGTATTGAAAACTCTGTCACAAATCTGAACTTCTCCAATTCAGCACCCTTTTTAGGACGGAAAACTATCTTCTCCGGAATTCCCTCACGAATGTAGGTGAGGTAAACGATGTTTCTGCCCAAGCCGTACTTCTCCAACTGCTCTATGCTTTCCCTCACTTTTTCAAGACGATCCAGCTTAGCATTAAGCTCTTCGATTACTTCAAACAAAACTTCAGTTTCCCCACGTTCATCTGTACACAACATTATGTCCTTAAACTGAACCCATTCCAGGATCGAAGTTTCCCCTTTCTTTTTCTTCTTTGTCTGCTTCTGAACTTTCGTTTTAGCTTTAAGTAACTTCTGCATCTCAGATATCTTTTTTGTCCATTCCTTGTTCTCGCTGGTTTCCATACTTCTTAAAAGAGTACCTAACCATTCGCTGTAGTCTGCTACTAAGGTTTTGTACTGCCTAATAGTTTCCTCTACGTTTTCCCTTAGTTCCTTAAGTGAATAAAAGCTTCGAATTTCCGTAGCTAGGCTTTCCATTTATATTCCCCTTTATTGCTCCGACTTATCTTCCAAGGCTTGTTTGATAGCGTCAAAAGTTTCCTCTTCTGTATCTATGTTTTCCTTTTTACCTGTAGCTATTGCCTTGAAAATGTTTTTGAGCTGTTTTCTCAATTTTCCGAAGAAGTTAACCCTGGTTGTTATCTTCTTTCTATAAATTGTTATCGCCTTTGCAAGTTCTGGAAGGACCCGCCACAGGACAGCCATAACTATTTCAGGCGGGTATTCAGCCAAAAACATAGAGTCAACTTCACCCTTTTCATACATCAGAATTAAATGGCATTCCTCATTCAATACAACCTTTCTTGTTTTCTCTCGCAAAGGAATGCTTTTGGGCGGTATGTTGAATGATATGTGGAGCTTCTTGAGAACATGTCTCAAATAAGTGCAAAGCTCCACTGTGAGTTTCTTCTCCTCCATAAGGAATTCACTTAGCTGGAGGGTTTCCTCGTCTAAAATCTGCATTATCTCCTGCATTTTCTGTTCAATCTCAGCTCTCAAATTTTCAACCTCTTTCTCATCCAGCGTTTCCACCGCTCCACCAGAAATTTGCAGGGGATGGTAAAAGTAGGCTTCCTCCTCAACAGTGTTTGTTTCAGCCTTGGCCTTCTCATCTTTAACCTGCGGTTGTTCAGTTTTTGATTGTCCTTCCAAGCATCAACCCTCAACAAGTTTTGCACCCTCCTTTACGTTAACATTAAAATAAGAACCTTAGTATGTTGTAAAACACTACGCACTAAGATGGAAAATGCAACGGGCAAACCAAAAACAATTATTCTCGAAATTTCTACAGTAACTTCATCCGAGGAGAAGCCCTGTTGAGCTTATATGACTATAACATGAAAAGAAACTTTCAAACCCGAAATAAGCGTGAGAATAAACGAATCTACGTTATACAGAAGCATGCAGCCACACATTTACATTATGACTTAAGGTTAGAAATGGACGGTGTTTTGAAAAGTTGGGCCATACCCAAAGAGCCGCCGACCATACCCAACGTTAAACGTTTAGCCATCCAAGTGGAAGACCATCCGCTGGAATACGCAAGTTTCCAAGGAACAATTCCGGAAGGACAATATGGCGCTGGAAAAGTCGAAATATGGGACAAGGGAACCTACCAGCTTTTGGAAAGAGAGAAAGACAAAATAATCTTTAACTTGGATGGAGAAAAATTGAAGGGGATATACTGCCTAGTTCGGTTCAAAGGAAACAAGAACTGGCTCTTCTTCAAGAAGAAACAGAAGTGACGCTTTAAAGCTTATATTACCCGCACTAACCGCCATTCTTTATAGTCGGTTACAACCCGAATATAACCTCTAAGCATTTCATCCAACTCTGCATCTCCCGTGTCCACATGCAGAACTCCCCCGTCTAGGCTTTGAACCTTGTTCCGCGTAGCGACAACTATCACGTGATTCTTACCTACACGCCTTATTATTTCTGGGCTTATCTGCTGGTTTCCACGACCGAAAAGCATCCCCTGACGGCCAATCGGCGAGACAATTATCCATGTTTTCCGCCAATCATCAACTTCACGTAGAATTCGCTTTTCATTAACATCTTTTACCACTCTGCCATTATGATAAAGGTCTACTCCAAGTAGAGTTTTCTCGATACCCAAAAGGTCAGCCACACACTTGACGGTAGTACCTGGACCGAGAATGTAAGTAGCATCAGGCATCATCTCTTCAACCACAAACCGGGCTGAAGCCATTTGATTCTCATGCTCGTCAAAGGTTTGGTGGGTTAATTGTTTGCTTGCCTGAACACGTAAGGGTAGAAAAGGCCCTCTTAGAAACCCGTACAGCTTTACGGCAAAACTGTCGCTTCTTATAGCTTCTTCATCTGCATCCATTATTTCAAAATCTGCCATAGAAGCTGTTTCCTTCGCAAAAGCAACCACAACTTCCGCCGCATCTTGCGGGCTAACAGCGAAGATTCCGCTGTACATTTTAACGCCGGATGGAACACCTAAAACAGGGATTTTCTCAGAAATAGTTTTCATAGCATCGTAAACGTCTCTAGCGGTTCCATCTCCCCCAACGAAAACTATTAAGTCAACCTTTGCTTCAGCTGAAAGCCTAACCGCCCTTTTAGTATCTTCTGCAGTAGTTTCCGCTTTGATTTTCATAGGTAATGTTTCCGGTTTAAACCCAGCCGCTATTGCCTCTTCTTCGCCCATAATTCCCGGACAAGTCAAAAGCTGAAAACTCGTTTCATTCTCATATTGTTTAAGCTCTAGCAGGAATTTCTCCGCCCTAATAGGCGCCAGCGGCTTGGCGCCTCTGGCTAAGGCTTCTTTTAAGACGCCGTCTGTTCCTTTCAGACCTACGCGGCCACCCATCCCAGCAATAGGATTAACAATGAAGCCTATTTTCAAGTTCAAGCTTTCACCATGAGCTTTAAAGACTAGTTCTAGCAAATCTTAAATGAACCGGTTAATGAGTTTACCTCTCCGGGCATCTCTCAAATCAACTAGGAGTATTTTAAATGTTTGCGGTTGTTAAAACTGAAAGAAAACCGGGAGCAGAAATAAAAACCGTTGACCCTCCCAAAATTAGGAGAAACGAGGTTTTAGTTGAGGTGAAAGCTTGTTCAATTTGTGGTACAGATGTTCACATTTGGGAATGGAACAATTGGGCTCAAAGCCGCATAAGAAAGATTCCGTTGATTTTTGGCCATGAATTTGCTGGAAAAGTTATAGAGGTAGGAGAAGATGTTACCACAGTTAGTACAGGTGACATGGTTTCCGCTGAAACGCATATAGTTGATGGTACTTGTTATCAATGCCGCACTGACCGCATGCATGTTTGCCAAAACATGAAAATCCTAGGTGTGGATACTGATGGAGTATTCGCTCAATACGTAGCTATACCCGAGAGAAACGCTTGGAAAAACGACCCAAACCTTGATCCTGCTATAGCTTCGATTCAAGAACCTCTTGGAAACGCTGTTCAAACAGTTCTACCGAAAGATCACATAGAAGATATTGCGGGAAAAACCGTGGCTGTATTAGGCTGTGGACCCATTGGACTAATGGCCATAGCCGTTCTTCGAACATTAGGAGCAGCTAAGATTTTCGCTACAGCTGGAGGCTACAACATAACGCGGATGAGTTTGGCTAAAACACTGGGTGCGGACATGGTTCTAAGCGCGCGGGAACATGGTGAAAACATTGTTAAGATTATTCGCGAAGCCACAAATGGAAACGGAGTTGACGTAGTTTTAGAAATGTCTGGAGCAGCTTCAGCTCTACGACAAGCCTTTGAGATTCTAACTCCAGGCGGAAGAGTTTCTCTCTTAGGCATTTTCAACCGTCCAGTTGAGTTTGACTTCAACAATGCCGTAGTTTTCAAAGCAGCAACAATCTATGGGATTTCTGGACGACGGATGTTCCAGACATGGTACCAAGTAAAAGGATTACTCTTAAAATCAGATTTTCAAGAGAAAATCGCCGCCATAATTACGCATCGAATCCCAATAAAAGATATCGCCAAGGGCATGGAACTAATCCAAACAAAACAAGCAGGAAAAGTTGTTTTGCTCCCTGAATGGGGTTAGGAAACGTTAAAAGAACGTTTGAGGCTAATATTAAATTCTAACATTTGAGAGTTGAGGTGGAAGAGTGAATGGTTGAGCGTCATCCAACGAGATATTTAGGTGAGGAATATGAACGGTTAGTTCGGGAAAACCTGAACTGGGAACTGAAAGTTCTGGAAAGTGCCTGTGAACCTGTATGCTTAGTAGATGGCAAACAGGTTATCATGCTATGTGCAAATAACTACCTAAACCTAGCCACACATCCGAAAGTTGTCGAAGCCATGATAGAAGCCACAAAGAAATATGGTGCTGGAGCTGGAAGCGACCGTTCTATTGCTGGAAACATGGACGTCCACGAAGAACTCGATCGTCGTTTAGCTAAATTCAAACGTGCTCCAGCTTCATTAACTTTCCAAACAGGATTCATGGCAAATCAGGGGTTAATCCCCCAACTATGCGGTAGGGGGGACCTCTTCGTCTCCGACGAACTGAATCATGGCTCAATAATTGATGGCGTACGCCTAAGCCACGCAGATAGAGCTATCTACAAACACAAGGACACGGAAGACCTGGCGCGAATCCTCGAGGAAGCTGAAAAACATGACCCACCATACAACCACATATGGATAATAACTGATGGAGTCTTCAGCATGGACGGTGACCTAGCGCCTCTTCCGGAAATAGCAAAAATAGCTAAAGAACACGGTGCAGGTGTATATGTTGACGATGCTCATGGAGAAGGCGTACTAGGTGAAGGTGGAAGAGGAATAGTAAGTCACTTCAAACTAAGCCGCGACGAAGTTCACATAGAAATGGGAACTTTCTCAAAAGCTTTCGGCGTCATAGGCGGACACATAAGCGGGGGCGAAGACCTACGCAATTTCGCCTATAACAAAGCAAGAACATGGCTTCTAAGCGGAGCTGTCCCGCCAGGAGTAGCGGCCGCATGCATAGCTGCCATCGATGTTCTTGAAACTGAGCCTGAACATGTCCGTAACTTATGGGAAAACCGACGGTACTTCTTAGAAGGATTACAGGATTTAGGCTTTGATACAGGAAACACGGAAACACCTATAATCCCAATAATGTGTGGAAAAAGCAAAACCGCCAAGGACTTAGCTGACTACATTTGGACTCAAGGGATTTTCGCTCTGCCAATTGTTTATCCAATGGTGGCTAGAGATAAAGCCAGAATTCGAACCCAACTCTGCGCCAAACATACACAGGAGCAATTGGATAAGGCCTTAGAAGCATTCAAGAAAGGTGGCAAAAACCTAGGACTAATCTAAAATCTCCCTCAACTTTCTTTCCATTAGTCCTTCTTCAAAATCTCGCTTTCCGCCAGGTTAAATATATCCTAACCAAAATCTAGGAATACCGAACTATGCAAATCGACAAGGAAAAACAAGCTTTACGAGAAAAAATTTGGAGGTTAATGACAGAGCAAGGAATAGCTGTTTTCCCTCTCCCCTGCTGGGGTAGAATTCCAAACTTTGTAGGTTCGGAAAGAGCTGCTGAAAAGCTGCGAACAACAAATGAATGGAAGAAAGCGCGGGTAATCTTTGCTAATCCAGATGCAGCTCAACGCAAAGTTCGGGAAAACGCGTTAAAAGATAGAAAAATCTTAATTATGGCTTCGCCTAGGCTGAAGAATGGTTACATTCTAATTCTTCCAGAGAAAACTCGTAATAGAGAAGCCTATGCTTCAACCATAAAAGGCGCTTTTAAGCTGGGCACTCGAGTGAACGAATTTCCAAGGCCAGACCTAATAGTCACTGGATGCGTGGCCATAGATAAACATGGAAACCGCTTAGGTAAAGGCGGAGGATACGGCGACGCTGAAATATTGTTGGTTAAGGAACGCTTCGGCGAAGTCCCCGTGGCAACAACAGTTCATCCTATTCAAATAGTGGAGCACGTTCCAGTCAAGCCGAAAGACCAAAAGGTAGCAATCATAGTTACACCTGAAAAAGTTCTACACATCTCGCCTTAACTTCTCTAAAGCCGCGTCCACATCCTTTAATCCAAGTTTTCGAAGCACTTCTGATTTCGGTATGCCATTCTCATCCCAGCCTACGGCTTCATAATACCTTCTTCTCAACTCCTCGAATCGTTTCTTATCAACAGCTTTTCCAGCATAAGGCCCGGAAGGAAGAGGCTCGTAAAACCTCGGCGGGTTTTCGTCATGAACATGCGGATTCCACCTAAAATCTGGCCCGCCTAAAAGTAACATTGCCCTTTGAAGGTGAATTATCCTCAATGCTTTAACATCATACCATTCTTTCGGTGCTAGTTCCACTCCGGTTACGGCTTTATAGAATTCCCATTTTAGGTCAGGTGGCTGACCAAACATGTTAAACCAGCAGTAAACAGCAGAATCATGGAAAGCTACGGTTAATTCGCTGGCACTATGGGTTAATGGCAGATATGCTACTGACGTGTGATCTCCTGCTTGAACAGAACAAGCATAGGACATTTCCATAGGATAATCCTTTCCACTTCTTATTCCATGCGCGCCTATGGCTACTGCCTTAACGTGTACCGCACAACGTAAAACGTTTTTACCTTTAAGCCCAGCGATTTTCTCTGCAGCCCGAAAAGTGCCCTCAGCTAGAATGTCACCGATGCCTTGTCTATAAGCAATTTTCTTAGCCAGTTCAGCGAAAGCTTCAATATTCCCCCATTCAAGTTCTAAGCCCTCTAAATCTTCACTTGTGAGTATTCCCCGTTGATAGAGTTCCCCAGCGAACCCTAACACGTTTCCAGTTTGAATTCCACACAGCCCCAGATCGTCCACCAAAGAAGCTAAGTAAACATTTCCTTCCGGCGTGAAAACACCTAGGTTTGTGCCCACATAAGCTTGAAGCTCATAGTCAGGATTATCGCCAAGAGCCCATTTAAAACGTCCAGTTTTAACCATGGCTACTTTCAGACATGTCGTAGGGCAACCAAAGTCTCCCCAGGCTTTCTTAATCCAAAGGCGTCTCTCAAATTCTTCAACTTTGAAACTCTTTTCATCATGCCATTCTTCCTGCCAATTTTTTACAGGTTCCGCGCTTCTCTTTGCGCCTACATTGTATCCAGCGCTAGAGGTTCCCCACCGCCGAAAATCAGTAGCTTCGTAACATTTCTTACAAACGGCTTCTATCAAACGATTAACTTTCTCCATGTCGTAGACTTCTGGAAGAGGGTTAGAGCCTTTAACTAGAATTGCTTTAAGGTTCTTTGCTCCCATAACCGCGCCGTATCCGCCGTAACCAGCCGCATGCGTCCACTTTCCCATAACCGCAGCCGTTCTAACTAGGTTTTCCCCAGCTGGACCAATGTAAAGCATGGCTGGTTCTTTCGGTTCGCCACGCCATGGAAATGTTTGTTTAAGAAGCCTCCTTCCTTCCCTGGTTAGGATGCGAACGGTTTGTTTCCCGTCCTTTCCCCATACATGATGAGCATCTAGGATTCGAGTTTCGGAATCGACTATGAAAAGATAAACAGGTTTCTCAGCTTTTCCAGAAACTATTATGCCATCATACCCAGCACATCTAAGCTCTATTGGAAATTCTCCGGCGACTGTTGAGCCTATCACCCCATTGCTTTGCGGAGATTTTCCAGAAATACAAATTCTTCCGCCAGGAAAAAACCCAGTTAGAGGACCGGCTAAAAACAATAGAAGGTTTTCCTCACCTATCGGGTTTACAGTCTCCCATTTTTCCCCCAGCCTATCCCAAAGAATCTTCGTGGCAAGTCCTCTTCCACCAATAAATTCTCGCAAAATTTCCTCATTAAAGCTTCTTATTTGAACTCTTTCAGTTGAAAGATTTACCTCTAAAATTCTCCCCGCATAGCCTAGCATGGTATAATCTCCTCTGCTTTTTCACCGTAAAAGATAAACGCTAATTCACGAGCCAGATCCTCTGGAGTTTTAGCATACTTTCGATAATTCATGTTCTCCTTTCTATTGACTTTTTTAAGCGTGTTCCAGCCACCTTCTCGGCAAACCTTTACGCACTGAGGATCACCATTACATAAGTTGCATATCAAAGCGTATTTTTTGATTGGATGTAAATGTGGGATCTTTCCAGGACAAGCATCTATACATTGACCGCACCCTATACACTTGTCTTTGTCTATTATTACTGCACCTATTTGGCTTACAGACAAAGCATTTTCCGGGCAAGCGTTAACGCATGGGTAGTCTTGACATTGAACACAAAAATGAGGGAATTCTGCGCCCGGAACAAGCATGAACACACGTATACGTGAAGCTTCAGGCCAGATCCTGTTTTCATGATAAAGCGAACACGCAATTTCACATCTTCTGCATCCACTGCATTTCTCATAGTCCCTAGCTATCCAGAACTTTTTACTCTTGTTTGACAACCCTGTCATGTCCCCTTCTGGATTGTTGATTTTCCTAGTTAGGATTTGAAATTTAAGCGTTGTTTGCTAAAAAGCGTTAAATTCCGTTAGACATATTATTGAAAAGAGTTATTAAGAGGGCGATCTTTGGAAATTCAGCAATTAACCGAGTGGATGCAAGGGCTGGCTACCCAGTATGGTTATTTCGGCATATTTCTCATAAGTCTACTGGGCGCAATGTCGATTTTCTTTCCTATCCCCTATACCGTTGTAATCTTCACATTAGGGGCCTATTTTGACCCTGTGGCAATCGCTATTGTGGCAGGAATAGGCGCTGCCATTGGCGAGTTCTCCGGCTACATGCTTGGACTTTATGGAAGAAAACTCATAAGCAAAGAGAGAAGAGAGAAAATGGAGTTCATGCTGAAAGTTTTCAATCGTTTTGGGCCTCTAGCAATCTTCGTTTTTGCCTTGACACCGTTGCCGGACGATTTACTTTTCATTCCGCTTGGAATATTACGTTATGATATCGTAAAAGCGCTTATTCCGGCTTTAATTGGTAAGATATGCATGAACTTTATAGTTGCCTACAGTGGTCGATACGCTGTTGGAGTTATTAAAGATATTTTTGGCGAAGAAGGCGACTGGATCGCAGCCTTATTCGGAACACTGCTCGCCATAGTTTTATTCATAATTGTGATGATTATTATGTTTAAAGTGGATTGGGAAAAGCTCTTCGAAAAATATGAAAGGAAACGTTTCAAGAAGGAGAAGTGAAACTGCTTGCGGGTTATAGCTGATTTACACCTTCATAGTCGTTATAGCCGAGCCACAAGCCAAAAAATGTGCATACCGGAAATCGCACGTTTTGCAAAAATCAAAGGATTAACCCTTGTTGGAACAGGAGATTTCACTCACCCAAAATGGTTTAAAGAGTTGAAGGAAGAACTAATTTTTGACCCTAACTCAAGCTTATATAAACCAGTTAAAAACCCGGAACTCCAAGTGCATTTTATGATAACAACCGAAGTCAGTACCATTTTTGACTTTGGCGGAACCACAAAAAAGGTACATCATGTCCTTCTAACGCCAGACATGGAGACGGCAGTCCAAGTAAATGAACGGTTAAAGCGTTACGGCGACCTATCAGCTGATGGTAGGCCAACACTGGACATGAGCGCACCCCATCTTGTAGAAGAGGTTATGGAAGTTTCCCATTCAAACATGGTTTTTCCAGCCCACGCATGGACTCCTTGGTTTAGCGTCTTTGGAGCCTTCAGCGGCTTCGATCGTATAGAAGACTGCTATCAAGACATGACAAAGCATATTTCAGCAATAGAAACCGGACTCTCATCTGATCCGCCTATGAACTGGCGCCTGAGCGCCTTGGACAAATTCACGTTAGTTTCAAACAGCGACAGCCATAGCTTTTGGCCCTGGCGTATTGGAAGAGAAGCAAACGTCTTTGAGTTAGACGAACTGTCCTATTTCGAGGTGGTGGATGCCATTAAGAGAAAAGATAGTACACGTTTTAAGTTTACCATTGAAACTAATCCGGCTTATGGAAAATATCACTGGACAGGGCATAGAAACTGCGGTGTTTCTCTCCCACCACAAGAAGCCATAAAGTTTGGAAATCGCTGCCCGGTTTGCGGGAGGAAACTAACTAAAGGAGTTGAACAACGAGTTGAAGAGCTGGCTGATCGCCCTGAAGGTTTTAAGCCGGAAAATGTTATTGGATATATGCACTTATTACCACTTTCGGAAATAATTGCAACCGTTACAGGTGTGTCCAGCCTTTCCACAGGGAAAGTTTGGGAGAAATATAATCGACTTATAAAACATTTCGAGGATGAGTACACCGTTCTTATTGACGCTTCTAAAACAGAAATTCAAGAACTTGTTGATGAGCCTATAGCTGAGGCTATAGTTCGGGTTCGGGAAGGACGGGTAAAAGTAGTTCCTGGGTTTGATGGAGTTTACGGTCAATTAGTCATTTTTGAGGAAACAAAAGCTGAGGGGAAGAAAATTTCATATGCTCGACCGGTTAAGCAAAGGAGCTTAGTGGATTTTCTGTAGTTGTGTATTTGTGTTGTATGGTTCGACGGAAATACTTATTAAGTCGCAATACATCCGATATTATTGACTGCCCCTTGGAGGAAAACTCTATGTCCCCTATAAACCCCCAACAAGAAAGAATACTAAAAGCTATAGACAAAGCATTAACCCAAATATTCGGAAAAGAAGCTGCGCATATAATATACAATTACATCGAAGAAAACCATGAGGTAAGGAAAGAGGAAATAATTGAAAAACTCGAAAACTTCACCAGAGGATTAGAAGAATTTTTGAGCACAGGGGCCTACGCAATAGAGAAGAAGATTTTAGAGGATATATATTCGAACTATGGATTGATACGTAGGCTTAAATTCGAGCGATTTTCTGGTCAACAAGACTTCGTTAATCAGGTAAAACTTCTTATGACTTCAAGATAAGGCATATTGAAACGTTTTCTCTATTCAAATATACGGCTTTTTAGTATTTGTTTTCATGAGTGAAACCAGTAGTATTTATAAGCCATACCGGGATACTATTCTAAATCTTTGGGAAAGGAGCCTAATAACAGTTGAAAGAATATCTGACGAGGTTTATTGAGGTTGGCTTAAAATTAGGCGCTGAATACATTGAAGTAAGGGCCCAAAAGCTTTTCAAAACAATGTTAACGATGAAGGATGGCATTATAGAAGCTGCTAAAGAAGGTTTAGAGAACGGGGTGGCAATACGGGTTTTAGTTAACGGGGCTTGGGGTTTTGCTTCTGTAGGAAGCTTTGACAATGCACAACTTATAGATGCGGTAGAGAAAACATGTAAGATGGCAAAGGCAGCAAGCAGAAAAGTTAAGACCCCTGTGGAACTTGCGGAAATCAGAACTTTTGAAGATAAAGTTGTTGTTAAACCAAGAAAAAACCCAGCTGAAGTTTCGTTAGCTGAAAAAATCAAGATTGCCTCTTCTATGAATAAGACTGTTTTTGATTATGACCCGCGAGTTAAAAGCTGTACGATGGATTATTTGGATGTCACTGGAACCAATTACTTCATTAACAACGAGGGAACCTATATAGAACAGGATAAACTCTACGTCTGGTCGAGGGTTCTCACCACTGCAAAGGAAGGAGAAGTCTACGCTTTCGCTAGAGAAGAAATAGGTTCAACAGCTGGATTTGAAGTATTTGAAACTGAAACCCTAGAAGTTGTTGGCGAGCGAATAGCTAAAAGAGCAATAGAACAGTTAAAAGCAAAAACTCCAAAAGGCGGCGCCTTTCCAGTTGTTATTGGACCAAACGTGGTCGGCGTTTTCGTCCACGAGGCTTTTGGACATCTGGCTGAGGCGGACCTAACCTTAAAAGGCTCTGTTCTAATGGACAAACTCGGCAAAAAGATCGCTTCAGAAGTCGTAACAGTTTACGACGATGGTACCGTAAATGGCGCCTTTGGATCTTTCAAATATGATGATGAGGGTATACCCGCACAGAAGACCCTTTTAATAAAGGATGGACAAGTTGTAGGGTTAATGCATAACCGGGAAACAGCTCATCGATTCCAAACATCGCCAACAGGCAACGTGCGAGCAGAAGATTTTCGCTATGAACCAATAATTCGCATGCGAAATACCTACCTTGCTCCACGGGATTACAGCTTTGAAGAACTTTTGGAAGGAGTAAAATTTGGATATTACCTGAAAAGTTTTCGGGGTGGACAAGCTAATCTAAATGGAACCTTCCAAGTGGGAATACAAGAAGCCTATGAGATAGTAAATGGCGAAATAGGTGCGCCTGTGAGAAACGCTTCTATAAGTGGAAACACCCTTGAAACGCTTCGGAAAGTCGAAGCCGTTGGGAAAGATTTCCAACTTTGGCCTGGGAGATGTGGAAAGGGGCAGATAGCTTTCGTATGTGATGGCGGTCCCCATATTCGTGTTAAAGAGGTGTTGATGGGTGGCGGAGCTTAGAAAAGAGGAAATGTTAAGCTTATGTGAAAAGGCTGTTAGGACAGCGGAGAGAAGCGGGGCGAGTGAAGTTGAAGCGTATATCTGCCAGATTCTCAGAACATCGGTAGGCATTGAAAGGGGGCAAATTGTCAAGACAATTACGCATGTTGATCAGGGATTAGGTGTTAGAGCTACCTATAACAAAGCAATAGGATTTGCCTACACAAATCTACTAACGGAAAAAACGGTTGAAGAAGCTGCTTCTAAAGCCTTCAGTTCAGCGAAAGCGAGCCAGCCGGATCCCTACTGGAGAAGTTTCACAACAAGGAAATGTTTCGCAAACGTTCAAAAAACTTTTGACAAGAAAATTCTCGAGCTATCCTCTGAAGAACTTGTAGGCCTAGCAACTCGAATGCTTCAAACCGCCACAGAAAAAGATAAGAGGGTTTTCGTTGTAGACGGAGAGGTTGAAGCTTCGTATGCAGCTAAGGCGCTATTTAATTCCTATGACGTTTCCAATTATGACAAGGGAACCTTCATCAGTTGCGGTTTAGCCGCTGTTGCAAGAGAGGCCAATTACGTTACACCAGTGTGTTTTGAATTTGATGCCAAAAGAACTTTGGATATTGATCCAGAATGGGTGGGCTCCGAAACAGCACGCTTAACCGCCTCAGCTTTAAAGGCTGAACCTATTCCCTCCAAGACTTACACCGTGGTTTTCACGCAGCTGGCTATGCAACTCCTGCTTTCCTACACCCTGGTAAACGCTGTTAAAGCCGACTATGTTCAAAGGGAACAGTCCGCCTTGAAGGGAAAAATAGGTGAAAAGGTAGCGTCAGAAAATGTTAGCATATATGATGACGGAATCTTGGAAGGTGGTTTCCGAACTTGGGGTTTCGATGATGAAGGAGTAGACAGAAGAAAAACAGTGGTGATAGAAAAAGGAGTTCTGAAAAATTTCCTTTATGATAATTACACAGCTGGAAAAGATGAAGTAGAGAGCACAGGAAACGCTTATCGTGGTGGAAATGCGCCTTACGTAGAAACTCCAAGCATAGAAGCAACCAATTTTCAGTTCACACCGGGAAACAAGTCAACAGATGAACTTATAAGCGAAATCGACTCCGGACTGATAGTGTACTTCCTTCAGGGAGCTCATAGCAGCAACCCGGTTAGTGGCGAATTCTCCGTCGTAGCCGTTCCATCATGGAAAATCGAGAAGGGCGAAATAAAAAACGCCGTTAAAGGCGCAATGCTGAGCGGAACAGTCTTTGACGTGTTAAGGAATGTTTCAGCCTTGGCTAATAACCAAAGACAAGTAGGTGCATTGGTTGCACCATGGATTAGTGTGGAAAACGTTAAAGTTATTGGAAAGTAGATAAGATTAAGCTCTAACAAACGATGCGGGGAAGCCGTCTTGCCAAACATCAAAGAGAAGCTCTGGAAGATAAACACTGCTCGAAGAATAGTGCAATTCTTATTTTTCCTAATTTTCTGTGGAACAGTCTTCGGGTTAACAATCACCCCTATTTTGCTTCCCGTCATGTGGACTTTAGGCACTTCCCAGAAAACTGTAGGCGATGCCTTCGCAGCATTGCAATGGATGCTTTATGATGTGATCTTTCCCTGGATACCCATCGCATCCTTCCTCATTGCTGCCATTCTGCTTGGCAGAGCTTTATGTGGCTGGGTTTGCCCTTTTGGGTTCGTGCAGGATGTATTAGAACTTGTTAAGCGAAGGCATAAGGAATTTCCCGATAGAACTCATCAGTCAATGCTGTTCCTCAAATATTTCGTTCTAGGCACAGCAGTATTTGTCAGCGCCACTCTTTCGGCTTCCCTAGCTTTAGGCATTGGCGGACAATACAAAAGAGCTCTAGGTGTATTCGCTCCAGCACCTTTTAACGTTTTAAGTCCGGCAGACACATTGTTCGCGGTGGTTCCAAGACTAATTTCAGACTTCCGCTATGCTGTATTAACTAAGAGTTTCTGGGAAATCCTAAGTGGAATTTCCACAGTGTCAGTACTTCTATGGATTCGCTTTCTAATACTATTTACAGTTCTCGCCTTTGCAATTTATGTTCCCCGCGCATGGTGTAAATATCTATGTCCCCATGGAGCCGTGTTGGCTTTCCTTAACTGGTTTAGCTTTTTAGGGTTAAAGCGTGACCCAGTTAAATGTACAAAGGCTGACTGTAGATCATGTGTCGAGGCATGTCCAATGAAAGTTCGAATTCTTGATATGCCTTGGGAAAAGTTTACTGATCCAGAATGCATTTACTGCCTAAAATGTATCGATGCATGTCCAACAAAAGCTATAAAGCCGAAAGCACCTTAACTTGAATTTTAAGCTTATACCCTTTTGAGTTTCAATAATTAAAGGCTCAATGGTTTTCAACAAGAATTTATTGTTGATGTAGAAAGCTTTTATCCGTTTGCTTTCTTAAATTAACGGTTAGGCTACTTTCCGATAGAATGTGTCTGCAAATGAGCGAGAACAGTGAAAGTCTTTATAAGAAATTTGAAGAACTGAGTCGAAAACTTGACTTGATAATTAGTCGGCTAGGGATGCTAGAAAAATATATAATAGACAAGCCGGAATACGCGGATTTGTCTGCTTACCTCAAGATGACAAGGTTAGGGTTAGGGGTTTATGATGAACCTCTCAAAGTATTGCAGAGATTAAAAACGGCGGAACGTTATCTCAAACACATCACCATATCAAAAGATGAAATCTCCCGATGTATAATCCAAGCCTTGGCAATGAAGGGAAAATTGAACATTTCAGCGATAACCCGGCAGGTTAGACGTATGCGGGGAAAAGCTTCTCGACGGATAATCAGACAGAGAGTCCAACTACTAGAAAAAGAGGGGGTAATCCGTAAAACGCGAGGTTATGGAAATGTTTACGAACTTGTAGAATGAAATGGCCAACAGTATGACCACTTTTTCTCAGAATTATTAAGTCCACGATCCACCCTTAATTATTCTCAAGAAAGCCCTGTTTAAAAGGTATGTGAAAAAGTTATAATCCAATTTACAAGTTAACATGAAGGTGGTGAAAAAATTATGAAAGAAAAGGAAAAAGAGAAGAAGGGAAAAATGGAAGATATAGAAGAATTGAAAGAAGTCTTCAAAACACTTTCTATAGAAGTTCCAGCCTTAGTGAAGAAACTGATTGCAAGCATTTTCTCCGAAGAAGCAGGTAGAGATATGGGAAAAGCTGCAGGGGCCTTCTATAAAGAACTCATAAACAGCGGAATTCCTCCAGATGTGGCTGTAAGGATGACTGAGAAGTACATAGGAGTGTTCACGAATCTAGGTGAACTGTTAAAGGGAATGGGTAAAAGAAAGAAGAAGGAAAACGAGCTGGAAAAAGAGATTGAAAGGAGAATCCGAGAAAAACTCGAAGAAGACTAATAAATTCAAATTTCCAGAGCTTTTAACGGTTAGCAAAGCTTGATGATGAAACGCTTATTTTGACTTCCCCTTTTATTATCTTTATCCCTTAAGTACAGTTTTTCACATCTTTTAGGGCTTGAACGTTTTCCTAGAGGAGGCATTTGATTGAAGATTTAAGAGTATCTGCTCATGATTGTTAGGGATAAAACTGCTATAAGCGGCATAAGAGCCAACGCTGCTATAAAGGGATAAAAAGGTGAGAATTTGTAGAGCCAACCCCCCACATAAGGGGCAAAGAAGGAAAACAGTATGCTGATGGACTGGGGGATCGAAACCCATCTTGCCTGAGCAGATTCTGGAGCCAAGGGCCCTATTATAGCACTTAATAGTGACCAAATTGTGTAAGAAGCCCCTATTAGAAAATGAGAAATAGTTAACACTGCAATGTTTCTTGAAACTAGGAGCAGTCCAACTGCGATACTGCTGAACATCATGCAAACAGCTATAGCGCCAGTTTTCTTCCATTTATCCCCTATCCTGCCTAAAAATATGGCTAAAACCGCTGAGCCAAAGAAAGCTACCGAACCCAAAGCGCCAATTTCAAACTTTTCGAAATAGTATACTTCATCGAGGAAAGGTGTAATAAATCCTCGAAACATCAGAAGAACAAACATTATAGACGCGAAGAAGAAGGACCACGCTAGAACCTTTTTAGAAAGCAGGGCTTTCCATCCATTCTGTCTTAACTGCGAAGTCGCTGGGGGATGTTGGCTAGTTAAGAACACTAAAGATGAAGCAGCAAAGGAATAAAAAACGAAGGCTAGATAGAAGACCTGTTTCATTCCAATGATGGAAGCCAAATATCCCCCTATAGCTGGAGAAAATATATAACCAAAAGACCACGCAGTGGAAAGTGTAGCAAAAGTTAGAGTAAGCGTTTCCCTTTCTGCCCTACTCGTAACATAAGCGGTTACAGTTGGCCCTCCGAACCAGAAACCATACAAAATGATTCCAGGAACCATCTCTATCCAGCTACTGGCAATCGCGAAGATTAAAGGAGCGGGAAGCCACAAAAGCCATCCTATGATTAACACTTTCTTTCGATCATATCTGTCAGCTAACGCTCCGCCTAAAATCAACGTGAAAGCAGCTACAAGAAGCTGAACAGCGAAAAGTATCCCAAGCTCAACCGATGTAGCCTTCAAGGTTTCTGTTACATATATCGGAAGGAGATAGGCGTAGAGGCCATCCCCAAAAGAGCCTAGGAGATTGGCTAAGAAAATTAGTTTAAAATCCCTTTTCAGGGCTAAGAAAGGAAACAGACTTAATAATCTTCCATGGCTACTTAGCTTCAAGACCAACCATCTAATGAACGATTAGATTTTGAAAAACCTAACCCTGAGCGAAGCTAATTAACTTTTAGGCATCTAGGAACATAGATCCCGATAAGCTTTTTACAACTTTAGAAGTTTTGCCTTAGTCGAGGCGTTCTATTCGAGTTCATATACGAAAACAAGCTCATTTCTGCGAGGGATCCCGAACCTACCACCCTCTGTTTTTCCGTTAATCTCCTTTACATATAGAATTCTTCCACCTAATACGTAATGCGCGATTATGGCTGGTAAATTATCATTTTCATGGGAAACATAAAGGCGTTTCACATTGTTTTTCTTCGCAATCCTCATAAGCCTTTTAATCATAGCGGAAAAAACTCCTACATTCTGGAATTTCGGGTGAATACTCATTTCCCAAAACTGGATACTCATAACTTCTTCTGGGTCAAGCGTAAAAACGAAGTCGAGAAAACCAGCATACTCGTTGTTTACGTAAACTGCCATAGTCTTTACCTTGTATTCCTTATGTCCATAAACGTAACCGCTCCAAGGTTCCCACTCTTCAGTTAAGTCAACCCCTTTCGGTGGAGGACAACTTGTTAAGGTTTCAATGGCTTCGAAAACTGAACGTTCATTGGGATTCTGACGCATTTTATTTAAAACCTTTATTTTCACCTTGACTCGTTCTCGTTTTCTAAGATGTTCCATGTTTACTGGAACAAATCTTGCACATTCACAGCAAACATACTTGTCATCCACGGCGCAGCGATATTGAGCTATTCTTCCACATCTCTCGCATACAGGTATCTCGAACAATGGTAGTTTATGTTTACCCCTTTCTTTGAGTTGAAACTTTTCAACAGCCTTTTTTGCTTTGACCAAAAATCTTGGTGAAAGTTCTCCAAAAACCCTTGTAGCATGGTTTAAGTGTTTAATTTTCCTCGGGCTGAAACCTAAAAGTAGCGTGGCTGTTACGTCGGCTAGGACAGAGTTTTGAGGACAGCCAACAAAAGTTTTTGAGGTAGATAACTCATTAATCCAGAAGTTTATAGGGAAAAGACTACGATAAACCTTATTAATTTCTACTAGGGTCTGAGAGAGCCTTTGATTCTTCCTTCCAAGCCATTTTTCTGACTTCACAGGGTCAGGAATCAAGTCGAGAATATTTAGTGTCGAAGTTCGAAGAAGCTCCTTGTTTTCGGGTTTTAGGCAGAGGTTTAGACTTATCAACGTGCTGTCGCGTAAATCATAGATTCTTTGTGGAACTAGGCGATAAAGCTCCTGGTTTATCAGTGGAGTATATCGCATTTCTACTAGTTCTTTAATCTTTCCCGGTTCAGCTACTCTTCCCGACCATACCTCTTCCGTGACATTAACATATTCCACGTCAAACTTTTTCAAAACCTTGTCGAGTCTACTATATCTAAGAAACCATTCATCCTGCCTTTTAATCCACTTCCATTTCTCTCTTGCATTAGTTGCTTTGATAACTGTTTTACGTTTGCCTCTTCGTTCTCTATCAGTTTCTTCGATAAAGTTCTTGTTTCGCCACGGAGAATAACTTTCTACAACTATTTTTTTCCCTCTTAGACTCTTAAAAAGCCACTCAAGAGTTTTAGCCGAGGTATAATGTTTGGCGTCTCGCCAAGAAGGCTTTATAATAAAGACTTGACCTGAAATGTTCAGTTTCTTAACAAAAGATTTAAAATCAGTGAACCGCTCAACTTTTTTTATTACTACAGAGTCAACTTTCATTTCACATCGATTAACATTTTAACATTTTCAAAGAACTTATTTTCTTCGGTCAACTATGTCCCAAGGTCTTGGTCCAGTGCCGATTAATACTATTGGAACATCTGTGCGGTTTTCTATTTCAGAAATAAACTGTTTGGCTTCAGCTGGGAGTTCATCGTAGGTTCTTACACCTTTACAGCTTGGATATAGAACATCTAGCTTGGTAACCGCTGCCTGGGTTGCACCATTAATTTTCGCGGCTTTTTTTGCCAGCTCAAAATCGAAAGGAGCTGAACGTCTTTCCCGTCCTGTTCCAGCTGCTATTTCAAACCATCCACGTTTTACGGCTTCTTCCTTTGAAAGCTCGCCAGGCATAGGTCCGGCGCCAACACGGGTCATAAAGGCCTTGTAAACGAGCAGAACTTCGTTAACTCTCGTGGGGCCTACCCCTGCCTCGGAGCAAATGGCTGCAGCACTAGTGTCGCGTCCCGTGACATAGGGGTAGGTTCCATGGAAAAGAGAAAGTAACAAGCCTTGGGTGCCCTCTAAAATTACACGTTTACCTTTATCTAAAGCTTGGTTTACCTCTTCAGCTACCTCTGTTAAGTAAGGTTTCAATTCTGGAATATCCTTAGCAAGTTTTGCCGTTCTTCGAACACGTTCTTCTATGGCTGGTCCGACACCCCATCCTGTGGTGCCTATTCCCTTTAGATGAGCGCTTGTTTTATCTTGAATTGAATGTTTCTCTTCTATTATGGAGGCTTGCCTGTCTACGCCTATGCGATCTTCAACACCTGTTAAGCGTATTTCCTCTAAAAGTTGTTTGACATGGATGTTTGCTCCAGCGCCTAATAGGAGCCTACAGTTCCCGTGTATAAAAGCTCCGGGAACCATGTGAAGGGCATAACGTTTGCCTTGGAAGTAGACCGTGTGCGCTGCATTTACTGAGCCGGTACGAACGCATAAATCCGGTTTGTCTTTTAAAGCTAGGTAGGAGATTATTTTTCCTTTTCCTTCATCACCCCAGAAAGCTCCAGCTATTACTGTGCATGTCATGGCAGTGTACACCGACGTTAGATTTCATGGCGAGATATTTAAATTTATTTGTCAAATTTATGTATAAAATATTTTCTATTTTCAAAGAACGTGTTAAAATTATCATGAATCTGTTAAATAAACTTAAAAACTCACTAGAATTTTTTCAAGATTAGGTGATAAAATAGATGCTTAAGGCTGTGATCTTCGATTTCGGAGATACTTTAATTTTAACAGATAGATTCAACTACGAACATTGTCTTAAACGTCTATTCCAAAGTTTAGAGGCGGACGGAATTAAGCTTCCTTACGAGGATGCGGTGCGTGTATATTTCGAGGTAAGAGATAAAACATATGAAGAGACGGAAAGGTCTTTGAGAGAAATCAAATTCTGCAATCGCATCGTGGAAACCCTTAAACGCTTCAGTTATAGTTTAGACGATTCTCATCCAATAATTATCCGTGCAGCAGAGGCTTTTAGTGACGCCTTTGTGGACTTTATGCGTATGGAGAAAAACACATATGGGCTTCTCGAAAAATTAAGTTTGAAATACAAACTAGGGATGATTTCAAACTTCGCTTATGCACCAGCAGTACACAAAACCCTAACACGGTTCAACCTCACAAAATTCTTCGCCACTCTAATTATTTCTGGCGAGTTCGGATGGCGAAAACCCAGCCCGAAAATTTTCAGAAAAGCATTACATGATTTAAGAATAAAGGCTGAAGAGTCAGTTTTTGTTGGAGACAGCTTAGTAGCAGACATAGTTGGGGCTAGAAAAGTTGGAATGAAAGCAATATGGTTGAAAAGAAGAGAAAACAAAAGGTTAGAAAACATTGAGGCGGATCTTAAACCGAATGAAATAATTCAAAATTTGGAAAGTTTACCAGAATATTTAAACAGACTCCAACTTGCCCATGGCAACTTAAACTTATAAATCTCACTCAAGTATATCTTTCACACTTTTCTATGCTTCTTCTCGAAAGGTGGTAAACAATAACGGGTCTAAGGTTTCTGCCCAAACCACGTTTTTTATTGGAATACGTAAGATTCCTTTTTTGCGAAAAGGCGTACAGTTGAGCACAAGTTTACCATCGAATTCGTCGCGGGCCAGGTTCTCGATTCGAACATTTATTATTACTGAGCCATCTTTAAGATGTAGGTTTACGTTTTTCCCTATGAAGGATTTTACGACGTTTAAATTCATTTTTTCCATTTGTAGCTCACCATTCAGCGTTTGCTTCAGCTATTTTGTCCCAACATTGGCGACATATAGGCAACTGACGTCCCTTATAGAAAATGTAAACTTGTATGTCGCGGTTTTTACATGTGCCATTCCAAGGATTTTTACAACTTTCCATTAACCATAAGCACTCTCCTAAGGCTTGGAAATTGCTGTGCATTTCAGATTTTTAAAAGTCACGTTCATTCGGAAATTCACATAGGAGAGAGGTAAGTGAAAGTGATAAAGAAGCTGCCTAGAAATTATCCTTTTTTGAGCTCAACTATTTTGGGATGAATTTCTTCTCGGGCCAACCTCAGTATTGCTACTGTGGGTTTGATGAAGAAAGGTGGCAATGGAAATGTAGGACTTCCGGGGTTTATGTATAAAACATCTTTTTCCCAAAGAATCTTCGCATTATGGGTATGTCCATGAACCAATACATCGAAGTCATACTTTTGAGCTAACTTTCGCATTCGTCTCTTCCCAAATAAGTCTCCAGCATTATGTATTACGCCTATCTTCCAGCCGAAAACCTCAACATAAGTTAAGTTAGGAAACTTTCTACGCACCTCTTCATTGTCCATGTTGCCATGAACTGCTATTACTTCAGCAATTTTAGAGAGTTGCTCAACTGCTGCAAGAGTTGTTAAATCTCCAGCGTGGATTATTAGTTCGACTCCTTTGAAAACTTCGAAAATTTTATGCGGAATCTGTTTGGCTCTAGTGGGAATGTGAGTGTCGGAAATTAACCCTATTGTTTTCAAGCAACCATCCCCCACGGCTACCCTCTCAAATAATTTTAGTATATAAATTCCGGCAAAAAGTAAGAACTTAAATTTAAGGTTTCACTAAATATTTTTTCAAGCCTTTTATTCTCCATTGATTTGCTAAGGAAGGAAAAAGAATGATTGAATCTTACAGTTTCGGCTCCATAGTAATAAATGGAAAACATTACACTTCAGACGTAATAATATTCCCCGACCGAGTTATTGCTAGTTGGTGGAGAAAGGAAGGGCATCGCTTATCAGTTGAAGATCTTGAAACAGTTCTGAAATCTCCATCTAAACCTGAAGTTTTGATAGTGGGCACAGGATACTCCGGTCTTATGAAGGTAACATTAGAAGTACAACGATGCCTGAAAAAGGAAGGAATAAAGCTTGTTGTTCAACCTACAAGGGAAGCAAGCGAAACGTTCAACCAACTTGTAAAGCAAGGAAAACACGTAGTAGCTGCCATGCATCTAACTTGCTAACCTTAGCAAAACTTAAACATGGTTCGAACTTTAAAGATGAAGCGAGGCCCAAAATTGTCAGTTAAAATGCTGTATGAAGCAAAAGACGAGCTTGTTTCGCTTTTGCAGCAGTTAATCCGATTTAACACAACGAATCCTCCAGGAAATGAAACTCCAGCAGCAGAGTTTTTGAAAGAAGTCTTGGAAAACGAAGGTTTTAAATGCGAGCTTTTGGAATCCTCACCAAGCAGAGGGAATGTTATTACACGCATCAAGGGGACGAATAGAAAGCCGAGTCTTCTTCTATTGTCGCACTTAGACGTGGTAGCCGCTAACCCCGATGAATGGAGTGTAGATCCCTTCGCTGGAACCGTCAAAGATGGCTTCATCTGGGGGCGAGGTGCCCTAGATATGAAATCCATGACGGCTGTCGAAGTAATGATAATGAAGCTGCTGAAAAGGAACGGCGTCAAGCCAAAAGGCGACATCATATTCGCTGCAACGGCAGACGAGGAAATGGGAGGCGGCGCAGGAGTAGAATGGCTAGTTAAAAATCATCCAGAGAAAATAAAGGCAGATTACGTTATCAATGAAGGAGGCGGTTTTGCTATTCCTGTCAAAAACCGAAACATATACACCGTTCAAACCGCAGAAAAAGCTATAGTCTGGATTAAAATACGCGCTAAAGGCACGCCTGGGCATGGCTCAATTCCAGGTGCTGCCGACAACGCTGTACTACGAATGGCTGAAACAGTCCGACTTTTAGGCAATCACCGCCCAAAGATAAAATTAGTGCCCACGGTAAAGCGGAACCTAGAAGAACTCTCAAAAGGAGCTGGATTTCAACAACGCTTGTTTGGGAAGCTTTTAGCTAACCCCCTTATAGCAGACAAGATTTTGGACATGATGGCGAAAAAAGAAAGGGCGCTGGCTGAGTCAATTAGGGCTATGTTAAGAACAACCATTGCACCCACCATAATTCATGGAGGCGTTAAGGAAAACGTTATTCCTTCACGCTGTGAAGCCGTATTTGACTGCCGTATATTACCAGGACAATCTAAGGAAACGCTTTTAGCCGAAATCAAACGAGTGCTAGAAAAAGTTGGTTTAGAAAAGCTGGAATTTGAGATTCTCCAAGAAAATACGCCTACTGAATCACCTTTTGATACGCCACTTTACCGAACAATAGAAAAAACCTTGAGGGAGTTCGACCCCAACTGTAGAGTAACCCCCTTCATGATGACTGGTGGGACTGACTCACGTTTTCTACGCGAAATAGGATGTGTCTGCTACGGATTTGCACCAATGAAGCCGGACTTGCCTCTAAATGAGTTTCTGAGGATGGCGCATGGAATAGATGAGCGCATATCTATCGAAAACCTCGTATTCAGCTTAAGCGTATTATATAGGCTTGTGGAGAAATTCATGACTTGAACCTTCAAGAACGGCTAAGGCTTCATAAAAAACACTTCAAAACAGTTCTTACAGAAGCTTCAAGGTTTCTTTTAAAATGTCGGATAGCTAAGCCCTACGTGGAACAGGGCTCGCTTTACGGATGCGTCTGTCCCTGGGAAATAGTTGAATCAGTAGAAGGAAACGCTTTTCCAATTCTCGAAGATTTTCATGATACTCTGGAAGCTATATGGGTTTGGACCTTTCACACTAAGGTCTTAGGAAAAAACGATTTTAAACCTAATGTAGATGCCGCTTGGAGTTACGTTACGAAAAATTGGAAACGGTTTATAAGCAAAAACTCAACGTCCATAGGCAAAGGCCTCTATGACTGTTCTCACTTATTAAATACTGGAGTCCTCTACGAAAACATATTTGATGATAAACAGTTTAGATGGCTTATGGAAATTGCTGGAAAAAACCTCGAGGTGCATCTTTCAAACTTTCCTTCAACAAAAGCACGGGAATATTCTGATCCATTTTGGATGGTTACATGTTTGGCGCATGCGGCTAAACATTTAGAAAAGCAAAAATGGTTAGAAACCGCCAGAAAATACGTTAAAAAACATGTAGTAGAAAAAACTAAGCCTTTTTACAATATAAAAGAAGAACCGGAACATAAGGGGCCGGGAGGACACGATTTCTTTTCTAAAAACGCAAACAAAGCCTTGGCGCTTACAGCATGTTTTCCCTCAGACAGCTTCACGAAACAAATACTCCGAGAAAGTTTTCTGCCAGCTACCCC
>DAZI01000069.1:36230-60052 GCA_002507245.1 Candidatus Bathyarchaeota archaeon UBA233
GCCGCTATAGGAAAAGCCTTCAACCTTACAGGTGAAGAAAAGTTCTTGAAACGATACTTCGCAATTATGGATATCCTTAATGCGAGGGTTGACCAGGGAGGACTCCCTCGCAGTCCAAATTTTCCACTCAGAGAATCTTGGGCTGTCTTCTTTTACCTATATGCCTACGCTTCTATAGAGAATTTATCTTCCTAGTTCCAAAGGTCGCACCTATCGCCTTTCGGTCACTGGCACTATTTGAAGCTTCTCTTACTTTCTTTTGCGAAGACAAGAAGAAGCTTCACTCGGCAGCTTGGTATTTATTGCTTTGTTTATTATCTTTATTTTCCCATTTCTAGCTATCTTCAGCTGTCGAATTCCACGGAAAACTATTACGTTAGCGTTTTCCACACTTATGAAGTCACCCATTGAGACCTCTTTTATCTGTCGGTTCCATAAGGGTAACTGTATGATTCCGGTTTCATCTGTAATAGAAGCATTTGCTATAGTTGAGTAGAATCCGAAACGGGTTGCAACCACCCTAGGAGAGGAAACCTTCAAAACCTTGGCTTCTACAGTTACTTGTTTCATTCCAACCTGCAGGTCTTTTATCGGTACTTTTCCATGTCGCTTTTTCGCTTGAACCTGCATTCGCTTTTTCTTCATGATTTTTACGAGTGAAGTAAAACTTTCAAGGGGATTTTCTCTTAAAAGAGTTAGTTGAGATAGACGAAATTGGGTAACCACTTTGTCTTTTGTAGTTATCAGGAAAACGGCGTAATGCTTGTTAGTCTTTCTGCAAACGAACTTTAATTTTCCACACTTAGATTTTCCCGTTCTCCAAGACTCTACTATCTTATCAAAAAACAGGTTCGGCTCTATACAGTACTTTACGGATATTTCCGTAAGATACCTTAAGGTTCGAGCTTCCAATTTCGCTGAACGTTTATCTGTACGTCGTTGCTTCTTACGACTAACTGATGTTAGAACCTGCATTTTTAAACTTCCTGTGTGTAACATAATTTTTACTCAACAACCCTTTATTTTCAAAAGTAAAAGTTGGGAGTCTGGAGAGATAATGAACATCTCCCCTTAAGAGTATGCTTTAGGTGAATCACACCATTTCCGCTATTGCAAACCTTCGTCCAACACGTGTGATCTTGAATTTCACGTGATCACCTGGTTTTGCTCCGGAAACAAATATGACAAAACCTTGTATTTTTGCTACTCCAGCATCGCCTCTATGACTCATTTCGATTATGTCTGCTTCGTATTCCTTTCCAACTTCCACCGGTGCTTTAGGGCGGAAACTATATGATCGGAAACCTGATCTGCTACTATCGTTCATTCGTCTTCACCTCCGTACCGTAAGCCAGAACAGTCCGCGGAAAATTAGAACTAGATTTTCAGCTCTATTTCTCCATAGTTTTGTTCTAGCCTTAACCTAGTTTGGCTAACCCTACTATTAAACTCTTCCTTTTATATCCACAAGTTTGAATGGAAGAATTGTCAGTAATTAACAATTCTCGAAGTATTCTAGATTCCAGAAATTCCTAAACTGAAAATAATTCCGGATATGGAACAAATGCTTTATCATTCTTATGCCTAAATTTTGTTAGGAGAAAGGAGAAGGCTTCTGTGACTGAACATTACGTATCTCTTGAAGTAGTTCAAAAGATTCTTTCTGATCCTAAATGGCGTAGGAAGGCTAAAAAGGTTCGAGATAAAAACGGTTTTCTTAAGCTTCTTCTGGAATTTTGCCGTGAAAACGGCGAAATAGTGAAGATAAACGAAAAAACCATTTTGGTATATGCAAGTCCTCTAGGATAATACCCCTAAGTCTTTATCCAACAGTTTCTTTTACGCCAACTTTTAAAAACAAATGCTTCCAGTTTACATCTGATGGAAATGCCCTCAAAAACTAGGGCATACCTTGCAAAAGGATTTAAAAAGTTAATTTTTGCAGTAGCTATGACTTTTCTCTTCCTTTTACTGGGATTATTCGGTAACATAGGGTATTCCTCAGATTGGTCAAACAAAACAGTTACTTCCAACAAGGAATATAGGAATGTTGAGCTGTCTATAACTTACAACCCGATTCTATATCCTTTCTATTGGATAACGGGAAACGGACATATTTCTCTAACTGTAAACCCTTCCAGAAATGCTCCCCAATCAAGTTCTGAGCCTCATCTGTTTGATCCCCACCTCATTGAGAAAGGATCCCAAAACGTTGTAGTTACTCCTTTCCGTTCATTCGCAGAGATATGTGAAGAAATCGTCATAGCCATGTTAATTTGGGGAATTTATGGAAACCTTTTCGTTCTTCTAACAATAACAATTGCAATAGAAATCCTAAGGCTAAGAGTATTATACATTATCCTTTTTTCCGGCATAATTGGGTTCTTTATAGCCGAAATCATCGGTACAATAATCAGCTTATTGATTGGAATAATCCTAGCTACAATTTATATGTTAAAGCTGCCTAAAAACAACATGTTCGTTAGATACTGGAGTTCTCTCTGGAAATAAGTTCTCTTTATGTTCCTTCGGTATCACTCAAAAATCAAAGGATAATCGCTGATTAATAATCCTGTTTCTAAATTCATAAGTCTTATTCTCTCAACTTCTAACTAATAATCTGCGGGGTGAAGCAATTGAGTGAGACAATCCTCGAAGCTTGCAAAGAACTTGTAGATGACGCTAAAACTTGTTGTGCAGACCTAGTTTTCAAAGAAGTCTGCCTAGAAATCCTCGCAAGAGCCCGTCATGTTTTAGATGATTCGGAGTTCCAGAACCTAACCGCCTACGTAGCGGAGAAAATGAAAGAAAAAACGAAGATCCCACCCCAAACCATACCCCAAAACCGTATTTCATAATCAAATCAGTCCCTCCTCCTTGCTTCACCCCGTTTTCTACTTTTTATTCATAATTTTGAGATTTCTATTGTAAGGCGTTTCCGACTAAAAGGAGCACGTTTTAAAGCTGGATATTCTAGGCTATATTCGATCCCTTTAGATTAGGGAATGGCAACCTTTTTCTTTAATCTGCACTAAAAGGTAGCGTGAGGAAGAAATATTGCCCAAACCCTTTACTTACGCAGAGGCAGGAGTGGACAGAAAACTTAGGGCCACATCTAAAAAAAGCCTGAAGGTTCTAGAAGAAACTTATCGATTTAGCCGTTACGGAAAAGTTTTACAACTTCCCTACGGAAACCTCTTCCCTTTAAGCGAAAACCTTTATCTTGACCTAGTAATCGAAGGTGTAGGCACAAAAGTTTTGGTCGCTCAGCTAGCCGAAAAATATGATACTATAGGTGTCGATGCCGTTGCTGTAGCGGTAAACGATGTCATACGTTCTGGAGCTAAACCCTTAGCCATAGCCGATAATATTCATGCCCAAGTTTCTAACCCTCAACTAGTAAAAGCGTGGATTAAAGGCATAACACAAGGTGCAACCGAAGCTGAATGCATTGTTTCAGGCGGAGAAATAGGCGATGTAGCCGAAATAATTCGGGGAATAACGGCGAATAAGGGATTCGACATGGTAGTCGCCTGCATAGGCGAAGTAACACGTGAACGGGTGATTTTCGGCAATACCCTACGTCCTGGAGATGTTATTATCGGACTGCGAAGTTCTGGCATTCACAGTAATGGGGTAACTCTTGCTAGAAAAGTTCTTTTCAAGAAATGGGGCGGCAAATATGATCCATATGAAGTTCCAGAAGGTCTAAACCGTGAAATAGTCTTAGAAGTCCTGGAGCCCACACGTATCTACGTTAAACCCTTACTTAAGTTAATAGAGAAGGTTTCTATCAAAGCTGCAGTTCACATAACAGGGGATGCCTACCTGAAATTTGGCCGCTTATCAGATTTTTCTGCCGGTATAGGTTTCATATTCGATAATTTCAAACCCCAGCCTATATTTGAACTGATCCAGAAAACAGCCGAGGAAATTCATGGGGCAATAACCGACGAAGAAATGCTTAAAACATTCAACATGGGTTGGGGGTTCGCTGTAGTCGTGGAAAAAACCCATGCAGAAGAAGTATTATCTGTTCTTGAAAAGCAAAAAGTTGAAGCAGAAATTATTGGACAAGTAACAGACTCTAGGGAAATTGTTGCTTTGTATAAAAATAAAAGAATAGTTCTCACACATTAATCTTTAACATTTTTATTTAAATATTATTCTACAAAAAACTTAAATTTTTAAAAGTTCAATTGAAACCTATGATGTTTAAAGCAAGAGTGGAAGTAACCCTCAAAAAAGGCCATATAGATCCAGAAGGAGAAACAACAGCGCGTCTGCTTAAAGAGCTTGGGTATGATGTCAAAAGCGTTAACGTTAGCAAAGTCTTCAACATAATTCTCAAGGCAGACTCGAACGAAGAAGCAGAGGCTCAAGTTGAAGAAATGTGCCGAAGACTCTTAGCCAACCCGACCAAGGATAATTATATTTATTCGGTTGAGGAAGTGGAATGACTCATGCCATCAAAGAAAACAGGAAGGCTTTACATTCGCAAGAAGCTACCCTTCGAAGTCTATGAGATAAATTTAATGAACGCAGATGATACGGAGCTTCAAATAATAAGCCGCGAAACAGGCGTAGGATTAAGCCTAGACGAGATGAAAGCAGTTCAGCAGTATTTTAAAAGACGCGGTAGAAACCCGACAGATGTAGAACTCCAAACCATTGGACAGACCTGGTCAGAACACTGCTTCCACAAAACGTTCAAAGGGACGATAATCTTTGGAGACAAAGAAATCGAAAGCCTATTTAAAACTTACATCTTCAAGGTTACTAAAGAGCTAAATCCAAAATGGTGTTTTTCAGTTTTCGAAGATAACGCTGGAATAATACATTTCCATGGGGATTATTGTGTAGCAGTTAAGGTTGAAACTCATAACCACCCCTCTGCCATTGAACCTTTTGGTGGCGCAGCTACGGGCGTTGGGGGAGTAATTCGTGATATATTAGGCGTGTGGGCAGACCCCATTGCTTGTACTGACGTCTTATGTTTTGGGCCTCTAGACTTCCCCTACGAAAAGCTTCCCACGGGAGTGAAGCATCCACGCTATGTTTATCGAGGAGTTACAGCTGGAATAGGATGCTATGGCAACAATATGGGAATCCCAACATTAAATGGTGCCATACGTTTCGATGAAAGTTATACTGGAAACGTGGTTGTTTACTGTGGATGTATAGGTATAGTTCCCTTAAACAAATTTCAAAGACAAGCCGAAAAAGGCAATGTAATTGTCTTAGCCGGAGGAAAGACGGGTAGAGACGGAATCCACGGCGTCACCTTTGCTTCAGCAGAGCTGACCGAAGAGTCAGAAGAAGTTTCGAGACCAGCGGTTCAAATAGCAAACCCCATACAAGAGGAAAAACTGAAAAGAGCTATACTTCAAATACGCGACAGAAAGCTTGCCTCAGCAATTACCGACCTAGGTGGAGGGGGGATCTCATGCGCCGTAAGCGAAACCGCCTACAGATTTGGGCTAGGTGCCTCGGTAGAACTTGAGAAGGTTCCGCTTAAATATGGTGGCTTAGCCCCATGGGAAATATACGTTTCTGAATCTCAAGAAAGAATGTTGCTAGCGGTTCCTCGTAATCATCTGAAAAAAGTTTTAGAAGTGTTTGAAGACGAGGATGTAGAAGCCACGCCTATAGGAGTATACACCGATGACGGCTTAATACGGGTCTACTACCAAAGCGAAAACGTAGCCGAAGTAGAAGTGTCCTTCCTGTTTAACCCTCCAAAAGCAATACGTAGAGCTGTATGGGTCCCACCTCGTTTTGAAGAACCAGAATTTCCAGAGCCAAAAGATTTAACGTCCACCCTTTTGAATTTGCTTGCTTCGCCTAACATAGCCAGCAAGGAAAACGTCATTCGAACCTATGATCACGAAGTCAAGGGCAACACTGTTCTGAAGCCTCTGCATGGCGAACTAGCTGGACCAAACGATGCAGCTGTGATAAAACCCCTAGATGACTCGTGGAAAGGTATAGCCATTTCTTGCGGGATAAACCCCAACTATGGAAAGATAGACGCCTATTGGATGGCTGCTTCAAATATTGAGGAAGCCATACGCAACAACGTAGCTGTAGGTGGAACGAGAATAGCCCTACTCGACAATTTTACGTGGGGGAACCCGGAAAAACCGGATCGGCTTGGAAGCTTAGTGAGGGCTTGTCAAGCATGTTATGACTTCGCGAAAGCCTTTGAAACTCCCTTCATATCAGGAAAGGATAGCTTATACAACGAGTCACCGTTCGGTCCAGTAACGCCTACGTTGCTTATTACGGCTGTGGGCATAGTGGAAGATGTTCGAAACATTGTTTCCATGGACATCAAAGCCCCTAACGGCCTAATCTACATTGTTGGAGAAACCTTCCAAGAATTAGGGGGCTCCGAATATTATGTATTAAACGGGTTTATTGGAAACTCCGTCCCCAAAGTGAGAGCTCCCCAAGCTAGACGAATAATCCGGGGTATTCAAACAGCAATTGAACAAGGCTTGATTAAGGCTTGCCATGACGTTTCCGAAGGAGGATTGGGCGTCGCTTTGGCGGAGATGGCTTTCAGCGGAGGTTACGGTGTAGAAATTGATCTTGCAAGAGTTCCAGTTAGAGACATAATTCGTAACGACTTTATATTGTTCTCTGAGTCGAATGGCCGATTTCTCGTCGAGGTTTCAGAAAAAAGCCGCGAGGAATTCGAGAGCATAATGCGTGGAACTCCTTACGGCTTAATAGGAATAGTTACTCAAAGCCAACATTTCTGCATACGCGGTTTGAAAGGCGAAACCGTAATTGATGTTTCCATTCGAGAGTTGATGCAAAGCTGGAAGTTCGGATTAGAGGGAGGCGGCTCAGTAAAATGAAACGGGAAGAGATAAGGGTTCTCTTAATGAGGGTAGGTGGAACGAACTGCGATAAAGAAACTCAACGAGCCTTTCTAGAGCTAGGCGCACAAGCTGATGTGTTTCATATAAACCAAATAATGCGAGACAAAGAGAAGTTTTTAGAATACGATGCCCTAGTTTTCCCAGGAGGTTTCTCTTACGGAGATTATGTAAGAGCTGGAGCCATATGGGCTAAGTGGATAATCGCTAAATTGGGTAGGGAAATTAAACGGTTTATTGCCGAGGAAAAGCCAATCATAGGAATATGCAATGGCTTTCAAGTACTTGTGGAAATGGGTGTGTTGCCAGCGTTTAATGGTATAAGCGAACATCCTGAAGCTGCTTTAGCAACGAACTTTCCACCAGGCTATAATTGCCGATGGGTTTACATACGCCACGAGAATCATGGAAACTGCGTCTTTACTCGACGTATCGCGAAAAATATGGTTCTACGTATTCCAGTGGCCCACAGCGAGGGCAGATTTACTTTTCCAAAGGAGAGAGAGAACGTTTGTTTAGAAAGGCTTATTGAAAACGACCAGCTTGTCTTTAGATACTGCCACTCAGATGGCAAACCCGCAGAGAACGTTTATCCAGCCAACCCAAACGGCTCATTTTACGACATAGCAGGAATATGCAATCGAGAGGGAACAGTGTTGGGGTTAATGCCGCATCCCGAGCGTGCCTTCTATTGGTGGCAACAACCAGATTGGACGAAAAGAAAATTTTTACCCCAATACGGAGATGGGAAACTCATACTCGAAGGTATGCTTCGATATCTGGAGCAAAAATTTTAGCTGAACTTCACTTTATATTCGCAAGTTTCCACGGTTCCTGTCATAATTTTAGAGCTTTTTTCAATTCCACAAGGGTTGGTAGCCCGTTTCTTGCGCCTATTTGTGTTATGCAACGAGACGCCACGAAGTTGCCTATTTCGCCGCATTGCTTAAGCGGTCTGTTGGTAGCCAATCCATAAAGAAAGCCGGCGGAAAAAGCATCACCAGCGCCTGTTGTATCAACTGCTTGAACCTTGAAGGGTGGAACCATGTATTCTTCTTCTCCATTTGTGAGATAGCAACCTTTCCTACCAAGTTTTACAGCTACTATTTTGACCCCTTCTGCCAACAGTTTTTCAGCTCCTTCCTTATAGTTGTCCTCGCCAGTTAAGAGTTTCAGTTCCCCAGCGTTTGGCATGACAGCAAAAGCTCTATCAAGGACAAACTTTAAGCCACTTAGGCCCCTTCTCGCATATAACTCGCCTGGATCAATGGTCAGCTTAACACTTTTCGGCAAGCTTTCAACAAGTTTTTTCTGAGCTTGAAAGGGGGTTTCGCCTACAAAGGAAGTTAAGTGCAGAAACTTCGTCTTTAAAGCATATTCCATGTTTATTTCTTCAAAGCCTAAAGTATCGTTTACCCCCGGATCTACATACAACGCCCTTTCACCTTTAAGATCTACGAAGCCTAAAACCGTGCCGGATCTCCCGGTTTTGGAAACCACTATGCCTCTAACGTCCACTCCTTCCCGCTTAAATTCTTCAAGAAGCCTTTTTCCTTCATTATCAACGGCTAGTTTCCCTATATATCCAGTTTTCAGCCCAAGCCTTGCTAACCCAACTATGGTATTAGCTGCAGAACCTCCGCAAGCTTCCTTGAAGGAATAGATGAAACTTTCCTCTTCAGCCGAGGCAATCTTATCAACCTTGTAAAGCTTATCCACGTTTAGCGCTCCAAACCCTATGAAATCGAAAATCATCCGGCTTTCCTCTTTCATTAGAAATCGTAGATTAGTAATACCAAATTATTATAATTGTGCTTTATGTTTTAGTAGGAACGTGCCAGGAGGAAATAAAGGACTATAAGAATTATTCCGGAAAAAACTAAAATCAACCCAAGCTTTTGCTTGCCACGAGACTTCCAAACTTCCCTACGAAGGATATCAGAAGGAGCATAGCTCTCATCGGTCACAACGTCCGCGGCTGAAGCGAAAAATAACTCTTTTAGAGTTGCAGGGCTTAAACCTCCAGAACCTAAGAGAAACGATATGCCCAGCAATATGAAGAAAATTCCTTCAATAAAAGCTAAATCGTGAATTGAAATTGTGAGAGAAAAGTACGTGACAATTATAAAATTTAATGTATAGAAAATTATTACCACAACAAAAGCTCCTACAAGAATAAGGCCTGTTCGCTCTAAACATATTTTTGGGCACAACTTAACTTTTCCACGATAGTTGAAAGCTAGCTCCTAGAATATAAAAATTCCCTTTATCAGTATGCAAGCAAACGACATATATCCCGGGTTTTCGTAGTTTTGTGGAGTTTCAAGGATGGAGTTAAAGCTATTGCGTGGTCTCCTGAAAAGCATTAGAAAGGAATTTTCTTTCATGCAGGGGAATCTGCTTACCCTTATTGTTAGTTGGTTCTTTGTATTTTTCACGTTTTCAATGACCTCCTCTTTTGAGGCCCCGTTTTTCAGAGCGCTTGGAGCTCCCCCTACCGTGATTGGTTTTATGGGATCCATTGGCGCTTTAGTGTTAGGGTTAATTCGAATTCCAGGAGCCTATATTGCTGATAAGTATGGTAGAAGACAAATCATTGTGACAATGACTTTCGTTGTTGCTTTCTCCTTTCTTTTCTACATTTTTGCACCGGATTGGCGGTTTGTGCTTGTTGGAATGATCATTTCAAATCTCGCTTTGATATATCAGCCTGCCCTTGACGCTATACTTGCCGACTCGGTTCCTCCTGAAAAACGGGGAATGGGATACGCAGCCACCAATGTTATCCCTAACATACCTACCATATTTGCGCCGGCAATAGCAGGTTTCCTCGTAGAAACCTATGGTATCGAAAAAGGCATGCGGATAGTTTATACAATAATCTTCTTCTGCATGTTTACCGCAGCATTTATCCGCATGCTTTTCCTTAGAGAAACCCTCGAGTGTCCAGAAAAAATTAAGTTGAAAGAATTGATGGACACTTTCAAGGAGTCTTTAAGTTCTATAGCACAAGCCTGGAGAGAAATGTCAACAACCCTTAAGTTCGTTGCCTTAGCATTTCTAGTAAGCGCTTTTGAAGAACCTATGTTTCGAATGTTCACCTCGCTATACGTGTTTGATGTAGTTAAGATAAGCGGAATTGAATGGGGATTTGTGAACACAGCCTTTGTTGCAACTACAATTGTTTTGGGTTTCCCTCTTGGAAAACTCGTAGACAAAATCGGAAGGAAAAAATCTATACTCGCCGCCTATGCACTATTCATGCCCTCAACCATCCTATTTCTGCTCGCTAGAAATCCTCATCAACTGTTGATTGTTTATCTACTCTTCGCCGCAGGAGGATGCCTAATAATGCCAGCATATAACGCTTTATTAGCTGACCTTATTCCAAGAGAGAAAAGAGGTAGAATCATGGGAACAATTGTAACCTTAAACATCTTAGCAACAGTGCCTGCATCAACATTAGGCGGAATCCTCTACGAGTCGGCGCCAGCCTACCCTTTCATCTTAACCATAATCCTGGGAACCGTAGTCAGCTTGATAATACTTTTCGCAGTTAAGGAACCGAAAAAGAAGGAAATCTAAATAGTTAGTCTCTTGCTGTATGGAATCGTTGAGAAACTTTATAAATAACAAGCTGGAGTAAACATAACATCCGTATTCTCGATCTTTGTCCTATTCCAAAAATCTTTTGTAACCACCATCGCCCTTTTCGGCTTATAAGTCTTGATAAAGCTCCTTAAGCTTTTTGAGACCTTCGGTTGTTTAAATGTCTGGTATTTTATTTCTATTGGAATTATTTGCTCGTTCAATCTGAGAATAAAATCAACTTCGGCCTTTGCTATCGTCCTCCAGTAGTTTATCATCTCATCTGGAAAGCTGTTTCTCAGCCCTAAGAAGACGAAGTTCTCAACTATAGCTCCTGCATCTGTTCTCTTCTCTAACGGATTGAAATTTCCTATGATGTAGTTTCTGAGACCTAAGTCGTAGAAGTAGATTTTAGGATTCTTCTTCAGTTCTGTGATTGGGTTTCGGTAAAAAGGTCTAACAATTTTAACGATGTAAGTTTCCGATAAAATGGAGATTATCCTCTTTACTTCTTTGTAATAGCTTTGGCATGTAGCGCAAAGTTCTGTGTAGTTAAGCAAACTTCCAGTTAGAGTGGCTAAAGCCCTCACAACGCATCGGTATTTGAAAGCATCGCTGATTTTTAAAAATTCAACTACGTCCTTTGAAATGTAAGTGTCATAAATGTTTTTCAAGATAACTCTTTTTGTTTCGCTATCCGCTGCCTTAATTACAGCTGGGTAACCGCCAAATATCAGATACTCGTTAAATAACGAAGTAAACTCCTTCAAGAAAATGTCTTTTTCCTTAACAAATGTTTTTCCATTAACCAAAAACTCCCTGATATGCTTATTCTCCCCCTCGTAAATCCTAGCAAGCCTCTTGTCTCTTGCAACCAAGAACTCATGAAAACTGAACGGAAAAAGCTCGAAAAAGAAAACCCTTCCAACCAAGAATTTTGCCATTGCACCGCTAAGCTCAAGGGATGAGCTACCAGTAACTATGAATTTTGCGTTCTCAAAAGTGTCATAAAGCAACTTTAACTTCTTTCCAGGATCCTTCACGTAATGATACTCATCCATCAGAAAATAATACCTACCTTTTTTCAACATGAAACTTTTAACATACTCCTTCGGATTGGTTTCAAATGCCTCGAGAACGTCCGGATCCTCAAAATTCATGAACACAACGTTTTTCCCTTTCAAATTCTTCTGCAAAATCTTCAAAACAGTTGTTTTCCCAGACTGCCTAGGGCCTTTAATGGCGTATGCCTCCCTTCTATTCAGCCATTTCATTAAAACGGACATTATGTTTCTTGGCAAGAATCGAGTATTGGTTGACATATTAAACATTAGTAATTATAAATAAATTTAAATTTTACTAATGTTAAAATAAACGCACCATCCGTGATTTCTTTAATCAGCTTTAAGAAGCTCCTTCCACTTATATTTTCTAAAATGTTCTATTCTGGCAGTATTTCCTTTAGCCACAGTTTGTATTTTCCAAGTTTTCCTTCATAATTTCCAGCTGAAATGCGGATAACGCCATTGACATCTAGTATACTTTCTATTCCAGCACGCATAGCCTTTTTTACGTTTTCAATTGAAACTCCGTTGATCACTATTTCAGGGATGTATCCTACTTCTTCGGGCACTTGAGATTTTTCCCCTAGACGGCTTCTCAAGGAAGGACAGTAGGGATGGTTTGTGGTTGGTCCTATCCATGGATACCGAGTTTCAGGTTTGGAACCGGCTGAGCATATGTCAAAGGGAGTTATTACTCCCTCAACTTTATGTATGGATGCTAATGCTTTTTCTCCCGCGGTTTTAAGTGCCTCTTTGGTCGTACACATTATCCAGAAGTTTGCGCCCATAACGCCTCGTGCATAGCCCAGGGTGCGTTCTATTTGGAAGTCTGGCACCATTATTGGAACTATAATCATCTCACGTCCATAGCGGTTTTCAATCCATTCGTATCCATCTCCACAATGCCCAACGCGTTCCATCATATCCAGTTTTCCTTCCGGATTAGGTAACGCGTCAAAAACTGCTGTAAAGGGTCTAACTAAGATGTCTTGGCGAATTCTGTAGGAAAGCTCGATTTCGAACTTTTTTAATGAGTTAGAGAAGGGCTTATTAGGGTCTATTCCTCCCCAGAACTGTAGAAGGGCTCCTTTTCGGCCATCAGGCGTCTCTTCTGGCATAAGCCATTTTTCTATTCCGGCTTCCACTCTGCCTATCACAATGGAAGGAGTAGCTGTTGCTTTTTCAGCCGCCTTTCGCAAAGTTTCTTCGTCGTCAGCCGTTACGATTAGGCGACAGTATATTCCTTCAAAGGCTTCTGCATAAGTATCTTCAATTTCAGCTTTCAAATTTATCCCAACTTTCCTATAACTTCTCCCCGCACTTTTTTCCGAAAGTTAGAGCTTTCTTTGGCTATTTCTTCCATGTTTTGGCTTTTCACTATTTTAATTTTAGGTAATCCTTGCGGATGAGCAAAAATCAATTGTTCAACAAAGCGAAGTGGAATATTGAACTGCTGAATATTGTTTAAGTTCCAGTTTTCAGCTAACCATAAGACTTTTTCCTTGCCGAAATCATGGAAAATCTGGGCTAGGACAGCGATTGCCGCAGCGTTTTCAGCTAATACAGCTACTTCAGCTTCTCGGACAGCATACCAGTTACCGTTAAAAGAAATTGTTAGTCCGCCTTTACGGCGAACAAGCCTAAAGGCTTCTGCATCAGTAATGCTGTCACCTACATACATCACATCCGCTAGGTCCATCTCTTGTTTATCCACAATTTCGTTCACAGCAGAGGCTTTTTCTCTTCCACCCACGGGATTAACTTCATTCAGTATTTCACCGATTTCCATAATAGTAAGTTCCTTCCAGAAAATTTCGTCTAGACGCCGAATTGTTGCTTGATGGATTTCAGAAAAATCTTCCAAAGTTTTCGCATTTTCAGGAATTTTAATCATAGGTAAATCAGCAATTTCTCGAGATAGCTTTCTCAGCTTGTCTTTCTCACTTTCCGTTAGAGTATACTTGTCTAATCTAAGCCTGGTGCAGTAGGTGTTTTCGTAAGGAAACTCTATTGCATTGCATAATGCTCTAATAAAATGTTCATAACTGGTGCTCACGATAAACGTGGGCATAAAACTACGTATGTACATAAGAGCTTTCTTAACGTACGGTATTAGGAGAATATTTTGTTGGGAAAACTCCAGCATTTTCCTGTCGGTAACATCGTAAGCTTTGAGGAAAGGCAGAATTAGTTTTAAAGTGTCTCCAGCCTTGTATCCAGGACGTTTTAGGACATCAGCCAAAACATCGTCATACTTGCTTATTAAAGCGAAAAGTTTGTTGCCTTCTGGAATGAAATGCGTTGCTAGTTCGAAGGCATTATCATTTTTTGATATTGGCCCCTCACAGTCGGAGATGAAGACTCGTTTAGCTTCTTTTTTCACAGCGCGGCTCCTCTTAAGAAATGCATACGTTGGATGCTTTTGGCTATATGCTCTTTAGACGCGATATCGGTTCTATACCAGAGAGCGCCGCCAGTTATTGTGTTTATTCCTTCCAACGAAATCTGTCTAGCCTCCTCAATTGTGTCTGCTATTCCGACAGTGCAAACAGTTCTAGATTTGAGGGGATAAGTTTTGTCACCGCGTTTTTCCATGGAAGCCGGGTAAACGCGTATTTTATCGACGTATTTTTCACGTAGTTCGTAGGCTTGAGCCAAATCTACAGGCGTACCCATCTCAGACTTGTCTACCTTGTCTGGAAACACGTTGATGTATCCACCGTAGTTGGGCGGCACCTTATAAGTTACAACAGCAGCTTGCTTTCCAAATTCAACACGTGTTAAGTTGCCCTCTATAATTTTGTAGCAGACATTTACAAAGTCATCCTTCAAAGTCGGGAGAACAGCTTGGATTTCAGGGTCACCTGGACGGCTATTGTTCTCTAATATTTTTAACTGCTTACCTGTATGAATAAACGCCATATAAAAGGGGATTCCACGTACAGCTGAATTTCCAGTTGAGCCAACCCATTTTCTAAATATCTGATTAACGATCTCAATTTCTTTCTCTCTGTCCTGCAAGGTCATAAAGGGAAGCTTGCCGTCTTTATCCCTGTATGCGCCCATTCCTCCAGTGTTAGGGCCTTTATCCCCGTCGAAAGCACGTTTATAGTCTCGGGTCTCAGGCAACGGGATTAAATGTTTGCCGTCGCAGAAGGCTTGGAAGCTGGATTCTTCACCTATAATTTTTTCTTCCACAATTACCGCGCCATGTGCGTAGTTGGCCATAAAGTGGTTAAAGAGCTGTTCACGGGTAGTGAAATGGTCGCCCCACACACCGACGCCTTTTCCAGCGGCTGGGCGGTCGGGTTTGATAGCTACTTGATTGTCAAGTTCGTCCAGCCACTGGAATAAAGCTTTACGAACTTCTTCTGTGCTTGTGTAGTCTTTTGGGTGGAAAATCTTAAACCTGGGGTTTACCTCAGGGGCAAATTTCTGGAAGAGCAAGCGTTGAGCTACCTTGCTTGCTTCGATGGCATATTCCCTTGTAGGGCAGATCATAGGTATGCTTGTTTCAGCTTCTATCTTGTCACGTATTCCTTGGATTATAGGTTTTTCCGGGCCAACTATGCCAAAGTCTATTTCCGCTTCATGCTTTTTAGCGAAACGACAGATATCTTTCACGTTTAAGTCTGGAATTACAACATGCTTCTTAGCATTTTCCATATTGAAGGGATTAGCCTGCTTGTCAGCCACGTAGAGTTCAACTTCATAGTTTGGGCTACGTTTAAACGCGTCTATCATAGCTGCAGCTCTAGCACCATAAGAAACAACGAGGATACCTACCTTTTCCATAGGGTTTCACGCATTGAAACGTTATAAAAAGATTGTTTAAAAGGTTATTTTGTAGCTGCGTTTTCGACAAGTTCTGGAATCTCGTAGAGTCGCCTAGTTTCCTTTTCGCCTTCTTGGAAGCGTTTCCACATTTCGTCTGCTATTCGCTGCGCCATAGGCGTAGGGTACTTCCGTGTTAGGCATCCCAAGCATAATTCGTCCTTGCGGTATCCAGTGGCTTTTATGAAGCTTTCCAGGCTTTGGTATCGTACGCTGTCAGCGCCAATTATTTTAGCTATTTCCTCATCCGTATAGCGGGAGCCAATTAGCTCGCTGTAAGTTGCCATGTTGATTCCATAGAAACATGGGCTGATGATACGTGGAAAAGTTATGAACACGTACACTTTTTTGGCGCCAAATTTTCGAAGCTTCTCCACAACAACCCTTGTTGTGTCGCCGCGGACTATGCTGTCTTCGGTAATTATAACACGTTTTCCTCTTATCCTTGAGCCAATAAAGTTGATTTTCTTGTCTATAGTAGATTTGCGTTCCCTGGAGAGAAGTATGAAAGCCCGTTCAGTTACATATCGATGTCTTCGCGACGCTCGCTCCCATCTTAAGCCTGTAGCTTCATGCACGCCTAACGCAGCATCGTCGCCTGTTTCCGGAATTGATATGACTATGTCTGCATCTTGAACTACGTCTTGGTTTTCCTCAGCTAAGTTTCTCCCAAATTGCTCGCGAATCTCATAAATACATTTTTCTCCAAATATGGAGTCCGGCCTAGCAAAATAGGCGAATTCGAAGGCGCAAAAAGCCTTTTTTCCGCTGTTAACAAGTTTTTCCCTTTCAAATCCTTGTTTAGTTACCTTTACAAGTTCACCGGGTTCTATCTCGAACTCAAAGTTAATAGTGTTTATGTCAAAACCCACAGTTTCAGAAGAAAAGGCAAAAATTCCGTCCTTTCCATCTTTTCCAGCACATAAGGGCCTTATCCCATAAGGGTCTTTAAAGGCAAAAAATTCCCCATTTTGAGTTATTCCAGCCACAGAAAACGCTCCATCAACTTCCTTCATACACCGCGTTACAGCTTCAGATAAATCTCCAGTTTTTAAGTGATCTATTAAAAGTTTGTAACAGAGTAGGTCAGCATCACATTCATATTCAAAACCAGGAAACTCTCCTTGTATTTCTCTTTTTAATTGAAGAGTATTTACAACGTTTCCGTTGAAGGATACTGCTATCTTTGAATTGTCTTTCTTGGCAATTACAGGCTGTATCCCCTTTCTCAAGGACCTCTCATCAGTTTTCCCAGAAGTAGTATATCGTATATTCGCTATGCCTAAGTAGCCTGGTAAACGCTTTAGCCATTCATTGGTAGCCTTGGTCCGAATTCTTGGAACTAAATCCAATCTTTTGTAAGCATAAAATTTTCCGTTAAACGTGACAAAGCCATGAGATTGATGCCCCCGATGATTTTGCGCGCGAAGCCCCCAATAAAGAAGCGGAAATACTGGTTTTTTATTAAAGTTTATTGCTCCGAAGACTCCGCAAGCAATTTTTAAATAATCTTTCATATCTGAAATGAATATGGAGTGGTTATTTATCTACTTTTTATACATATTCATGTAAAACATCTAACTGAGGTAACAACATGGAAAAACATAAGAAACATATGGTTTTCAACCCAGAGTTATGATTTAATAAAGCATGTACAAACGTTTTCGGCTACTTCAATTAACGCTTCCTTCTTCTCCATAGGCAACACAACGTTCGCAGCGAACTGGTGGCCATCAGCCATCCCAAACTCTTCAGAAGCAGATAACACCAAGTCAACGGCGCCTAACGCTCTCCCAGTTTCTATTAAATTCTTAAATGGTTTAGGTACGCGAACTGAAGCCTTTGCAAGCCTTTCTTTCAGTTTACCCCAGCCAGGAATCTCCGGAGGAACATTAACAAAACCAAAGAGATACTTGTAAGGTTTCACTAGACGACGTTGATAAGAGAGAAAGGAACAGAATTGTCCAATAACTTTTGTTCCCATACCTCTGTAAGTATCAGCCGCATCAAACCATTGAATATGCTTTGTTTCTTTGAGTCCTTCCCGGTAGAGCCTAGCTAAAACACGTTTATTTACCTCTTTACGTTTTTCTTCTAAAGCCTCTACTCTTGCCTTAACCTCGCCAATTCCTCCCTCTAAACAAGTCATAACCCCTAAAATGGGGCCGCCTTCATAATATCCAACAGCACCTAAAACCTGAAGCATGGAAAAAAGTTTGTCCACACGAATCTGAAACTTGGCAATTTCAAAGCTTTTCCCCTTGGACCTTAACACATCATTTTTTAGGGCTTCATCTAATACAACCGCATTAAGGCTTTGAAATCCTCCTGGAATCTCACAGCTTCCAACAATAGCTAAAGGGGCTAAATCAATGTTATGAACGTTTAACGTTCGTGCAAAAAGGTAGCAACATGTGGCTCCAGAAAAATCTGTTTCGCCTTTAAACCCATAATGTTCAAGGTTTAAATCGAAAACTTTTGGATCTGAGCATGGTTTAGGATCATGATGATCGAGAATTACAGTTAAGTTTCGACCTTGATTAACTTCAGAAATGAAGTCAGCATGAGCTGAACCTATGTCAACATAGAAAATCACTTGTCCAGTTTTTGCATGTATGTCCATAACAACTTCTGGATAGAGTTTTTCAAGACAGAACATATATGTTTGAAAACCTACACGTTCCAATGCCGCCTTTGTGATGGCGGCTGAGCAAAGACCGTCAGCATCATCATGAAAAACTATGAAAGCTTTTTTATTCAAAGTCCTTTCTAAAGCTTGTATGGCTTTTCGAGCTTGGCTTTTAAACGCTTCTATCATAGCTTTATCCAAGCCTTTTTACAATCATTTAACTGCATGTCCATTATTTTCTTCAATGCCCCTCTGTTGAAGGACGCTAAGCATCCTCAAAATTTAAGGTTAATGTTTGAAGATATAAGAGCTTATAATCGCCTGATTGTTTTATTCTCCTAGGATCCGGTTATGTATCTAGCATATTTTTGTTATAGAAGATTGTTATAGGAAAGATTATATATATCATAAAAGACAGAAAAAATTGGATGTGAGAGGACGGGAAGGAGGATTAATTGCCTAGTCGTGCGAAGATTCTGGCCGTGCTGTTGTTTGTCTCAGCTATACTATTAGTTCCAACGATTATCTCAATGTATATTGGAACACACACCATAACAAGAACTGTGGACTGTGCAAAATGCCACGGAGACATAGTTGATGAGCAGTCACTAAGCAGCAGAGCAAACCACAGAAATATGGACTGTTCTTCTTGCCATACGTATACTACAGGGTCCGAATTCCACACTTATGATCTACCGACCACTTTCGGGGCAATGAGCGCAGTATGTGGAAACTGCCATAGTACAGAGTATGCTGACTGGCAATCAGGCGGACACGCTAATGTTGCTGAATGTTGGCAGTGCCACACCAACTACAATGGAACCCTGAGATGACCTGTTAGTGGGGTTTAAATGTCAACCAAACGACTTCCCCTTTTTATTCCACCAATTTTAGGTTTTATTGGTCTGTTCCTACCATGGTTCACCGTTAGCACTGAGCGAGGTTTCATCCAAGTATATTACCTCTGGGGAATTTATTCCGGAAGTAGTCCCTACTTCTTTACACCATTAGACCCTTTCGATTTACCGTTTTTTATGGTATTTTTGACATGTGTTCTAGCATTAGCTTTAGAAACCCTAGGAGCATTAAATCGCACCTTAATTATTCCGCCAAAATATGAAATCTTAATTGGAGGAATTCTAGCTTTTGGAGGCTCTCTTAATTGGTTCTTTCTTTTTAGTCGAATTGTAACCCCTACCTTCCTGTCTGGTCCAGGTTACCATTATCAGTTTATTAGCTCAAACTGGAGTCTAGGTTTTTATGTAATGATTGCTAATGGAATAGTAGCTCTCGCTGCTTATTATTTCAAGGCAATAGCAGAAGAGACTGTTTATGGCTGAAATTTTGAAAGAGCTTCGTTTTCTAGCATAGGGTTATACTTTTAGTTCCCGGAATTTTCCTTAATTTTTCAATAAGGTTTGGTGGAATTTCCCCCTCAATTATAAGTATTAGTTTCGGTTCAGGGCTTAAGTCAGGGTCTTCGGCCAACGCCTGTCGAATACTCAATCCACTGTTGGAAATTGTTTCAGTGACTTTTGCTATTATACCAGTTTCCCTGGCGTTTTCTGGAACAAAAATTATCACATTTAAATCAAATTCCCGTGCAACCTCTTGGAGTAGACATGTTTGCCGAAGTTTTGTATAGATTCTTCGCAATTCTTTGTTAGAAAGTATTGTTTTGACAGTGCTGTCGACAACTCTCCTGTCGACTTCTGCTGCTTTAGCTATTTGTGTATGAGCAATTTCTATATTGTCACTGACTACTTTTCCATCTTCTCTTACTTGGAAACCCCTCTCAAATAGTAATTTTGCAACTTTCATTTGTGCGGGAAATTCTTTAAAGTAGTATTTTATTTTACGCCACATTTCTCTCACGCTAAAATGTATAAAAATGTGCAATAAAGTTTATTAATAAGCATTAAAGTACAATTATTAAACATTGAAACGGCAACCCCCCAGAGCACTAACTAAATAGAGAGGAATACTATGTCCTTTAAAAAACTGTTGCTAAACGAAGAAGAAATACCAAATAAATGGTACAACATCGCACCTGATTTACCGGAGCCTATACCGCCCCCCATCAACCCTAAAACCCGAGAACCTGTTAAACCGGAACAGCTAGAGCAGCTGTTCGCAAAAGAACTAATAAAACAAGAAATGAGTAATGAACGCTGGATAGAAATACCCGATGAAGTCCGTGAAGTCTACAAAATATGGAGACCTACCCCTCTATACAGAGCAACAGGTCTTGAGAAAGCCCTCAAAACACCAGCAAAAATCTACTATAAATACGAAGGAGTAAGCCCGCCTGGAAGTCACAAACCTAACACAGCAGTTGCTCAAGCATATTATAACATGAAAGAGGGAATTGAAAGATTAACCACTGAAACAGGCGCTGGGCAATGGGGATCCGCACTAGCATTCGCATGTGCAATGTTCAATATGAAAACAACAGTTTACATGGTGAAAATAAGTTATAACCAAAAACCATACAGAAAGATTTTAATGGAAAGTTGGGGCGCTGAGGTTATACCCAGCCCAAGCGAAAAAACCGAAAACGGGAAAAGAATACTCAAAAACTTTCCAAACAGTCCCGGAAGCCTTGGAATAGCTATAAGTGAAGCTATAGAAGACGCTGTGAAAAACGAGAGAACAAAATATTCACTTGGAAGTGTCTTAAATCATGTTTTGATGCACCAAACCATAATAGGGCTAGAAACAAAAAAACAACTTGAACAAATCAATGAATATCCCGACGCAATAATAGGATGCATCGGCGGTGGAAGCAGTTTTTCAGGAATTTTCTGGCCCTACTACTATGATAAAATTTCAGGAAAAGCACCTAAAGAAACAGAGTTTCTCGCTGTCGAGTCTACAGCTTGCCCTTCAGTGACTAAAGGCTATTATGTTTACGACCATGGAGATACCGCTAGACTAACTCCAATGCTGAAAATGCATACTTTAGGTCACACGTTTGTACCCCCTCCAATCCACGCAGGGGGCCTACGTTACCACGGAATGGCTCCGACTCTCTGCCTACTCAGCAAACATGGCAAAATCCAAGCAAAAGCTTACAACCAAATTGAAGTTTTTAATGCCGCAGCTTTATTCACTAGGGTGGAAGGGATAGTTCCTGCTCCAGAACCAGCTCACGCTATAAAAGCAGTAATCGATGAAGCCCTTAAATGTAAGAGAAAAAACCAAGATAAAACCCTGTTGTTCCTACTTTGTGGCCATGGATATTTTGACATGAAAGCCTACGAAGACTACTTCAATGGGCGGCTTCAGCCCTACAATTATCCAAAAGAGAAGGTTGATGAATGCATTGGAAAGCTCGTAGAACTCTATCCTTGGCTAAAAAGCGAATTAAACTACTAATCTCCCTTTGTTTTATTTCCCCTCTAACTTAACGATGGTTCATATCTTATTATAGAAAACATTTTAGAACCTGAAAACAAAGATAAAGCTTTCAAAAGTCAACGACCCCTCTAATAATACTCATTGTGTAATAGAGGAAGCAAAATAATATGCGATTGAAGTTTGAAACCGATCAGAAAATCTTTCGAATAGGCAATGTTCAGATGGGTGGACAGCCAGGTGAATTTCCAACAGTCTTGATTGGAGCTTTATTCTATGAAAGACATAAAATAGTGAAAGATTTGCGGAGAGGGTTATTTGATAAGAAAGAAGCTGAACAGTTGATTCATGTCCAAGAAGAGCTTTCAGAAAAAACCGGAGTCCAATGCATGGTGGACATAATCGGTGCTACCCCAACCGCCATCGAAAAATACCTAGACTTCGTGTCGGAAAAAACCGAAACGCCCATACTAATTGACAGTACAACAGCCGAAGTGAAAATTGCTGGAATAAAATACGCCCACGAGACAGGATTAACCGAACGTGTAATTTACAACTCCATAACCCATCATGTAACCCAAGAAGAAGTAAATGCCATAAAAGAAAACCGAATAAAAACAGCAGTAATTTTGGCATACAATCCTCATAATGTTTGGTCTAAAGGACGTGTAGAACTCTTGAAAGGAAACAGCTCAAGAAAAGGACTACTAGCTGTGGCGGAAGAAGCTGGAATAGAAAAACCATTAGTGGATACGGCCGTATTAGATGTTCCAAGTATTTCATTGGCAGCTGAAGCAGTGGAACTTGTGAAAGAAGAATTCGGGTTACCCGCTGGTGGTGCTCCAGCAAACGCTGTGGCTGAATGGAAAAGGGTTAGAGAGATAAGTCAAGATGCTAGAAAGGTATGTGTGGCAAACGCTGCTACGGCTATGCAATATGCTGGAGCGGATTTCATACTTTATGGTCCGATAAGAAATGCACCCGTAATTTTCCCAGCTGTAGCTATGGTTGACGCCTTAATTGCCTACATTGCAAGATTAAAAGGGGTGCCTCCGAAGACGAGAAGACATCCATTATTCAAGATTTTCTAGAGTCAAGCGTTGATGAAAAAGCTACCCTCCTCCTACCATCTGCATTATTACTAACTCGTCTCTGTCAGTTACTTTTGACTCCAATGTTGCAGGAACCCCGTTTATCAAAATAATTAATCGTTTCTTTTCCATGTTTTCTGGGAAAAGAAAAAGTTCCTCTATTCGTAGGGGTTTTTCGATTTTAACCGTTTTTTCCCTATATCCGAAGATTTCAGCGACATAACCTATGAGTCTTATTTTTGCCATGTCTGTTTCACGGAGTTAACATTACATACCGGGATAGTTCTTGTGCTACTTCTGTTAAACCAAGCTTTTCCAGAGTTGTTCTTGTTGAAACTCCCCTAGCGTCCCATCCTCGCTTAGCATAGTACATGTCTAATAATGTGTCAAACTTAGTTTTATCCAACGTTGCGCCTTTGTATTGCCCTTTGGTTAAGGGTTCCTCGAACCATCTAGCCGGCGGATAGTCCATTTGATGGCTCCAATCTTTAGCATATTCGCGTATCCAAAAAGCCCTTATAAGATTATATACTCGGTCGGCTAGGTTGTACATAATATTCTCCAGTGGAATCTCAACTCCTGTAGCGGCTTTTAATAGGCTGGGATACCATTTAAGCTCAAAACCTAGTTCTATCCATGGAAGCCTACAGGTTACTAGAGATTCAAACATTCCTCCACGTATACGTTGAAACTCGATTACCTTATCCACTTTTGCTTCCGTATAACCTACGCGATCAGTTTTTATTTCCCATGCAATAACCCATGCTTCTTTATGATGAGCCCCTATAGAAGATGTAGCAAAGGCCAACGCCATTCCAGGAACCATATGACAGTCGTAAGCGGATATTTCAAGTCCTTTCACATGCATTGCCCATCGATGCGAATCGCCTCCAAGTTTTAGGCTTGCAGCTTTTACTCCTTCGGCTAACATGTTGCCAAGTTCTCCCCTGCGGTAGGCGATATCTTGGATCAGCGTTCTGGCTTTTTCATAGTCACCCCATTCTATTCCATCTTTAATAAGTCCTTTTTCCGTAGCTTCCATCGCGAAAGCTAGGGTATTACCCAGTGATATAGTGTCTATTCCAAGCTCGTCTGCTATGCGGTTTAGCACCGAAACTTTCCCGAGGTGCCCTAAGCCGATGTTAGAACCCAGCATTGCAACGTTTTCATAGTCAAGTTCAGACTCTTTTCCTTCAGAGTCAAGAACTACATTACCGCACATCATGTTACAGTAGGGGCATCCTCTACGTTTAATTTTCATAGCCTCTAAAGCATAACCATCAATAAGTCTGTGAAACTCGAAGACACCTTCTTGAAAGTTATATGTGGGTAATACGCCGTTTTCTTGACACCATTCAATTGTTGCCATTGT
>DAZI01000081.1 GCA_002507245.1 Candidatus Bathyarchaeota archaeon UBA233
CAAACCGATCCTTGTTGAAGGCAAACCGAGAGGAAAATGCGTACCATGTGATCATAGTAAGAGAATTAATGAGGTAGTAATCGACGCCTATCAGTTTCTCAGAACGGCATGTGTTGCACGACAATTCTATTTTGGGACAGGCGGCCCAATAAATGACAGAGACTGCACTTTATGTTTCAATACGCGTCTTCGTCGAGCACAGTGGTTCCCGGCATCTAAAATTCAAAGAAATCAGTTGTCCCTTAACAACTTCTGTTGTTAATTGTCCGTAGGTTGTAGGAATTTATGATAGCAAAAAATATTATATGCTATTATAGAATATTAATCATGAGGGAACAAAGTGCCAATGATTTACGTATCAGAAAAAACTTTTCAAATAATCGAGCAAGTAGTAGAATATTTACGTAAAAAGATTGATTCTCCTGGGCGGATAATGAAGACAGACGTTATTCATGTTGCACTTGAGGAATACGCAAAGAAACTGGGATTAAGGGTGAATTAGCATGAGGACTTGGCATAAGATCATTTTTGGCGATTGTAGAAACATGAAAGAAATCGATAGACCAGTACATTTGATGGTGACTTCGCCTCCTTATTACAATGCGCCTTTTGATTATCCTGGCTTATTCAATAATTACGATGAATACCTTGGTTTGATGAGAGATCTGGCGAAAGAGCTTCGTAGGGTTTTGGCACCTGGCCGCATAGCGTGTTTTGTTACGCAGGATGTAAGGATAAAAGGTAAGTTGTACCCAGTTGCAGCTGATATAGTTAGGATAATGATGGAGGAGGGCTTTATCTATCGTGATAGGATTATCTGGAGGAAACCTGAGGGTTATATAAGGATAAGCCGTCGGAGTGGTGTGCAGATACAACATCCCTATCCTATGTATTTCTACCCCGATAATATCTTTGAAGAGATATTGATTTTGCAAAACGGTAAATATCGTTATCCGAAAATAAATCCAAGCTTCAAATCTTCTCAGATAAATCTACGTGAATTTAATGAGAAAAAATGGTATCTTTCGGTTTGGGATATAACTAACGTCTTACCATTTAAAGGACGACTTGAGGAGGGGATAGCCGCTTTTCCAGAAGAGATTCCAAAACGTCTCATAAAACTTTTCACATTTGTGGGTGAAACGGTGCTGGATCCATTTTTAGGCTCTGGAACAACAATGAAAGTTGCGAAGGAACTTGGGCGTAACAGTTATGGGTACGAAATAGATCTTGAACTTAAGCCCATTATCTTAGAAAAAATAGGTTATTCCCCGTTTCCTCTCTCTGATGATACTATTGAGATAATAGAAAGAGAGGATTCTAAAAGATTAAGAACTTCCTTGCAAAAAAGGGTAGCGAAACAGAGATCGGTTACAAAAGCGAAAAGCAGAACATAGCTTATATGGTTATTCTGCTTGGTGCTTCAGATTTTCAACAACCCATTTTAGCTCTAAAATAGGTATTTCCATGCCTGTTCTTCGATCACGCAAACATTTGTTTACATAGTTAAGGGTGTACTCGTTTAACAATGCAGAACTCTCAGCAGGAACAGTTTCATAATGTATATGTCCATTAGAATATCTGCGATCAAAGTCATCTTCCCAAACTATAATTAAGTTTAAATTCGTTATAACCTTTCTACCTGTGTCAAAATCATCTATTAAGTCGCTAAGGTATACCTTGAATTCAACATTGCTTAAGTCTCTATCGCTATGAGGGGGGTTAATATCAACTTCTTTGTAATGAATCATCATCTTTCCATCAAAAACCTCGCGGGTCGAAAGAGCCCATACTTCATAATCAGTTAAGTGTCCACTTCCTATAAGTTCCGAAAAAAGAGCGATGAGTTCGACCTCTTCTTTTGGAACTTTTTTAATTTTGGAGAAAGATAAGCCAAGTTCGGGACGAGATACTACTTCTGTAGGTGATACGACAATTGAGGGTGGAGCTTCCGGCACCTTTCCGCTGATACACTCAGCTGTGTGTATTAATGTAGCTCTAAATGCATCTCTAAAGAATTCATACACTCTTTTCAGCAGCCAAGGATTCTTTATCGTCTGTTTTCCATAAGTCAACTTCTGTTTGAGGTTTATGATAAGACAAATATTATTAATGAAACCCAGTCCTCCGACATCTGTTGGTGTGTGTATGTTATGTGTTGAGGGAATACCAGAAGCAGCTATAAATTTAGAACGTGGAAAATCAAGCAAATACTTCCTTAAGACTTCCCTCCCTCCCACAACAAGATACATCCCCATTACATATTTTTCAAAGTATGTCTTGTAATATAATAAATCCGGTTGCTTACGCATTTTTGGATTAATAAGCAATTTTTGGATTTCAGACCAATCTGTAAGCTTTTGTATGTATAAGTATCCTGGACTATAATTTCCTATATACCCGCCTTCCCCAGGAAATGGAGTTTTTGTAGGATGTCCTATGGGATATGGTCGTGGTTTTCGGGAACGATTTACAGCTTCTTCAGCATCCCAATAAATATTCTTAAATCTAACCATTAACGTTCCATTATTAAAGATTTGTTTAAATTCATCGGGTAAGTGTTGTAGGGATTCAGTACCACAAGATACACTAATTGCTATTTCAACCGGAACTGTGGGATTAACGTTTAGCAGATTGTTTACGTTAGCTGCATATCCAGTTGTTCTCAAATAATGTTCTAAGGCAAGTTTGAACTTATCTTTTATATCGACCGCCAAATCATCATGAATACGGTTAGGAGAAAAGTAACCGCGATAAATTTGCTCAATGAGAAATCCTAATAGTCTTTTATCTTCTTCAGGAAAAGAATAACTTATTTTTGTACCTGTTTCTTCTTTATCTTTGCTTATATCTATTGGTCCGTCATAAGTTATATCAATATCATCTTTTAGTCCTTTTAGAAACTTATAGCCATCAATAATTGAACAGTACCATTTCCTTAATGCGCCAGTTTTTTCATCAATATAAGTTGCCCAAAGCTCAAAATCCTTTGTACAAGCTATAACAGTCTTTATTCCTACCCCTATTTCTCCACCTAATCTATAGTCTGTAGGGTCCTTGTTGCTGGCACCAAATCCAAGTAGGTTTACATCGCATGGAAAGCCCTCTCCATTATCCTCTATTGTAACTCGCTCTGCATCTAAGTCCAGATTTATCTTCACTTGACCCTGTTTTTTCCCAGAACGCTGAATTGCGTCAAGTGCATTTTGCAATGCCTCATGAATAACTATCCACTCATTCGGGTAAGTCTGAACAGTTTTTTCGAGAGAACGTTTTAAAGTGAAAGGTAGACTCAGATCCTTAATGAGATGCTTGGTAGGCATTTCAATTCCTTCGGCTTTTAGGATATGTAATTCAGCATCATAACAATGTAGCCTTAAGGCTTATAAAACTTTTAACAAACTTTCTGTTGTGAAAATTTTTGTTCATGGATTCGGTCAGGTGCAATAAACTTTCTGAAAATAGTCTCCTTCAACTCTCCGAGTCGTATCGATTAACTTGTGTGGATCTCGGCAAGGTTCTTAGTGCTCTTTTTCTGTTTCTTTCAAAAATTGCATGGAACTGCCTAAAGGCCCGTGGAAGGGACTGTTTTGGCGAGAAAACCAGTAAAAGTATATTTATCACGAGAACAGCGGGAAATGCTCCAAAAATAGTCAACAAACTCGGAATGAGCGAAAGCGAAACCCTAAAACACCTACTACTGTTCTACGCCAGAGAAATAAACCTCGTCACAGAACAAATACACTCATAGACATTCATTCATTTATGGACAGGCTTTTCCAGTATAGCAAATTGAAGAGTTGGTTCATGGATAAGGATGGTAATTAAGGAAAACACAGTCATAGTTTTATGATTAAATAATTAATGGGGGGACTTTCGAAAACTTGAGGTTGGGGATACTTAGCGAATAAAGACTAAAAAAGAATGATCGCTATTATTTTCGCCATGGCACCCGTCTGGGAACTCCGATTTTTGATGCAAACACTATAAATTCAACCCTACCCATGGAATCCCACAATTTTGAGATGAAGGGATCAACAGCCTTGTATAAAGCTGTAGGAATAGTTGTTATCTTGGGAATTGGAAGAGGGAATAAGAAACCAGTAATAGACACTATGGCACTTAGATATGAGGCCTTTCGAACCCCTCTTCTAACCTGATAAACAATTCTGTCACGTCTAATTTCCTTCTCTACTTCGTTTTCAATTGTCTGCTTTATCTCGGTTTTAATCTGTGAGTATTCCGTTGTTGTGAGTTCTCTCGCTTCTGTCGTGCGACCTTCCCTAACAAGGGATAATATTTTATTATACTTTTCTCGGAACTTCCAAGTTATTGGGTCTTTTCGTATCTTCAATATTTGTTCGTCCGTTAGTCTTTGAATGCTGTCATGTGGGATCTCAAGAACATCCAAAAATATATCAAAAGTTGCTTCAGGACTGTAACATTTGCGGCTCTTTTTTAGGATAAAAGAACGGCTTACTTTATCCTTTAAGAAATCGACAGCATTATTATAGTGCGTGACCGTATCTGATTTAACCGCATGAGAACCCGCTAAGAAGTAATGAAGATTTGCGTTGTTTAAAATTAGCAACTGCTTCTGAGGAGGAAGAGGTAGTGAAGCAACTATTCTTTCGATATCTGTTCTGCTGAGTTGTTCTGATGACATAATTTTAGAAATCATAGTATCCAGAACGTTTTTCGGCAGATTAAGGTATTTATGGAGCAATGAACTGGGACTTTTAAGATCATTGATAACTCCAATTTTAAATTCCTCAGAAGTTGAGACAACATCCCATGCAACGACCTCTTTAACATTCTCAGCTAAGAAATCCGATTTAGCGTTCAACAAGCGGTCTGCTCTCTTTATTAATTTTGATGATTTAGCTTTTGAACCAATGACGAACCTCCGCAAGCGCCTTCTTCGTTTCTTAACATAATCATCAAACTTTCGGAATTCTGATCGGAGAGCAGGAACGATGACTCCTTTACGTAGAAGCAGCTTTTCAGCATCTAATGCTTTAAAAGCAAGGTTGGACTCCAATATATGAGAAGTTGCAACAACAACTTTTTGGTTTAATAAAGACAATACTTTAAGCTTGGTAATAAGTTCGGTTTTTGTGATTTTAAAAAGTGATTGAGTAACTAAATCACAATCCGTAAAATATACCCTTGGATCAGGGAGTTCTGAAGGGCTACGAATTATGTAAGTCAATTTCTCAACTAATTAATCCTCACTATTCTTTATAAACTCTTGCTTAAACAAGTTGAATGTTTAGCTTGTATTTTTTAAATTCTACTTCTGGGATCATATCTAATGCATATTTGGCCTTGTCATCAATTCCCTCCGCAAGGATCATGCCTTTAACGTTTTTATCTCTGGCCAAATTCTTCTTAACGTAGCCCATATACCTCAGTATTTGTCCTATTGCACTATCACTAACTCTACTGACCTTTAATTCTATGACCACAAAGTCGCCTGTGCTTTTGTTTACCGCCAAGAAATCTATTATTCCCACGGGTGTGTTGAAAAGAGCACCAGGCTGGTCAGGGTCTCCATCATATAACTTAAGATTAAGTGGAGCAAAGATACTTTCAAAGTTCCGCTCGACAAGTTTTTTGAACGAATTTCTCTTCGGAGGCTTCTAAGACTATTCCTGTTTCCGACAGAGCGGTTTCACCAACGATGTTCTTAATGATATTCTTACCTTCCTCCTCTGCGGCTATCCAATGTAAAAAGTTGTCAACTTGGTCGAAGTCAAAATTCAATTCTTTTCCGATATTATCCCTTAATTCTTTCAGTTTTTCTAACACTTTAACGTATTTTGTTCCAGGATCATCGCTACTTTCATATGGTAAGGGCCAACCTAATACGCTGAAACCCATTTCTGTCTTGTTGTTCCATATGCAGTATTTTCCTGGATTGAAATCCATCAAAAACGCCGAAGCCAAAGCCTTTCCAACTCCCGCAGTATAGTATTTTCCGTTACTGCTAACAACATTAGAAAATCTTTCTTCCAAAGGGGATGCTCTCATTTAAGAGATAGGTTACCATTCTCCTAAAATTGGATAAATCGCGGATTATTCGGTCTCTCCAAATCTGATTAAGCGTTTGTCGTCCTTCTCCGCCGCTATAATATTCTATAAACCTTTTCTTTAACTCCTCATCGGGCATTTCCTTTATTTTATCAGGTTTAATCCACTCTTGGTTTTTTTGTCTTTCCTGCCTAAAGGTATGCCATCTTTTAA
>DAZI01000024.1 GCA_002507245.1 Candidatus Bathyarchaeota archaeon UBA233
CCCTTAATCTTCACATCTTTAGACTTTTCCTTTCAGAACTCTGCAAGCTTCAAAAAAGAGGACTAATTAAAGTCACCCCGAAATTAAAGGAATCAAAAACGCCATTACAGCCTAAAAGAGCTGATATTGAAAGAAACTTTAACTTTTGTCTATCAGTTACACGTCTCTTCGGATATAAACCAAAATTTCTATTATCACATTTTAATCATTTCTTTAAAAGAACCCGTAGCTGTAAATCAACTGCCCTTAAGAACTCGAACATTCTAACAGATGTATAAATCCCCCTACAACGTAAGCCTTTTTGCAAATCAAGTATTTGGTGAGAGTAAAGTTGACTGATCTTGTTGGTCTAACTAAAGTTCAAGATCCAAAAGAGATAAAGGATGCCCTTTTAAAAACCTTGGAACTTATAGGGTTTAAACCAGAAAAACATGTTAAAACAGTTGTAATAAAGCCTAATCTATGCTATTATTGGAAGTCATCAACTGGTTACACCACTGATCCTCAGCTGGTTGGAGGAATAATTGATGTATTACGTGAAATGTACAACAAAAATCTAGACATTAAAATAGCTGAAGCAGACGCAACGGCCATGAAAACAAAGTATGCTTTTAAAATGTTAGATTATGAAAAACTTTCCAAAGAAAAGGATGTTGAGCTTTTCAATCTTTCAGAAGATATCCTCGAAGATAAAGAAGTTCAAGTGAATAACCGAAAAATTAAGTTTAAAATTCCTCAAATCCTATTGAATGCAGACCTTTTCATTAACGTACCAAAACTAAAGGTGATGCGCATCACTACTATTACCTGCGCATTTAAAAACATGTTCGGAGCAACGGGGTATCCTAGAAAGATAAAGTATCACCCGTTTCTAAACGAAGCTATCGTTGGCATAAACAAAATACTGCGCCCAAACCTCACAATAGTCGATGGTCTTGTAGCTCTAGGTCGCTTTCCCGTAAAAATGGGGCTTATCCTTGCAAGTACCGATTCCTTTTCTGTGGATTGGGTTGCAGCACAAATTATGGGTTATAACCCATCTAGAATAAAATTCTTAAAAATTGCTGTAGAAGAAAACCTTGGTAATCCTCAAAACATTGAAATCGTAGGCGAAAGTATAAAGACCTTCAGAAAAGAGTTTCCTAGACCTAGTCGTTTTTCAAAACTACTTTGGAGTTTTCAGCTTAGTATGCTAAAACTATATGTGAAAGTAACAGGAGATCTTGTTCCAAGTTTTCTCGAAGAAGCCTGATTAAACAGTATTTTTATTGAACAGACAAGATTAACCGAGGAAAGAAGTATGAAACTAAGAGTTGGGGTTATAGGACTAGGAAGAATGGGCAGGCTTCATTTGATGAACAGTTTACGTATCGATGATGTTTATGTTGTTGCAGTAGCAGATAAATCCAAGAGTGCTTTAAAACGTGCAAAATCTTTAGGTGTTCAAAAATTATTTTTAGATTATCAAAAATTATTAAATGATTGTCATGATTTAGATGCAGTATTAATATCTTTACCAAACTTTCTACACTTCCCTAGCATCCAATTGGCGTTAGAATCTGGAGTTAACGTTTTCATTGAGAAACCCTTAGCAACGACGTCAAAAGAATGTCTCGAAATAATGAAGAAGGTAAAGGCAAGTGGAAGAAAATTGATGGTCGGTCACTGTATGCGATTTTTGACCGTAGTTGAGAGAATGAAAACAGTACTTTCCAAAGGGAGTATAGGAAAGCTAGAAGTTATTACGATTGAAGAAATACTAAATGGTCCTTTTGCGCATGGTGTTATACCCAAGCCAATTCCAGAATGGTGGTTTAACCCCCAGAAAACTGGAGGAGGTGCGTTAATCGATCTTGGATATCATTGGATAGACATCTTCCGTTACTTCACAGAAAGCCGAAAAGCTAGAGTTTTATTCTCTCACTTAGACTATCGATTGAATTTGCCAATTGAAGATGGAGCAATAGTAATTCTTAAATCTTTAGAAAATCTGGTTACTGGAATAATCCATGTAGGATGGTATCAAAAATCAATTTTCCCACGATACAATTTCAGACTTGTCCTGCATGGGGATGCTGGGTATATGTCCAGTGAAGAGTTGATTCCTAAAAACATGTATTTACATGCCATAAAAGAAGGCATGAAAAACTTGCTTAGAAAAACTATTAGAAAGAAAATACACCCTCTCTCATATACCTATTATTATGAAGCATATTACAACGAGCTGGAACATTTTTTCAGCTGTATTAAAAATGATTTAGAACCTTCAGTTTCTGCTATTGATGGTTTAAGAACAATCGAAATAATCGAAGAAGTGTATAAGAGAAGCACCAGAACATCAAATGGAACAAAGTAATCGTTGAATGGGAATGGAAATGTATTCCACTTCTTTATTAATAATCCTTACTGCAATATTCTTTGGCATTCCTGCGGTATATTATTTGTACCTTTGGTACATGTCATCCAAACCTTGGAACCTTAAGATCGACGAAAAATACACTCCACCAGTTACAGTAATAATACCAACATATAACGAAGAGAAGACAATCAGGTTTAAACTATTAAATCTAAATAAGGTTGAATATCCCAAAGAAAAGATACAGGTTATTCTTATAGACGATGCTTCCACCGATGCAACGATACAAGAAGTGTTAAAGTTTGTTAATGAACATCCAGAGCTTAACCTTGAAATTATATGTGAAAAAGTTCGAAGGGGCAAATCCAAAGCGTTAAACATAGCCTTGAAACATGCAAATCATGAAATCATAATTGTTTCCGATGCAGATACATTATGGTCTTCGGATATTCTAATCAACGCTTTACCCCTCCTCTCCGACCCCTCAGTAGGCGCTATTACTGGACGGCAGATGCTATTTAATCCCCAGAAATCTCTATTATCTCAAACTGAAGAAATTTACTTAGATATTATACAAGAAATAGTTAAACTTGGTCAGTCTAAAATACATTCAACCTTAATTTTTCATGGATTATTTAGCGCTTATAGAAGAAAGTTCTTGGAAAAGTTTAATCTTGAAACGGACGATTCAGGTACAGCATTGGACATAATTCAGAAAGGCGCTAGAACAATTTATGCTCGTAAAGCGAAATGTTACGAGATTTCTTCCATTACGTGGAAAGGGAAAGTCAGAACTAAACTTCGTAGAGCAAGTCAATTGATAGGAATTTATGTGAGATGTTTAAAACTTTTTCTTAGAAGACGCTTATTGCTTCCTTTTAGAGTAGCTATACCCGAAATTTTCATCTATTTAGTAAATCCAATTATTTTTCCTCTGTTAATTGTTATTTCTTTCTTATTTTTTGTGAATCATTTAGTTTACTTTCCTTACATGAGTATTGTTTTATTTTTCATACTTGCTGTTTCACCA
>DAZI01000058.1 GCA_002507245.1 Candidatus Bathyarchaeota archaeon UBA233
GCCGGGATTCGAACCCGGGATCGCAGGCTTGGAAGGCCTGTGTCCTAACCAGACTAGACGACGGCCGCGATTTTATTGTGTTTGAGATATGATGTAAGCTTTTAAATTAAAATTTCGCGTTTAAGTTTTCCTTGTGTAGAAAAGCTTGGAGTAATTTAATAAATGATAAGTGAATATTCATGGGTATGCCGTCTACTGAGAGCTCGTTTTTTCGGGTTAAGCCGTCTATTGCTCCAACGTTTATTGCCGTTTTAAGCATTTTCTGTTCCATTTCCGAGGTATGAAGTACTTCAGGTTTTTGCGTTAGCCAAGCGATACATGTTTGGATTCCGTAGGCGCCCCAATTTGAAATTGCAGCGGGTATGAGCAGATCCACTTTAGATTGAGAAGCTATTCCACTTTTACATGGGCAGCAACATTGAGTTGCATAAGGTACAATTCTTTCAACAACTTCTTTGATGTTTCCCATTCCAACTTCATTTCCGCCATCGCCTATGGCTAGGGTGACTGTGCCTTTTTTCCAAGCTTTTTCGACGATTGCCTCAATTTTGGTGTGGAAATTTGTTACGTTTTCACCTTTCATAGTGTGATATTCGCCTAAGTTGTTGCATCCTGCTTTTTCTATGGCTATTAAAGCCGTTGGGCTGTATTCATCTAGTATTTCTTCAGCCTTTTCTTTTGCTTCTTCGAGTTTTCTCGTGGGAAGTCCTAAAACAACTGTGGTTTTTTCACCTAAGGATTTAAGAATTGCCATTAGAACTGCTGTTGAGTTTTCTTCTATAAGTAGAATCGGCTTAGCATTTAAAGCTGTTCGTAAAGCTTTTGCTAGGGAAGCTGCGCCTAGAATGCCGTCGGTTTCTTGAACGCCAAGTGGGGGAAGTCTAAAACCAGTAGTGATTATCACAACTTCTTTTGCTTTTAAATTTTCGACAATCAATTTGGCAGCTGTAGAGGTTAAAGGTTTATTTACCAGTGAGCGAGCAGCTTCATAAAGCGGATAGATGATTCCGCGTGATTTCAGATCTATGCACACTAGCCTATCAATGCCTTCACCTAAATAATTCACATCACAAGGCATTCTTTAAAGTCTCCATTGATTGATTTTCCCCAAAAAAGTGCCATCTAGCATATAGACTTCAGCGTTTTTCATATCTACGCTATGGCTTCGGAGAATTGGGCCGACAACTCTTTCACTTTTCTTTTCCAAAGGCCTCTCGTTTATTGGGCGCCCGCCTACAAAATCGTTAAAGGATGGCATTATTACAAGTTTTTCCGCTTTAGGTTTTAAATTCTGCTTTGAAGCTTTAAGCTGTTTTTTTATCGGTAGAGCTTCTGCAAGAGATTGAGGGTTTATATTGGCTTTCAGCCATACTGGTTTAATTATTTTAAAGCCTAAAGGGTCTCTGAAAGCGATTACAGGGTGAACATGACCCATGATTAATATTTGGCTTTGAAGGAGTTGGGGAGAAGGCCATGTATGTCCGTGGAATAGCCCTACGTTTTGGATGGCTATTCCGGTTGGCGGTGTTACCTCTATGCCAGGTGGAAGTAAAGGTTCAAGGTTCCCATCGTGATTTCCAGGCACTACACGTATATCATTTGTTTTTCTTTTCAGTTTTTCAAAAAAGGCAGGTATATCTTTCCATTCTTCAAGCTGGGCTGTAGCAACTGTGTGCTTTACATCGCCTAATAAGATAAGCGTATCGGGCGTATACCTATTTATTAGGTTTAATAGTCGTTTTAGGAGCTTCGGAGTTTGAGATGGGATGTAAACGCCTTGGTTGGTGAGGGTTACTTCCCATCCTATGTGGAGGTCAGCAATTACGATTGTTCGGGTATTCTTTACTTTAATGAGCATGGCGGGATGTGGTTGAAGTAAAGATATCATAAGGGTATGTCCTCACTTTAATAAGCTCAGTATTTTCTTGTGTAGTGTTGGATTTCCAGACGCAACGAAAGAAACTTTTTGTGTAGGGTCAAGTTGGGCGTTTAAGGCTTTTCCTTCCATGGTAGTGATGATAGCCCCGGCTTCTTTTAATATTAAATACGCAGCTGCCATGTCAGTTACGCGGAGTTTTCCTCGTATATCTACAAAAGCATCAACTGTGCCGTCAGCTACATAGCATAGTTCTAAAGCGTTGGCACCAAGATGTCGTAAATGTTTTATTTCTCTCACTAGGCTCGTTAGTTTAGCCGCAGTTTCTGTTGCTCTATAAGTGTGAAGATCTACGCCTATAACAGCGTCCATTAAACCGGTGAACTTGGAGGGAATTATTGCTATTTTGTTTCGGAAGGCGCCCTTTCCTTGCTCGGCGAGATACGTTATTTTGTGGTAAAGATCACTTACTAAGGCAAGCTCGACAGAGGATAGTTCTGGTTTCCGTGAAACCGCTATTGAAGTGGCAATAAACGGTATGCCACGGTTAGCGTTGGTAGAGCCATCCAATGGGTCAACAGTTATGTAAAACTGTTCCGGACAATTTCCGATTTTTTTGATTCCGGATTCCTCGCTTATAAGTGTGTAAGAAATTCCATGCTTATTCAAAACGTCCATTAAGGCTTTTTCCGCGGCTAGGTCTATCCGTTTGATTTCGTCTCCGCCAGCGCCTACTCCTAAAGACCTAGTTTCTCTTTTTCGAAATAAAGGCCTCACCTTTTCTTGAATTTTTTCGGCACATTCATTGAGAATCGTTTGCCATTCTATTTTCATCTTCATCTCGTGCACAAATATCATTAAACATGTAATTTAGGTTTCTCTTCCATAAAAGTGATTGTTTAAAAAGGGGGGATTGAAGGAATTATAGAATCTGGCTATTTATTATGGGAACACTTGAGCTTTTGCTCTTAACAGCAACCGTGTTTGTACATCAGTTTTAAGAATGCCTATTGATCTAGCTACGTACCAGTTTCCACCCATCCAGAAGTATTCTGCGTATAAACGTACGGTGAACGTTTGATTATCGTAGTCAGTACCGCTTAGCCGTATGAACGCTTGTTCTTTTCTGTGGAATACCCCGCCGCTACCGCATGTTATTGCGTATACAGTTCCGTTAACATCAAGTTTTCCTTGAGCACCGGTGATAGGTGTAAAGGGGCCATGTCTTTCACCTAAATAAAGTGTAAGCTTTAGAGCTACTGGCATTTTGACTGTTTCATTTTTTTGTTTAGCTATTCCTCGAGCGTAGATTTCTACGCGTTTTCCAGAGGTAATTTCTTCGCCTTCTACTGGAAGAGCATAGATGAGTGTTGACACTGTTGCAACCGCGAGAATTATTGCCGTAATGGTTATAACGAATCTCTTCTTTCCTTTTAGGGTTTTCATGTTTTTCACCTTCAAGAAAGCCTTTTAGTCTGGATATTTATAGAGGTGAGGCATGATTCGTCTGAACGATTCATACATGGTTAACGGTTATCTGCGATCTGTTTTTTCAATTCACAAATCTTTTGAGGCATTTTCTCAATTGTTAATTTATGAGAGTTGATGCTGAAACGCTTACTGTAATACCTGCCATAACGACGCTTGTTTTTTCGATATTTCTGATTTTCTATTCGCTGCAGTTTCATGATCTATCCATTCGAAACAGTGTGTTTACGTTCGCGCTTCTACTTTTTTATGTTGGTATATTTCTGGCGATTTGTTGGGCTGTTTATTTGGGTCTTCATAAGAAGATTCCATGTTGAAGGAGTATATTCTATACGAAAGGTAAATAAATTAAGACGAATGAGAACCTATCATGTTAATAGCGCATATCTCTGACCTACATTGCGGACCTGAACTAGAAGAAAACGCATTGAAAACAGCAATAGAGGAAATAAACAGATTAACACCTGATGTTGTAATTGTAACAGGTGACTTAACGGAGAACGGTTATTTGTCTGAATTCAAGCTTGTTAAACGATTTTTAGAGAAGCTACATTGTGATACGATTATAGTTGGAACCGGAAATCATGATTACAAGCATACTGGATACCTTCTCTGTCAAAGATTTTTTCCACGACCGGAAATAACTGAAATCGGCGAAATAGTTGTGATCTACTTGTCCTCTGCTAGGCCGGATAGAGATGAAGGGGAAGTTGGACTGCGACAACTGCTCTGGCTAGAAAACATCCTCCAGCAGAGGTATAAGAACTTCTTTAAACTTATAGCTATGCATCATCATTTAATTCCTGTTCCAGATACAGGAATTGAAAGAAACACAGTTAATGATGCGGGGGACGTTTTGAAGACTCTAACATCACAAAGCGTGAATCTGGTGCTTTGTGGGCACAAACACCGTCCATGGATGTGGAACCTCGAAAACCTTAAGATAATCCATGCTGGAAGCCTTTCATCCAAAAGGCTCCGTGGCTTCTTCAAAAACTCTTACAACATAATCCAAATAAGTGGTGCCAGCGTAAATGTAAAGTTCAAAGTGGTAGATGGCCCAGAGCTTGATGTGAACAAAATTTATAAGCCTTACATGGAAATCTGATTTCACTCAATTTAAGCGAAACTATACACATCTATAAACGTATATATTCCCATAAATGCATATATCTAATTTCTATTGAAATAATAATGAGGAAAGATCATGGAACAGCGAAAAATTATGTCTCTTGGACGCTCTTCTTTAGTAATTTCTCTGCCAAAATACTGGACACAACTGAATGAATTGAAGCAAGGCGACATAGTTTCAGTGGCGATAAATCGTGATCGTTCTCTAGTTATCTTTCCAGGTGTGAAGAAAGACAAGGAAATTAGGAAAATAACTCTTTATGTAGATCAGGATGAAAAAGACACGTTTATAGTTCGGAGAATAATTGCTTGTTATTTAAACGGTTTCTCGAATATTAGGTTGGTATCAAAGAAATTCTTCACGGTAACTCAGCAAAAAGCAATACGAAAAATAGTGCGAATGCTTTACATGCGAATTATGGAAGCTGATTCAAAAGAAATGAACATTACAACCCTTATTGACGAATCCAAGGCTACTATTCAAACGGGAATCAAAAGAATATATACTATTTCCAGTTCTATGTGCCGTGATGCCTTAACAGCTTTGAAAAATCAGGACACTTCCTTGGCGAAAATTGTTTATACTCTCGATGATGAAGTTGACCACTTCTCCTTTTTCCTCTTACGGCTTATTAGAAAAGCCGCGGTTGACCCAACATTAGCCACCCAGCTTGCAGTAGGTCCCATAGATTGTTTGGACTACCAAACTCTCGTGCATCGCATAGAACAAATTGCAGATCAAGCGGCTAACATAGCAAAAAACCTCATTATGTTGGAGGGAAGACAGCAAAGGATTTCAGAACCTTTACTAGAAAAAATGTATGACACGGGATGGGGGGCCTTAGAATTATATAACAAAGCAGTGGATGCTTTATTCTCAAATCACGTGGCAGATTCTGTTGAGATTATTGAAAGTCGGGCTAGAATGGGAAAACTTGACCAAGAAGTAGCATCTTTAGCCTTTTTAAAGGAAAAAAGTACTGAAGTAATATGGTGTTGTTGTTCTATACGTGACAGCCTATTGCGTATAGCAGAGTATGCCGCGGATATTGCAGAGATTACCCTTAACCGTTCTTACAAACCACCGTCTGCCTAGCTTTGCCCGGTACTTTTCTTCTGTTTCGGTGGATACTTGAGGGTTACGACCAATTTGGTGACTGCCGTTTCTTCTTTAAGTATTCTTCTAGCCAGTTGTAGTGCATGATTATAATTGTATACTATGCCCTTATTGTTTCTTCTTGCTTCCTTTAGAATTTCCTTTTCCAGTTTATATTTTAACTTGCCAATTGTCAAGGCGCCGATACTGAAAATTCCCGGGGTTATTTCTCGCATGTCGTCCTTGAGTTTTATTCCTTCTACTCCGAAGGGTGGAACAGCGTTCACATCGGCTATTACTTTTGCAAGTTTTAGTTCGTTTAACATTTCCTTACTGATTATTTGTACTCCGGCTTTTGATGCGCAAAATATTACGTCGGCTTTTTTCATAACTTCGATTTTCTTTTCTGAAGTGGGAGCAAAGACTCCTTCGATGTCCACCCCATATTTATCGCGGAAGAGATTTGAGAGCCTTTCCACATATGCTTCTCCATCTGCTCGTTTGGGGTTTAGACTTACAATCATTACATTACATCCGAGCTTTGCTAATAGAATAGCAGCGACTCTTCCAACAGCGCCTGTTCCGAAAATTGCACAGGTTTTGTCTTTCAAGCTTCCTAGTTTAGAACGTGATAATGCATCTTCAACTTTCGCAACCATGGCAGCTGCTGTGGTATAGGCCCCGCCAGGGTCAATTATGGTGTTGACTTGGAAGGGTGGGAACATAGTGTCGCGTACGATTTTCAGAACCTCTTCGGCTTTCTCCATATTTTTTCCGCCGATAAAGAAGCATGTGCGTTTGAGCCCTTTGGGGTCTCTAGAAAATATGGCATCTTGCACTATCTGTTTCACGTTTTCAGCAGTTACATTCTCGTATGGCATTACAACATTGTATCCGGCATCATACGCCATACAAATGTCGAAAGGGCTTGCTCTTTCATCAGTGTCCAAGAAGAGAAGTATGTAGGGATATTCCTCAACTGTTTTTTTAATAACAGGCTTAACTTGAATTTGAATGGATTTAAGAAGATCTTCAAGCTTTTCTGAAGAAGTTTTCGTGCTGGGAAAGATTAGCTTTTTTATTGGTCGAACGACTTCCACTTCAACATCTGCGGATTCTAATATTTTCTTAACGCCGCTAATGTGCTCAGGGCTTGATAGGTGCAAGCATGTTATCCGCTCTTCGTCAAATTTTCTGGCTTTTTCAAGAATTTCCATAGCAATCCAGCTTTCTCGAACTGAAAACTTTGTTTCACGTTCTATTTCATCGATTTCTTGTTGTATGCCTTGACCATAGGCGATTAAGTATTCACGTTTAATGCTATCTGCATCTGACGGAAGTTCTTTTAATGCCTTAGCTATACTATCTCTTAATTGCTTCTTTTCGTCTAGGCTTGAAACAATGTAGCTCCTAGCCTCTTCATTGATATCCACCCAGTAAAATGGAACTTTCTTGTCTTGAAACAGCTGGGTTAGGACATTGTTTTGATCGAATTCCTTAGAGGAACGATTTCCTAACTCATCGGTTGCGAAGTCTGGGTTAACTTCGTCAATTAATCGTTCAAGAAAGCTACGGAAAGCAATGGAGGGCTCGGAAAATACGTTTTTAGAGGAATCCTTTGTTGGGGGTTCGATAAGCCAGAATGGCTCACTGTATTCTTTTTCCACAATTATGACTTTTAATGTCTTTCCTTCCAATGGGACTATTTCAAGGGATTTCATTTGTCTTTCACCTTTGAGAAGTAAGATGAGAGGAGAAGACAACATATATACTTATTCGTTATGTTATATATACAAACTAATAACGTATATACATAACAAAACATGGGTTACTATAATGTTTCAAGCCATCTTCGATAAGCATCTTCATCTAAAATTGGCGGGAGCAACAACTTTTCCTTAACTTTAGGCGTACCATCCTTAGCGTGAGGCCGCCTCACCAAACTGTCGTTGAATTTTTCAATTTCTCTTGCCTCTTCAGCTAGTCGAGCAGCAACTTGAGCAATTTCATGGGCGCAAGCGACTAGGGGAATGTACTTTTCTTTTTCTTTCTCTATAAAACAAGCGCGCACATTAATTTCAGCTATACGTTTAGTTAACTCGTAAGCCGCCATAGCCTTTGCTTTAGCATAGGGATTTTTGAAGTCAGAATGATCCCTAATCTTGTTTGTGTCTATAACTAAAGCAGGTAATTTAGGAGTTAATCCTTTCCTATATTGATGAATAACCTTATCGATCTCTTGGAACACCAACTTGTAAACACCGGTAATAGCAAGCACTTTGATAATGTTGGCATTGAAAATAGCCATTTCAGTTGGATCTAAAAATTCCCTTCGAGCGCCAATTAATGGGTCACCGGTAATAATTATGTACCCAAAACCTTGCTTTTCGAATTCCTCTTTAAGGCGTTTTCCAGGAGCATCCGATATAAAAACAGTGGGAAGATTTTTCTCAGAAAGTATTTCCCGTGCCCTTTTCGGGCCTTGAACAGCCGGGTTAGGAGATATAAATATCAGAAAGTTAGGATTAAATTCGAAAATTTTTGTTAAAGCATCTTCGACTCCCTCAGAAATCATTTTCGCACCCGTGGTTATTCCTTGCACTTGAATATCTTCTCTATCTGCCAATTCATCTAGAAGAAGTTCAAGTAAGGGAGCTGTACCTATATTTCCACACTTAACAACGCCTACTTTCACTCTTTCCAAAGGAGCCACCATATGGTCAATTTTAGACTCGTATAAGAAAACTAACATTTATAAAGATTTCAGAACACCTCGGCTTAACTTACGAGAGCTACATGAAGTCTTTAGAAATGGTATGCAAAGGTTAAAAGGAGAGAGTTGTTTAAATATGCAAAAAAGAAGTTAACATAACCTACAGTGAAATAGGAAGGAGTTGCATGTCCTTTCAACTTAATATGGTTGAGATTGATGATACCTTCGCCGAATTGTTCTCAATGTGGATGAGTCGAGTATTAATCACGGCTAAAGAGGAAAAATGGGCGTTAATTGCGGCTAGAACCGCTACGGGGTTAGCAACATCCATAATTATGTCTCCAGCTGAAGCTGGGATTGAAAGACTCATCATGCCCGAAGAAACCCCTGACAAACGTCCTGGTGTACTAATTCATGTTTATCAACGAAATCGTTTGGACTTGAAGGCACAATTAATAATGCGGATAGGACAGTGTGTAATGACATGCCCTACAACATCTGCTTTTGACGGTTTGATTAACGCCAAGAGAAAACTGAAGGTTGGAAGAAGTATTCGGCTTTTCGGCGATGGGTTCCAAAGGAAAACAGTGGTTAATGGTAGAAAATGTTGGAAGATCCCGGTGATGGAAGGTGATTTTATAGTTGAAGACAGTTTTGGGGCTGTGAAAGCAGTTGCTGGTGGAAACTTTCTTATAATGGCTGAAAGCCTAGAGGCTGGACTGAAGGCAGCTGAAGAAGCAGTTTCTGCTATAAACCAAAACGTTAAGAATGTAGTGATGCCATTTCCAGGCGGAATTTGTCGGGCGGGTTCTAAATCTGGCTCTCTTAAATACAAATTAAAGGCTTCTACTAATCATCCGTTTTGTCCGAAAATAAGAAAGCTTGTTGACGATTCTGCTGTTCCGGAAGGAGTGAACTGTGTCTACGAGATAGTGATAAATGGGCTAGACTTGGATTCTGTAAAGAAAGCAATGAGTGTAGGAATAAAAGCCGCTGTGAAAGTTCCAGGGATAGTTAAGATTTCGGCTGGAAACTACGGTGGGAAACTTGGCCCATACAAAGTTTACTTGAAGGAAATTCTCTAATCGTACAGTGAGACCTTTAAGGTTTAACAATGTCAGAGATAAATAGGTTGGTTGATGGTGATGCTTTAATCACAAAGGAAAACTTCATATTCACAGTTATTGGATATGAACATCCAAAAGACAGATTTTTCTGTTTTTTGAAGTATATTCCAGCAGAACTAAAAAAGTTTTTTTCGATTAATTTTTTGAAGCGAACATGGAACCTTAAAGAAGAATGTGTCGTTCTTTTCCGTGCTGAAAAACTTTACACAGCAAAGAATTACCAAGTATTGTTAAATGCTTTTAGAAATAACTTCTCAGAATACATCTATTTCTGCCCATATCGGCAGAAAGAAATCATAAGTGTTCCCAAAAATGCTATTAAGAAGACCTTTCCTGCAAAGAAATGTATGGAAAAACTTTTGACAAAAAAGGATAAAGATGCATTGGAGCACTTAGCTACAGAACTGGTAATGCTTCTTTCAGAATCTGCAAATGTTCCCCTCGAGGATTTTGGGCTTAGAGGTTCCTTAGCCTTAAACATGCACTCCCTAGAGTCGGATGTAGATTTAGCTGTTTATGGAGCTAAAAACTTTAGGCGAGTAGAAACAGCTGTAGAGGAACTTGTGAAGGAAGGCAAAATACGTTACATAATAAGTCGGAAAATAGATTTCCAACGTCGCTTCCGAGGGAAATATAAAAATAAGGTTTTCATGTACAATGGTGTTCGTAAACCTGAGGAAATAAACGTTCACTATGGGAAATATTCTTACAAACCCATAAAATCCATCAAATTTCGATGCCAGGTTATAGATGACTCAGAAGGTATGTTTCGACCAGCAATTTACCAAATAGATAATTACACGCCGCTGGATGAGGAATCAAAGCTTGAAAACGAACAAATTCCAAAAACGATTGTTTCCATGGTTGGACATTATCGAAATATAGTTAAAAAGGGACAAAGAATACACGTTTTTGGCACGCTTGAACGTGTTAAAAATTTAGAAAATGGCGAAGTTTTCTACCAAGTGATAATAGGCTCTGGAGTAACTAATAACGAGTATATACGTGTTGAATAAATTATCGAACTAGGAAAACAAGTGTATGTTGCCCATCTTTACGTTTTTTAGATGTTTTCGAGCTTTCCTATAACATTTTTCAGCTGTTTTTCGGTTTGTGGTTGGTAGGTCGTTCATTTGGTACTGAGGATAGAATGCCAGCAGGGTGTATGGAATCGCGGGATCAATTTCAGCTATGAACTGGGCGATTTTCTCCACTTCCTCAGCATCGATGTATCCTGGAACTAGAAGAGTACTAGCGGCTAACAAGGGTGGCTCTAACCGTTCTTGGTAGTATTTTTCGCCTATCTGCTTGAAATTCTCTAAGGCGGGTTTGTTGCTTACCCCGCATAAAGCTAGGTTTAGGTTCGGGTTCCATGTTTTAAGGTCAAACTTCATTGTTCCGCCGCTTTCAAGCGAAAGTTCTGCTGCCCTTAAAGCCATTTTAGGATTCAAGTGACCGTTAGTTTCCCAGCAAATCCGTAAAATTCTGTCTTCCTGTTGAGCCTTTTGTAAGGCTATCTGGCTTGTTTTCAGCGCGTGGACGATTTGTGGTGACGGATCTCCGCCAAAGTAGCATATACATGAAACTTTCTCGGACACTTTTTCAGCGAGTTCTTCAGCGCTTATTAGTGAGGTTAATCTCTGTGTGAGGTTTCGAAAATGCCAGTTTTGGCAGAACTGACAATCATAGGAGCAGGCACCGTAAAATACTGCTAAGTTTTTGTACCCGGCTTCAACAGTTGATGAATAAGCGTATTTTGGATAACCACGTCCAGTACATCCAGCGCAGAACCACCATGCAACACAGTTAGTGGGCAAAGGGTCGTAATAATATTCTAGCAATCCTTTGTCTGGAAAACCTGCATAGCGCAATAATTTACCTTTACAGTTGACTACAAGACCGCAATAACCTTTTTCGCCATCACCTAGTTTGCATTGGTTGGCACATATTTTGCA
>DAZI01000051.1 GCA_002507245.1 Candidatus Bathyarchaeota archaeon UBA233
AAACCCTGTTCCAGCGTCTAACACAACCTTACCGTCAAGATCTATACCCTTCCAAAAATATTCTTCAAAGCTCAATGTAGTATGTACACGCCTCACTGTTATCCCTCACTAACCAACTTTCCAAAAACGCCAAATGTTTCCTATAAAATTCTGTAAGTTTTAATTCTTATTTATAACCAACGATTTATCCTCAAAATCTTAAGAAATTCTTTGGAGCCCCGGAATAGGTTTAAATATCGATTTATTTTTTCGGTTTCTCAGGAAAATCTTAAGTGATAGTGTTAGATAACGGTATTTGATTCTCAAAAGTTTCTCATATTTTCACCAATAAACAGCATTTTTATCGTTATTGAACGCTATTTTCTTTAAAGTGTAAAGTGAATAACGAAAAGTTATATGATTTTCTAAAATCAATTAATTTTAGGGCAAAATCTTGAAGGTCGCGGGAATCGTTGTAAGTGCACGGAAAGAGGGCAACTGTCTACATTGTGTGAAATACTGCCTTGATAAACTGAACAAAATAGGTTTTGACACTTTGCTTGTGAATTTTTATGAGTATAATATAACTCCTTGCAGTCATTGCAATTATGAGTGCTACGCCGAGGTAATTAGAAACCAGAAAGAAGAGTGCCCCATACAGGACGATGTGCCAAAAATTTACGAAATGCTTGAAAACATGGACCTATTTCTTTTTGCGATTCCCTGTTATGGCGGTCATGTCCCAGCCCTTTACAGAGCTTGGAACGAAAGAGTTGCCCATATCCCCGGCAAGACTGATATCTTTAAGAAATTCGAAGACTTTCAGAGAGTTTATCTAAGAAAAATCTGGGGCTTCATAGTTATAGGAAATCTTACAGCGGCTGCAGACATAACCCTTCATGAAATTCTTTCCGACTTTTACAATGCTCCACCGCCAGAAGCAATACTGTTACAGGCTAGAGAATATGGGCGTGTCTCCCTAAAAGGCGACCTAATAGAGGAAAAAGCAGTAAAAGAAAGGCTCGATAGATTCCTTAATCTCCTTCTAAAGAGAATAAAAAGGATTAAAATGTAATACTTCAAAATGAAACTACAGAAGTGAAGTTAAATCTATGGTCTGCTTTACTCAAACGTGCTTCTTATCCTTGTTTCCTGATTCTTAAAAGCCTTGGAGCCCCGGGCGGGATTTGNNGAAAAAGATGACACCTATGCTATAAGAATTATTGATAGTTCCTTTAATCCAGAAAACAATGTGGTAAATTTAAAAATAAAATGTAAAATCATAAAGAACGACAAACTCATTGACTCTTTCCAAGAAGAACATGAGATAAGGACATTCACGCCACTTGAAATAGCTCACCTCTTAAGAGAAACAGGCCTTAAGCCCCTAGGCTTTTTCAAAATAAACTGGCAGGCTCAAACACCTTACACCCTACAAAAAATTAACCTTCAAACAACCAATATAGCATGCGTAGCCAAAAACAAAGAACATTAAATCTAGTTGGATTTGATTTAAAAATGCTTAGAATAGAAAAATGATATTAATCTTTGGAGCCCCGGGCGGGATTTGAACCCGCGACCTGCGGCTTACGAGGCCGCTGCTATAACCGAGCTTAGCTACCGGGGCGCGTCTTGCCTTTGTTCTAAAGTTTGTAGGCTAGATTCGATATTCGCAGTTACAGCCTTTTTTGATATATTAGCGTCTTTTTGATTGTTTTAAATCCTACTTTTTCGTATAATTTAATTGCTTTTGTGGGATTTTCGTCGTCTACATACAGCAAGGCATTTTCCATGCCTAGTTTTTTAAGTTCTTTCAGTCCCTGAAGCATTAGTGCCATACCTATTCCTTTTCTGCGGAAGGGTTTAAGAACGCCGATTTCGAGTATCCATCCGCTTCGCGTTTTCTTCTCCACGTTGTATTTTTCGTCTATTCCAACGCCAATGTAGCCTACGGATGTTTCTTTAAGTTGGGCGGTGAACCATGATAACTGTTTGAGCCATGGATTTTCTAAGACCCAATGGCGTGCTTCCTCAAGTTTTGATGGTCTAAAATTGAAGTGTTCTTTAAAGCACTCGTTGTGAAGATTGTTTAGCAAAACTATTTCGTTATCCTGTTCTATTTGTAGCTTTTGAATGTTCACTTCCTTATTTTCACCAATGTTAAATGGAATTTTCGCTAAGTCCATTTTCATAAAACTTGAGGAACGAACAATCTTAAAGCCTAAGCCTTCGAATAGGTGAATAGGCACTTTTATATGCGACTCTAATGCAGCCTCAGCAGTTTCCATTCCTCGCTCTTTAAGGCTCTCAAGCGCTTTTATAGCTAAAGTCTTGCCAATGCCACGTCTCCGATATGCGGGAAGCACACCAAGCCAGCTTATGAAGCCTTTCTTTTCTTCTCGAAATTTATCCACGTAAGCGTTTATTATACCAACAGGCTTTCCATCTAACTCGGCGATGAACATTCCCGAAGGGTCGAAAGTTGGAGACTTCTCCATTTTCTCCATTTCTTCGACCGAAATGCTTCTAAAATCCTCATAGTCTTTGAATGCAACACTAGCAATATGAGCCCATATTGCTTCATCTTCACCCATTACAAAGTTTCGGATTTTCAGCATGAGTGGAAACCTCTAGGGAAAAATGTAAACCAAAATTTAACCGTTTCCTCAGCATATACTAATTTGAAGCTCTTACAGGTGCATACAATTGCGAAGCTTGAAATCTTTAGGAGAAAGAGAGGTAATTAGAATAATCCAGGAACATTTGGAAGTTATGCCTCGATTGCCTTTAGGCTTTGGCGACGATGTATCCGCTATCCGATTTGCAAAGGATGTACTAATCGTGTTGAAAACTGACATGCTTGTCGACAAAACAGATGTTCCTCCAGGAATGACTTTGTGGCAAGCTGCCCGTAAAGCCGTTGTCATGAATATCAGCGACCTAGCAGCAAAAGGAGCTAAACCCATGGCTTTGCTGGTAGCTTTAGGGATCCCAAGAAAATTCACCGAGAAAGACATAAGGCAGATAGCGAAAGGACTCAACAGTGGAGCCCGTGAATACGACACTTTTATTTTAGGCGGAGATACCAACGAAGCTTCTGACTTCATCATAAGCTGTGCTGTGTTGGGCATATGCCATCCAAAAATGCTCATGAAACGAAAAGGCGCGAAACCAGGCGACATTCTTGCCGTAACAGGAAACTTTGGAAAAACAGCAGCTGGACTAAAAATTTTACTCGAAAACATTCATGCCCCACAGGAACTCAGAGAAACTCTCTTGGAATCCGTTCTCATGCCTAAGGCTAGGCTGAATGAAGGATTAGCGTTAGCATCCTCACAAGCTGTAACGGCGTCCATTGACTCAAGCGATGGACTTGCATGGAGTCTCCATGAACTATCCAAAGCGAGTCATGTGGGTTTCCTTGTAGAAAAACTTCCACTAGCCCCCGAAGCCTTGAAATTCGCTGAAACCCACGGATTGAACCCAGCGGAATTATGCCTATATGGTGGAGAAGAATACGAACTTGTTCTAACCATCAAGCCGCAGTTTTGGGATAAAGCATTAAGTGCTATAAAAAATGCGGGAGGAAAAATTATTCCTATAGGAAAAGCCATAAAAGAAAACAGTGTAAAGTTAAAAACTAAAGAAGGTTTGATTCCAATCGAGTTTAAGGGGTGGGAACACTTCAAAACAACACTGAAAGAGACAAAAGAATGATTCTTTCAACCGATGTGGGAAGCCTACCGTTTGAGAATGATCAAGAAAAATTAAATGCTGCATTCAAAGATTTCCAGAAAACACATGTGCATGACTTAAACAGAGAACTGCAACAAAGAATAGTTAAAGGCTTTCTGGATAAATTAAATGCTGGAATAGATGTTCCAAATTTTCCACAGTTTAGAGATATGAGCCAAATGTTTCTTCAGCTAATAAAAGGATTAGAGAAAATTGAAGGTGGCTATATAGAAACCGACGTTTTATGCATCAAAGATGGGGAAGGCAGAATACCCGAAATGGAGGCTCTAAGAACAAATGCTAAGCAAATAGCCGAGAAAATTGGAAAACCTGTTAAAATAAGGTTTTGCATCAGCGGGCCTTACACGTTGTCGCGCTTGTTTGCCTATAAGAACGCTCAGACATTAACTCGACTAGGCAATGTCTTAGCAGAAATAATAGAACAAAACCTTTTTCAGTACAAGAACTGCGCTGTAGCGATGGTTTCAGTTGATGAACCCGTTTTTGGCATAGTGGATGACCCATTGCTTGACCCGGGTTCTGAGGGAAGAGAAGCCCTCTTAAAGGCTTGGGAAAACATGTTCCATAGAGCAGCAACCAAAAACGTTGAAACATACCTACACTTACACAGCAGTTCAGATGAGCTTTTCTGGGATATAGAAAAACTCAAAGTAATAGATTTTCCAGTAAATGATCCAATTTACCAAGCCAAAACAGTCAAACATAAACTTGAAAATAGGGATAAATTCCTAAAAGCCAGTATCTGCATAACAGAGTTTGATGCCTTGATAAGGAAGAAGCTTGAAGCCACACATAACAGGAATGTTTCGCCACAAGAAATCGGAGAAACATGGAAACAAATAACTAATGGAACAATTAACCCAGAAACGTTTTTAGAAGAAGTAGAGGTTATGGAGAAACGTTTACAGAAAATTGTGAACCTTTTTGGTGTCGAAAGAATACCCTATGCTGGACCAGAATGTGGGTTAAGAGGGTTTCCCACGTATGAATGCGCCATCGAATGCTTAAAAAGGATTGCGACCGTGATTAATGGGTTCTAAAGGGCACATTATTCGAGATCTAACGTTGCTGGATCATTATGCCAGTTACAATGAGAGTAAGGCCGGTTATTGTTAAAAACGATATTTCCTCTTTAATTAGGAAGTGGATGAACATTAGGGACATGAATGGTGCTAAAAATATCAAGTTGCTGACTTTTGCTGTCGTTTTTGAAAGCCTCAAAGCTTTAAGCCAAACTATAAAGGTGATTCCCATCTCGAATAAACCGACATAAATTGCGCCTAGAACCCCATTAATTGGGGGAGTGACTGCTCCTGTTCCTGAAAACAAGAAAGTGACAGCTGAAATGAAGATAAGACCGAACATAAAGTTTAGGAACAATTTCACCACTTCGTTCCTTTCATCTTTCATGTTGTAAATCCAGAACAAAGCCCAAATTACAGAAGATCCAACAGCTAAAAACACACCAAAAGGATTTGAAAATTGCAATCTAGCTAAGTCACCCCTAGTGCCGATTATAACTACCCCAACAAAACTAACAATAAGCGCCAGAATACTCTTGAACCCTATTCTCTGCTTAAGCAACGGAATTGACAACAAGACAAGCATTATCGGCCAAGTATAATTCAAAGACAAGGCTTCTTGAGCAGGAAGAATTGAGTATGCCTTAAACAAAACAACATAATACAAAAAGGGATTTAAAAAGCCAAGCATAAAAGAACGTAAATAATCCCTTTTTGAATACCGCCAAAATAAAACTACTTTATTCTGAACTACTATGACAATAAAAAGAAGTAGAACAGAAGTAATTGAAGCGTAAAACAGTAACTGGAGAGAATCTAAATATTTTAATGAAAATTTAAAGACTGAGGCTACTGTTGACCATAATAACACCGTAATAGCAGCAAGAATATAAGCCTGCTTTTGATTCGTCATAGTTAAAGATAGGTTTTCCACATCATTAATAAATTTGGGGGAATACAAATTTTGGTTTACCCAAGCCCCATTTTACTAATCATTCCAAAAGCTAAAAACTCAAAAACTAGTTTCATCTTTTCAGATGGAGCTAACAGAAATGCATTCACTGGTTAGTTATCCGACTGTTCACAAAGCATTATTATATGAAAAACTTGCGAAGGATAAAGTGAGATGCAACTTATGTGAAAGAAAATGCGTTATCGCACCGGGTGAAAAAGGTTTTTGTAAAACAAGAATAAACATAGAGGGAAAGCTTTACACACTTGTTTATGGTGATTTAAGCGCCGTTGAGAGTCGGCCAATTGAAATAAAACCTTTCTTTCATTACTGGCCTGGAAGTACCGCGTTAACTTTTTCTACATGGTCATGCAACTTCGATTGCGCATGGTGCCAAAACTTTCCCTTATCAAAAAAGTCGCCCAACCCAGCGAAAGTAAGGTACATTTCACCGGAACAAGTTTTGAAAACTGCACTTCATAAGGGTAATTCCGGCGTCTGCGCAAGCTTCCAAGAGCCAACACTCCTTACTGAATGGACTGTTGATTTGTTTAAATTAGCAAGCGCTAGAGGCCTGTATTGTTGTTACGTTTCTAACGGCTACATGACCTTAGAAGCCTTGAAACTTTTAAGAAAAGCTGGAATGGATGGAATCAAAATTGACTTGAAAGGTGACGCAGCTACATATAAACAACATTGTGGAGGGATAAATGTTGAATTTGTGTGGCGGAACATACGAGAAGCCAGAAAAATGAATTTGCATGTGGAAGTTGTAATCCTCCTAGTCACAGGCGTGAATGATGATGAAGCTTGTCTAGAACAAGTTATTGAGAGACATTTAAAGGAAGCTGGAGCTGACACGCCTATACATTTTACAAGGTATTTTCCGGCATACAAATTTCACAAACCATCAACGCTTGTAGAGAAACTAGAAAAAGCTTACAGAATGGCACGAAAAGCAGGAATACTTTTTCCATACCTAGGAAATGTGCACGGCCATCCAT
>DAZI01000055.1 GCA_002507245.1 Candidatus Bathyarchaeota archaeon UBA233
ATACATTTAACACTGCAATCTATGCATATTCTGATATGCGCAAATTTTGACAGGGTTATTCGAGTGAACAGCCAGAATACAGTTAAGCTAACAACAAAAAGGTTAAGAAGGATGCTTTTTGCTGTAGTTTCGATAACTGCTAATAAAAAGAAAGCTGCTAACACGAAGAATGTGTTTAGAACGAAACGTAGACCCCTATTTTTAGGCTCAAAAAACGCGTACTGAACTAGTGCAGTAGCTATGCCAAGAGTTCCTAAAACTAAGAATAGCAAAGTACAGCTTTCTATGTTCCATTCGGAAAAGAAGTATAGAACTGCTGCTGGAAGCGCGATTGACGCTCCAACGAGTAGTCCAGTGCAAGCCACGCAGAAAGACTTTCCGTTTATACTAAATTCGTGATGAGCGAATCCTTTGCACAGGGGATGGTGTCCATGCGTAAGTTTTAACCCGAAAAAACGTGAAGTTTTTCGAAAGCTTTCCTTCTCTTCTGCATAGCTATGGGCATGCAGATGTTCCTTAGTCTTTCTGAAGTATAATTTTCCTGAACATTGGGATGGAAAGAAGACAGCAACAATTCCTACAACGCATATAAATGCAAACAAAACACCCGTTAATGGTTTTCTTAAACTGAATCCTTTTTGAAAGGAATGTGGAAAGAATGTAAAAGTTGCGGTTAGAAGTAAGCCAGCAATAGAGGTTAAGATTAAGAGCAGAGTATAAAACAACATTCTCTGCCCTTTCTCTTTCATTTCAGCTCTCTTCTCCAGAACACGGCTTTTCGTAGCTCTTGTAACACTGCTCTGCTCGCTAGATATCGGTAAGTTTTCCTCTTAAGCTTGTTCCTTGAAAACAATCCTTTCAGTCTTCTTGGAATAGAACCGTAAAAGCTTCGATAACATCGGAAAAGTTCCTCTTGCAGCTGTTGTCGGGAAAGATACTTAGTGGGCATTACAGCGTGAACCATATCATAGTGCGCCCAATTAAAATCTTCAATCCACCCCTTTTCCAATGCTTCCGCGTAAAGCTTGGTTCCCGGGAAAGGAGTTAATATCATAAATATCGCTAAGTCCGGATCTAAACCGTTAACAAACTCCCTTAGCTTGGCTATTGACTTGGAGGAGTCGTTGCGTTCGCCTATTATTAGAGTTGTTTGTGCAAATATGTCGTTTTGTTTAAGAAGCTTTACTGCTTTCCTAGAGTCTTCCATTGTTATTCCTTTGTTAAAGGATTTCAATGCTTGTTCGTTTGGCGATTCCACACCTAAAAGTATCCAGTAGTTACCAGCTTTTCGAAGCTTAGGCAAGATTTTGCTACTTTTAACTACATCGTCGCATCGGGCTTGAACAAACCACATAATATGCTCGCTTAGCCCTCGCCTTATTATTTCGTCGCAAAGTTTTTCAGCATGGTTTCCCAAGCCGAAATTGTCGTCAGTAAGCCAAAAAAATTCCATTCCATAATTGTTGAAGAGAAACTCTATCTCATCAGCAATTCTTTTAGCTGTTTTCCTTCTCCATTCTCCTCTCCAATGTGCCCATTGGCTGCAGAAAACGCATTGGTGGGGGCAGCCTCGTGAACCCTCGATTATGGCGTATTTCTTAGTTCCCGCCATCATGCGGAAATGGTATTTACGTGTTGCATGCTCCACTAAATGATAAGCTGGAAAAGGAAGACTATCTAAATCTTTGATGAACGGACGGTCAGGATTATGATAAATTTTTCCTTTATTTCTAAAGGAGATTCCCTTTATTTCCGAGAAAGAGGCTTTCTTCCCGAATGCTTTTATTACTTCGGCAAAAGTTTCTTCGCCTTCTCCTCGAACAATCACATCAATTTCTGGGTAGGCCTGTAAACTATCTTCAGCTAAAGCGGTAAAATGCTGCCCGCCAGCAACCGTTAGAATTTCAGGATTTACTTTTTTAGCTATTTCCAGCGTTCGTACCGCTACATAAACGTTACAAGTGGCGAAGCCGCTGGATGCAACAACCTCTGGATCAAACGCTTCAATACGTCTTTCAAGCCCATGCCAATCCAGTCTTTCCGCCTGACAGTCCAAAATGCATATTTCCACACTTTCAACATGTTTTTCCAAGTAAGCTGCAAGTTCCAAAAGTCCGAAAGGAGGAGGCAAATATTCGCCCATAACAAACCAAACTTCTTTAGGCGGCTCAACCAGCAGTACCTTCATAAATTTCAAATCCTGCCAATGCTTAGCCAAACTTATGAGGGCGTTAAAAGATAATAGTGTTACGAAAAGGTTAACAAAACGTTTAAAAGTCATGTATATTGGCTATTCATTTGGGCGGGTAGATCAGCCTGGAATGATCGCGGCGTTGGCATCGCCGAGGTCGCGGGTTCAAATCCCGCCCCGTCCACTAACTTTCTTTTGAGATTTTTGTAAAATCAGTTCAGTTCATTAAGATCCTTTTTTACATAAATTAAGCAGAGATATCGTGAATCTTATTTTGGCTGTGATTAAGCGAATTGTAGGTCTAGAGTTCAAGGAGGTTCGAGTTCGATAAAAGTGTTTTCAAACACTTTTCTTAGGTGAGTGTTTTCTTTTTCATCCAAGAAAGCAGATGATAATGCATTGAAAATTAGTTTTTTAAGGTCAAAATATGATAAATTGAAGTTCTTAACGAGAATGCTGTATTCTTTAGTTAGTGCAGTGTTGCATAGCGTTGGATCATCGGTATTAATGGTCACTATTACTCCTTGATTGTATAATTTTTTTAACGGGATGCTCTTTGAGGCTTTTTACGACTCCACTTTTGATATTGCTGGATATGCAGATCTCAAGTGGTACCTTCTTTTTGATTAAATGTTTTAAGGTATTTGACTTTCTTATGTACTTTATTCCATGTCCGATCCTATCGTCTTTCAGATGTTCAATTGCATCCATAACGCTTTGGGCGTCGCCTATTTCACCAGCATGTACCGTTAAGGCGAAGCCCGCCTTCTTAGCTTCTTCTGCCAGCTTGGCATATTCCCTTTTTAATTTCGCGTCCCATTTAGAGAATGGAATACCTTCCTTTGTTTCTGCCGAAAGGCCAAAGCCTACCACTTTTTCTTTAAACTGTAAGGATGCCTCTAAAACTTGTAGTGGTGAGTGAGTTTTTCGCTCTTTCCATTTAAATGTCGGGCCAGCCAGCAAGTTCACTTTAATGTCATACTTTTCCTCAGCGTTTTCCACTCCACTAATAATTCCTTCGAAGACTTCCTCAAGCGAAAGGTGATGAGAAGATGCTTCAAATGCGGGTCCAATTGTAAGCTCAAGGTATCTGACGTTATCTTTTGCAGCATCCTCTACGGTCTCATATGCAATTCTGGCAATTGTTTTCTTGTCATAAAAACAAAGCCCAAGGATTTTTAGCGGTTTTAGAAATTGACGAAAATCAGAAACGGGTGTTCTGACCTCTATCAGATTCTTCAGTTTTTCTAAATCATTGGTGGGTAAAGGGATATCATATTTAGATGCAATATCAAAAAGAGTTTCTATTCTAACCGATCCAACAAGATGTCGATGTAACTCAATCTTAGGTAAAAGACGAAGGAACTCTAGAAGTCTTATTTGTTCGCGATCCATCATGATGAGGCTAACTCCTGAGGAGTTGTATACAATCTTTGTAAACCTATTCGTGTTTATCTCTAATTTTGCTATTTATTACACCTTTAACCGTAAAAGTCTAAATAATATTCTGGAAATAGAAGCTGATCAGCGTTAGGAGGAAAAGGGTGATTAAAAGAGTCATTGTAGCTTCAAGAATTTTGGACGAGCTGTTAGAGATAGAAAAACGTTTACAGCAGGAGGGTGACACTGAGCAATTAAGAAAAGCATTCTGGAAACTTGTTGGGAAAATAAAGCGTTTAGATCCCTCAAAGGTAGACGATGAAATTGTAAAAAAGGCTGCTTTCATTCGAAATCGTCTGTTTAAGAAAAAGGTTGTACTAAATGTCAAAAAAGGACTTTTACTGTTTTTCGTCGGGTGCTTAATTTCCTTCGCTGTGTTTATTTACCTTAATCTGTGTCTATCCTTAGATTCTTCGTATATGACTGCTTTACTTTTCATTTCAGGTATGACAATAGTTTACTTTGGATATCCTCTAGGACGATACTTGGGCGGTTTAATCGCTGGAATTAAATTCGAAGGTTTTTATCGTTATTCTCCCGGCGAGTTAGGTCTTAAGATAGAATACACAAGTTACCTTAAATCCAGACCAAGAGGGCGTATTCTGCTCTTTGGTACACCCATATTTTGGGAAATTCTTTTAATCTTAATCCAACTCACAATAGTTTTACATTTTAACCCTAACGCCTTACTGGGTCCCATATTACTTCTTGTCGCTTTGATTCTAAGTCTTATAATAATCCACTATAAAATGAAAACAGGAGAATTACATCGTTTTATTAGAGAAATCAAAATAGCGCGCGAAGTACGCTTTTCTAACTATTGAAGAAGTTTAATAAGCGAGTTCCATGACCAATAAGCGATAAGTTGGAAGAATAAGCTATGAGCTCTCGCGATTTTATGCTCAAGGGAATAAATCTCCGCGGACTGCTCATTATGGATGCTGGCACCGGTGCGGCTAACACGACTTTCTGGCTAGCTAAAAAACTGAAGGAGGCTGATGGTGGAAAAATCATTAGCATTGACAGCAATCCAGAAACTTTTCCAGAAGCTAAAAGAAAACTAGGTAAACTTGCAGAGCTGGTTGAGTTTATAGAGGCTGACCTTACTTGTATGCCGCAAATCGAAAGCGAATCTATTGATCTAATTGTATGTCATGCAACCATCTGCGCCGTCAATAATAGGCCGCTTAGGGCTATTAAGGCGCTGTCTGAATTCTACCGAACTCTCAAGAAAGGAGGTTGGCTAATAATCGATGATGAATATCCTCTACCTAAAGCATTGAAGCCTGAAGAAGAAGTGCAGGTTAAGCGGTGGCAAACTTACAAATCCATAGCCGAGCTTGTAGATGGCGAACACTATACTGAGATCTACCCTGAAGAATTAGAGTTTGCCGCGAAGCTGGTTGGTTTCAAAGATATAGAGGTACAGAAGTTTGAAGGGGAATCGCTATCAGAGGAGGTTATGAGCGAGTGGAAAGAAGAAATGCAAGAAATGGTTAACAAAATAGATGATGAAGACCTTAAAATAGCGTTCTGGAAATTGATTAAGAAAATCTGGAAGAAGTACAAAGAAGAGGGTGGAATTTTTCCTCCTTATTATGTAATGCGTATGAGAAAGTAGAAATGAAAGAATTTGAAGCTTATTTTTGATTGTGGGGGGCTGTTAGATTTGCACTTCCTATGGCATCTTAAACGCCAAATGTGTTGAAAAGAAGTGTTGTTTGGCATTCTTAATTTACATATATGCGACATATTTATAGAAAATTGTTTCGAAAATTTTATTTTTCAAATCAAACCATTTGATAAAAACGAGGAGAAATGTAACTTTGAATAAAAAAATGTTTTCTACAATGATAACTATTTTTTTACTTGTAACTGCATTGGCAACAGTTATTGGAATAGGTTCAGGTCAAGCAACCAGCATACAAATATCACCAAGCGACAACGTGGTGCCTGTTTGTACGACCTTTACTATAAATATAACTATAAATGATGTAGTGGATTTATACGGCTTCCAAATCTCGTTAAGCTATGACACAGCTGTTATGGACGCAATAGAAGCTTTTCTGTACCCCCCTTTCGATAGCTGGTTCTTTGCTTTGCCGCCGGAAATAGATGAAAGTGCTGGAGCCGTCCATTTCTTATCCAGAGCATCCACAGAACCCTCATTTAGTGGAAGCGGTCCACTAGCCAATGTTACTTTTCACTGTACCGCCCCAAGTGACAACTCCTTACTACATTTGTACAACACTTATCTCATCGATAGCAGTGGATCAGCAATTTCCCATAATACTATAGACGGGTTTGTTACACAGCTCCAACCTCCATCACCACCAATCAACGTCACTTTTCGACTTCTCGCAGTAGAAGGATACTATTCCAACGCAAGCATCATAGATTACAACTTCGAAACCCTTGGCAGTGTAGATTTTTCCATGAAATCAGCGCAGTATTTTATCCAAACTCTACTCAGCTACGACAACTGGAAAAACCTCACCACACCCTTACGAGGTTTCAAATATACTGCATATGTTCATTTGTTATCCGCCGACCCCAACGCCAACACATTACCCTATTACCGAGGACCACCAACAAACTCTAACGTAGTTAGCGAAATAAGAAACTTCTTAGCAGCCACCCAATCACCCTGGGAAAATAACAGCCTCACAATAAGAATCTTCTACTATGTAGGTCATTCTGGCATTTCTATTACTCCTCCAGTTGGAAGCATGGGTTTCTTCTTAGCGCTTGGAGCAAGGGGCTCCCATCCAGCAAATCAATCCGACCCATCCAATCCTTCATCCTATGAAGAATTATGGGATTATCAACTAAACCAGATACTGAATCATGGAGATTTAGCGAATAACAATTGCACTTTGATAATACTTGACAGTTGCCGTAGTGGCAGTGCAATACAAATGCTTAGAAGATCAGGGCGTGTAATACTTACAGCATGCACAGCACAACAGTTGGCACAAGGCTGGATTAGCAATCCTGCAAGTTGGCCTTCCGGAACACGTGATCGATGGAGCTGGTTTACTGGTCAGGATGCACAAAACTCATTCTATAGTAATGGTACTCGTGCGGGGCCTCTTGGAATAATCGGTGCAATTACCCGTAGATCCGACTCTAATCAAAATGGATGGGCAGAGGTAGGTGAAATCTTTCCATTTGCAAATCTTACCACCTATAACTACGCGAGAAAGGAAGGTTTAACTCAAATACCTCAAAGGAATTTCGGCGTACTAGGCGGTCAAATTCCGTTAGTTCAATACAACAATCAAACGGCATTTCCGTATAATGGAAAGACCTGTTCAGGTCCAATCGAGGTTGAACCATGGCCTCAACAAGGATACGCTAGTGGACACTACGGAATAAGTCCAAGTAAAGGATGCTGGATAAGTGAATTACTCTGGTCAAAGCCTAACAAGCAAATCAATGCCTCTATTGTAATTAGCAGGTATGAAGTCATAGTAGCTACTACAAATGGAAGCGTCTCTGGCCTAGATCCACGTACAGGTGACGAAAACTGGAGGTTCACAGCTGAAAACCCAATTCTCTCAACTCCTGCAGTTTATAATGGCACAGTGTACGTGGCTACTACATTTGGCGGCGGTGCTGGTGGAGGGGTCTACGCCATAGATGAAGCCACTGGGCTTGTGCGTTGGCTTTTCCAGGCGCCAATAGACACAGGATTTTTTGCGCCAATCACAGTAGCGGATGGCTACGTATTTGCCGCCACATACAGCGAAACCGGCGCACAATGCGGAATATACGTACTTAATCAGACAACAGGAGAACTTGTTTGGTCTCGTTATCTAGATTCACCTATAAAATCATCGCCAGCAGTTAGCGATGGTCTAGTATTTGTAGCTACAACTACAGAGGGTGGAACACCTGCTTACCTTCATGCGCTAAATGAGTTTTCAGGAGAAAAAGTATGGAACTACTCCTTTGGACTTAGCAATATGATTTCCTCACCAGCAGTATCCATGGATCAAGTTATAATTGGATGTATGGGAGGAACAGGCGCCCCACCAGGAGTATACGCCTTCCAAAAATTCACCGGAACCTCTCTCTGGAACTTCGTTACACCAGCACCAGTTTCCTCGTCTCCTGCAATAGATGAAACAAATAACATCATAATCTTCGGTTGCAAAGACGGCCTTACCTACGCACTTGATTTGACCGGAGCCCCCTTATGGAACTCCCTGACAGGCCCAATCGATAGGTCTTCTGCCGCAATTAGCAGCGACGGCCTAGTTTACATCGGCTCCGAGAACGGCTACTTCTACTGTCTTAACGAAACTACAGGAAGCAAAATATGGGACTACCTAACTGACGGCCCAATTTACTCCTCACCAGCAATATCAGAGGGTCACGTATATATCGGAACATCCAACTCCAGTGTATATTGCTTTGGCCCTCCATTCCCAGAACATGACGTAGCTGTCAAAAAAATAATAACAGCACCAACCGAGGTTACTCCGGGAGAGCTTGTAAACATAGAATGTACATTCAAAAATGAAGGGAACGTAGCTGAAAACGTAACCATAATCATCGGTTATTGGAACGCCAATACCCCATCCTTTGGGTCATTAACCCCGCTTTTCACTGATAACATAACATTGAACGCAAACACTGAAATCAAAATAAACTATACATGGAACACAGTAGGCTATAGTCCCACTGCAAGCCCCTATCAAATAGGTGCTACCGTTCAAGTGTTATATAAAGAGATCGACACAGCGGACAACATTTTGGCAAACGGCACACTAGTTATACTAGAAACCGAAATCCATAGCATCGCAGTTACCAATGTAGAATCAATGAAAATCGTTATAGGACGAGGCTTCATCCTTCCCATAAATGTAACCGTTGAAAACTTAGGTAACGTTATGGAAACCTTTGACGTAACAGTTTATGCTAACACGGCTCCAATTGAAACACTACAAATAACCCTAACAGGCGGCGCTTCTACAATTGTCACGTTTGAATGGAACACTACGGGTTGGCTTAAAGACAACTACACCTTGTGGGCTTATGCTTGGCCAGTTATTAACGAAACAGAAACTGCAGACAACAACTTCACCAACGGCTATGTAATCGTCGCTATGCCCGGCGACCTAACAGGCGGCACCCCAAATCCTTGGGACTTCGTCCCTGACGGAAAAGTCGACATAACCGATGTAGCCTTAACCGCCCGCCTCTTCGGCACCTACTATCCCGGCTCAGAATACAACCCCAACTGCGACATCGACTTCGACCTCAAAATAGACATATACGACGTAGCATTCATAGCTAGGGAATACGGAAAAACTGATCCCTAACATTTTCTTCCCTTTTTTATTGTTTATTCCTTAGTTAAGCCAGAATGCTTACAGAAACTTTCGTTAGTGAGTGTTTAACTGATCCGTTCTATTATAATTGATACAATTAAGGAATTAAACAGCTAAAAAAGGAGGAAGTTGTTTTACGAGTTTAAACCGTTTTAGTGGCAGCAGCCTTTTTTCTTGTGCATTTTCTCTTTATGTTCTTCTAACTCTTCCTTTGAGCTAAATTTTTGTCCACAACATTCATAACTTTCTTTCTTTGATTCACACATTTTCTTTCTCTCCATTTCTATGACTCACTTCTTATCTTATATCCAATTCCCTTGCATATAAGTCTACATCAATAAAAATGCTTTTCAGTAAATAACTGTTTAGGCATGTTTAGAAAGAAGGAGGTTCCTTGTCTTTAAGGAGGAGGAACAGTTTTTCCGAAGTTTATGGCCGCAGTTGCAACGTCTATTACATCGATTTTTTGGTCTTGGTTCAAGTCGCATTTGGAATCGTACGCAGGGTCAGGATAGTTGACGCCAAAAAGATAGGCTATTGTTGCAACGTCTAAAATGTCCACGATACCGTCTGGATAACCGGTTGAGCCAGTTATGTCACCTTGGATGTATGGAACCATTAAAGGATAATTATCTTTATTGTTCTCATTTATGATGTAGGGAGTGTCGCCGATGCTGTTTCCGTCATTATCTACGCCGTGATATTGACTCCAATAATTTCCCTTTGTTCCATCATCCCAAACATTTGTGGAATTTGTGCTTTTAACATGAAATCCATTTACTTCTATTGCTAGAAAATTGTTAAGTGTGAAGAAATTTTCGTTAGAATTGGTTAGTTCTAAATTTGTTGACGGCCAACCCGTGCCGGGTGGACGTAAAGTGTTTCCCACAAAAGTATTATTGTGGGACCATTGTAAATTTACCGCGGGGTCTCCCTTCATTTCGTTATTTTCGAAAATATTATGGTCAGACTTTTCGAGGCGTAAGTTAGTTATTTCGCTTCTCGTGATAGTTATGAAGTTGGCTTCATATAGTTTAGTGTAACAGTTGTAGTTGGAGAAAAGACAGCTAGTGACTGTAATGTTGGTTGAAAACGCGATGAGCAAGGCATGTCCGTTTTCTTTTACCTCTACTTTACGTACCGTAATGTTAGTTGAGTTTACCAATGCTAAGTATCCGAAGCTAGTGGTTTTTCCATCTAATATCATGTTATTCTTGTTCACAAGATAATAAATGGGTTTTCCGTTTACCGTGTTCGTCGTATCTATATCTTGGATGTAATGCGATAGCAAAGTACCATAGATTTTTAGATGTTGCTGTTTTTCACCCAGAAATACGTTGTTTTTTAAGATGTTGCTGTCTGACCTGTCTAATTTTAAGCCGATAATATTGCCGTAAGTCCCAGTGTTTGAAATTGTATTGTTTTTTATTATGTTAACTTTAGAGTTTTCTAGGGAGATGCCGTAATCCCTGTTTAGGGTTAACACGTTTCCTGTTATTTCATTACCGCCTGCTTCGATCAGTCTTATCCCATACTTCATGTTGTCTGATATCGTGTTATTTATTATATTAAGGAAGTAGCATTTTTTCGCATAGATGCCGCAGTCGCCGTTTGAAGATATTTTGTTCCACTTTATAGTAACGTTTTCTGTTTCTACCATTTCTATACCGTTTGAGAATCCGTTGTCGGAAATTGTGCAGTTTTCCACTGTTATGTTTCGGCTGTAAGCAATTAACAGCCCTGGACTGTTACGTGTTAAGTTTAAGCCTTTTACTGTTATATTTTCACAATGTACAAGTGCAACGTAACCCGCATCCAGCGGAATTTGAGTATTGTTTTCCTTTATTAGATAATATACAGGTTTACCTTCAATCGTATTGGAAGTGTCAATGTCCTGGAAGTAGACAGACTGGGAGCCGTGAATGTAGATGTTACCGCCCCCATTGTTGTATAAAACGTTATTTCTTAGTATGTTTCCCTCTCTTTCCAGGGAGATTCCGACCATATAATTCTCTGTAATGATGTTATCGTGAATAAAGTTCTCAGTAGGGATATCTTCTGGATAATAGACTAGTATGCCACAGAAGTAAGCATCTTTGATTGTAAACCCACTAACTGTTATATTTCTGGTATTTATACAAATGCCTAAAGGATTGCCCTCAGCCGAGATAATGGTGGTGCTTTTGTTTTCCCCTATCAACCTTATTGAATCCGTGTTAATAACTACGCTTTCATTGTACAATCCAGATCTAACGAAAATTGTATCAAAACGTATAGAATGGTCCAATGCATCTTGGATAGTTGCATAGTCGTCAGGAACAATCAAGGTTGTCGGATTCCTCACCAAAACATCGCAAGAAACAACATTGTTTTTCGTAAAGTTTTCTCCAGGAACTGGAAGTACATAGCATGTGACATTGTATTTGGCTGGAATGGTGGTGTTCCATGAGAAGCTTACCTGTGTGGAAGTTCCATTTTTTAAGAAATCAATCGTTTTAGCGTCAGTAAGAGTTTCATTAATGAAGAATTGTACGGAGATATTTGTTTCGTTGTTCTTTCCATTGTTGGCAACTGTTAGATTGAATGTTCCTACTTGTCCGGGAGTGAGTCTAGAAGGATATTGCCATGAAGTTATTCCAATATCATGCTCAGGTATGCCCCCTACTGCTCTTCTCGCATTTATTCTTCCATATCCAAAATACGGGTCACGACCAGGTTCACCTAAGTCATCGGTTGTAAGCTGTAAATGGGTTCGAACTTTATCCCTCGTAAAATTCGGGTATGCACTCCATATTAAGGCTGCTACTCCAGAAACATGTGGACAAGCCATCGAAGTGCCACTTGCATAACCATATTGATTCCCCGGAAGTGTAGAGTAAATATTTACCCCCGGAGCTGAAAGTTCAATGGCATTTCCACGACTGGAGAACGGTGCAAGGTTATCTATAGCGTCAGTAGCGGAAACAGCGATAACCTCCTCGTAGTGTGCTGGCCAACTTATTAAACCCCCACCGGAATTACCTGCGGCTGCAACCAGTAGCACCCCATTGTCATACGCATATTTGATTGCGTCATAAAAGAACTGGGGGGGCTCAAAATATGTGCCTAAGCTCATGCTGATGATTTTTGCACCAAGATCCGTAGAATTGATAATGGCTTGGGCAACCCAAGTAATGCTACCGTAGCCATACGAATTCAAAACTTTTTGAGCCATTATGCGAACTTGGGCTAATCCAGCTATTCCAACACTGTTGTTAAGGATGGCAGCTACAATTCCCGCGCAGTGGGTTCCATGCCCATGATCGTCCATGGGATCTGTATCGTTGTTTACCCAGTCATATCCCAACGCAACATAATTACCCGCCAAGTCCTGATGGGTATAATCAATTCCAGTGTCAATAATTGCTACCAGAACATCCGATGAACCAATAGTAGTGTTCCAAGCAAAGTCAGCCTCTATTTTTTGCGGGCCCCATTGTATAGACCAATACTCATCATCAGGCGTAAAGAACGCCTCTACCCTCACGTCAGGCTCTACATATTCCACCTGTTTAAAAGTCCTTATTTTATTAGCAAACACATAAGCGTCTTCTATTGTTACCCTAACCGTAACAGCCCTAACATAATCACCCATAGAAATCACATCAACAATTTCACCACCTTCCTTAGAAACAATTTTCCTCAACTTTTGAAGCTGAAGTTTTGGCACGTCAACCCCAATCACCAGTTTCACATAATCACCATCACACCAAGCGAAACGTTGTAGAGCTTCCTTGTTACGTAAATCTAACCTTACTGGAATTCCTGCGTCCATTAGCCCTTCATCACTTCGGAGAGTCCACCTACTAATCGCCTTTTCTCCAGCGTTTTTCCGTACTTCTCCTTCCCGAACGTATTTTACTGATTTATAATAAGATCCTTGGACAAGTGCAATCTGCGAAGAAAGCATTAAAAATACTAAAATTGTTAATGAAATAACTCTTTTCATCTCTCTATTCTCCAATATAAAAAAGGTGAAAAACCCACATAAAATTTTTGTTTTGACACATATTTCCAGATTATTTCAATCAAATTGTATAGGCTAATATTTTTCCGATGTCCTTTTCGTAATGCCCAGCTATTTTTTAACTTCTGATATGAGAAAGTCAACTATTTCTTGAGCTATGTTTGTTTTTGTAACTGTTTGGAGCCCTTGCCATCCTGGTTGGCTGTTAACTTCCACTACGTAGGGGTGGCTCTGCCCCTCTATAATATCCACCCCTGCAACTTTGCATCCTACAGCCTCTGCAGATTTCACAGCTATTCTTTCTAACTCTTCATCAAGCTTTAACGGAATTGGACACGCTCCTTGGCTGACATTAGCCCTCCAAGAATTTGCTACTCGACGCATAGCTGCTACAACACGATTTCCAACGACAAAAGCGCGGATATCCGAAACGCCATGGGAAACAAACTCTTGAAGGTATATCACTCCATGATAGAAGATTATTGCTCTAAAAATTCTGATAGCAATTTCCGGGTCTGAAACTCTTGTTAGACCTACGCCGCGTGAACCGAAGATAGGCTTTACTACAACATCCGCACCTAATTCGTGGAAAGCCTTCAAGGCTTCTTCAACATTTTCTGTAACAACGGTTCGCGGAACAGGCAAACCCCAAGCTTCGAGAAGTGTGAGTACACGATACTTATCTGCACATATTTCAATTGAAGAGGGAGGATTCAGTATATATAAACCTAAACTTTTAAGCCTGTGGAGCAAGTCCATGCGGAAAATTATCTCTTCTAGAGAGCCTCTACCTATTGGCCGAATGATTAAACCGTCCAATTCCTCTAGAATTCTAGTTTCCGCAACGGTTGCTATAGGGCTATAACCTACTCTTGCAACTATCTGGGGGAACTGGAAACAAATGTATGCTACGTTTCTCTGAGCCAAAGCTTTGCGGAGCTGAGTTGAGCTCCACGAGTTTTCATTTCTTGTAACAATACCAATCTTCACTTCCACAAACCTTCCGGATTATGATTTCACATTTACTGCTAGAGCTTTAACTCTTTCCAACTTTCGTTAGTTCAGAACCTATGAACATAAGGAATAAGCTGTTCTGCATTTTCAAATTCTTTCGAGAGCTGAACCTGAAGATAAGCACCAAACATATTATAGTAAGGTGGGCCTTTCCTTGAGAAGAGCGTGAGTATTCGGTTGTGGTTAATTTTGAAGCCTTCTCTACTTGGTTCGTGTCCACGAATTAGAAGTTTGGCATTTAAAATTTTTAGCAATCGACGGGTTACATCTAATCCAAAAAGTTTTCCAGCTCCACGGGGTGAAGCAACTATTCCATTGATCCCTTCATGAGGGTCGCTCCATAGAATCTCTTCGAGAAAGGTTTTCTGTGGGTGTGTTTTGTGGGCACTAGCTATATCTTCTAAACTCTTAGCTTGGGCTGGCAATCCTCCATGAACCATTAGAAGGCGTTTTTTTATGTAGACTGCGTTGTAAAGGTAATTGAAGAGCTGGCGAATTTTAGTGTAAGCCAGCGTTCCCTTTTCGCCGAACCTGGCTCTGAATTGTATCGGTAGGTCATGAGGATAAGCTAACAAATCTTCTGGTCCTTCATGATTTCCTCGCATTAGGACGACTTTTTCCGGATGATCAAGCTTAAGCTTAATTACGGTATAGTAGACTTCAGCTGAATAGGCTCCGCGGTCGCCGTAGTCACCTAGAAACACTAGAAGCATGTCTTTGCTTTCTAGGAAATTGCAGTTCTTGAGTATGTAAGCTAGGCTTTCAATGTCACCGTGAAGATCGCCTACAACCACTGCTTCTCCAGTAGGCTCCACCTTTACAAGTCGCCCGTTAATCTCAAGTTTCTTAGTCTTTTTCATTTCATCAGTCAACAAAGAAAGCAGTTCATCTATTACACTAAGGAATTCTTCAGCTTTTACCTTTAATGCTTCTCTAATTACCTGTGAAATATCTTTCACAAACGGGTCATCCTGAAATCTGTTGTTTAAGCAAATATTTAAAATACGATTGTAAATAATCTTCTTCTCTCTTTAGCTTGGTGATGGATTATCATGAGTTCAGAAAAGCTTGGGTTTGAAGAGTCTTTGAACGAGAAAGTGATCAATGCAGGGAGATGCGCTGGATGTGCTGCATGCGTCGTTGTCTGTCCCTTTTTATGCCTTGAATATTCAGGTGAAACTCCTAGGCTTGTTAAAGATTGCCAATCATGCGGCATATGTCCCCGCGTTTGCCCTCGTTATGAGTGGGACTTACAGAAGGTAGAAGAACAGGTTTTCGGCAGAAATCGTAGTCAAACCGAAGAGTTCGGAGTTTCCCGTCGCGTAGTCCTAGCTAAAGCTGTGAATAATAAAATTCTTGAAGCGTGCCAAGACGGTGGACTAGTCTCTGCACTTCTAACTTTTGCATTAGAGAATAAAATCGTAGAAGCTGCCGTTGTTTCTGGAATCGATCAAGAAAAACCCTTCCGTGCAGTTCCTAAGCTAGCTACAACCTTTGAAGAAGTTTTGAAATGCAGTGGAACACGTTATACATACTCGGCCAACCTACTAGCGTTAAAGGAAGCCATAAAACAAAAGAAAACCAGTCTAGCCTTCGTTGGCACACCCTGCCACATTCAAGCTCTAAGAAAAATAGAACTAATTCCCCTCAAAAAATACGTAACTCCAATAAAATTCGTAATAGGATTAATGTGCACCGAAAGCTTCACTTACAAGGGGTTAATTGAAACAGAAGTAAAAAACAAGCTAAAAATAAGCCCCGAACAAATCAAGAAAATGAACATAAAAGGAAAAATAATGATCCAAACAAAATCAGGTGAAGAAAAAGTTTTGTCACTGAAAGAAGCAAAAATTCACACACGTCAAGGATGTCATCACTGCCAGGACTTCAGCTCTGAACTCGCAGACATATCTGCCGGAGGCCTAGGCTTAACAGGCTGGACCTTCACTATCATTCGAACACAAAAAGGCGAAGAAATGTTCCAAGCTGCAGAAAAAGCTGGAGCCATAAAGACGAAACCTATAGATATGGACGCAAAATCTTGGAAATTGTTGCATTTGCTCTCACGTAAAAAGCGTGGACTTTGAATTTACGCTGAAAAATTTTCCTTTGTTCTAATCCTCAATTTTACATGATATGTCATTATGTATTTCTTCTTTCATTTCTCTTTGTTAGTATCCATGTTTTTTTGATGACATTTGGCATTCTAATGTTGATTCCTTTTAGAAGTGCGATAGCTATAAGGGAAGATAAGGGTACATGCAACGCGTTAAATATCGCAGTAAGCAATAGGGTCCATAAAAGAACTTCAAAAACAGATGTGGTTACAATTCCAACAGAGTTTAATGCATAGCCCGCGTATTCCAACCACTCTGGTGCTACTACCAAAAATACCACGATGTTAGCAATGCTAGATACAATAACTCTTAAAACTATTCCAACAATATTCCCAACAATGAATAATATAGTTGTGCTCTGCGTCTTCCCCGAGCTTAACCTCCTATACATGCTAACCCCCAGCCAGAAGCCGACAATCATGGGTATGACTGAAATGGCTTTCATTAAAGGGCCAAGAATCCAACCATGAGTGATGGTTAATCCTATCCAATGGATAATTTCGGTTACTAGGGAAGGGAGCGGCCCAAAAATGAACAACATTATCATCACCGGTATTTCTGCTAGATCAAATTTAAGGTAAGGTAAGAGCGGATATGGAATTTCCGCGCGTAAGGAAGCTAACATTACAGCAAAAGCTGAGAAAACAATAATATTTGCAATTGTAATGCTTTTCCTAAAGGACATATTTTCCACTAATCAGCGAAATAATTCGGCTACTTATTTAAGAGTTCCGACTAAAAAATGGGTAATGATTTAAAAATTATTCTCTAACAAACCTTCAACTTTCTTGATACAATCCCAAGCGTCGACTGCGTAGGCTTCTATGCTATATTCCCTGCAAGTTTCTTCTGAGACTCCCTTGCCACCGATAACGACTTTTATCTTTCCCCGAAGTCCTCTATTTTCGAGTTCTTCCATGAGTTTCTTCAAGTGTTTTGCTGTATCACTAAATGTTATTGAAACGGCGATTATGTCGGCTTCCTCTTGAACGGCTTTTTCTACGAAAGTTTCTGGCGGCACGTCTTCGCCTAGGTCGTATACTTGGAAACCTGCGGCACGGAGGGCTGCCGCAACTATGTCTTTACCTAACCCTTGCATGTTTCCTTTTAGCAAGCCTATGATCACCCTGCCCTTAACTTCGGTTTTGACAATCTCTAGGTGAGGTTCTAAAATCTTGAAGACTTCACGCATGGCTGAAGCCGCGGCGATGACATCTGTGACTGAACATTGCTTAAGTTGATATTTCATGTCCACAGTTTCCATGGCTTCTATCGTTTTATCTATTGCCTCTTTTGCTAAGGCAGGGCGTTGGATTGTTATCTGTTCAGCTATCCTCCTCGCTTTCCGAAGGCTTCCGCTGACAACAGCATCGCGAAGTTGTTCCAAAAGATATTTTCCAGCCAAAAAAGTCCCTTCTTCTACGTTTTAATGGTTAACTCTAGGGATTTCTTGAGTACTTCGGAGTTGGTTCTCCCTGCTTGGAAGGTTTTTCCAGTTTTTATATTGCTTATGGTGATGGCGGCGGGCGCGAAAAGGTTTGGATCTATTTTATAAAAATCGTAGTTGGCCTTTTTGAAGATTTCAATGAAGGGTTTTCCGTAGCTTTCAGAGGCTTCGGAAACCGCTTGGGATATTATTTGCTCTAACATTTCTTCGTTTGCATGGTTAACCATGTAATGGGCTACCCCTCCATACAGTATTGCGTCGTTGGTTCTTCCCATGGCTCTAACAAATTTAGGGTGAGTAGGCATTATTGGAGCGTATCCCCAAGCGTACTCCACAACATTGGGGTTTAACCCTAGTTTTAAAAGCTTGTGGATTCCTGTTTCCACTATTCTCCCAGAAACTTGGATGCTCCCAGCCAAGCTTTCGGTTGGAACGAGAATAACATAGAGATGTTCGTTTTCAACCCTACAATCGTCCGCAATTTTTTGTAAAACTGTTTCAGGCGGGTAGCTACTTGTTTCCAACACTACTATGGCGTTTTCCCAATTGTCCGCGTACGCTATTTTTTCATAGAGTTCTTTAGGTTTTAAGGCTAAAGCTCGAGCTGGCCCGGAGCCTATTGCGAAGTAATCTTTGGTTTTTATTTGCCATCCAGCAAACTGTGATCCAAGCGTGGCAATTGCTGGATGGTCAGTATAGACGAAAACTGTGGGAAGGGTACATCCACCATACTCTTGGATCGTTATCTCGGCTTTTCCGCATCCCCCCAAGCAAATTTCCGTAACGGCTTTTCCAGCCTCAAATCCTCCTTTCGCTTGTATTCCGCAGTCTATTAGTGTAGTTCCGGAAGAGTTTTTCTCTATTTTTACACCATAGATGTTTGGATTTTCTAATAGCCGATTTAGAATTTGGAAAGCTAGTTGATTTACACTTATCTTCTCTTTTTCCAATTTTTCCCCTCTTCACTAACTTCATAGGAATTTTTCGTAAAAGCTTAGGTGCTGATTAGCGTTTTTAGATATGAATAATTTTCCGTTTCCTCCAGCGTTTAAATCGCCTAGGAAGAGGTAGAAGGGACCTTCTATGGGTTCGCCTTCAACCTTGACGCGTTTTCTAAGGGCTTCTATGGTGAAAGACGGCAAAACGGACTTTACATGTCCGCAGATAACTATTTTCCCTCCCCGCATTTCTGCACCCATTCTCCCTTGGCAGTCTCCTCTAATCATTATTGTGCCATCATGCATGTTTACTCCAACAAATTGTCCAACATTTCCAAAGATTTTTATCACCCCACCCAGCATAGCGTTTCCAACATCATTTCCAGCATTTCCATGGATTATTATCTTTCCACCTCTCATCCCTTTGGTGCTTCCACGATAAGCCGAAGCTACATAATTACCAGTGTTTCCTTTGACTTCGATGATTCCACCACGCATCATAGCGCCCATCCAGGATTCAGCATTACCGTTTACGGTTATTTTTCCCCCTTCCATTTCCTCGCCTAAATGCATGCCAACATCTCCGTGAATAACTATTTCGCCGATACTCATTTTTGCGCCTATCCGCCTAACCTTTTTCAAATCGCCAGAAATTTCAATAACAAGTGTTTCTAAAGCGTCGTTTCCATTTTCGCTTATCTTGAAGAGTTCACCGAGTTCTTTAGAGCGATTTCCTTCCCAAACCTGGAGTTTTGCTATTTCTTCCGGGGTTTTTCCTTGGAAGATGTCAGGTGTTATGATTTGGGCGTTTACTGGTACTTTGAAAGAATATTTTGGGGACAACTTAATAATAGGCATTTATTGCACCTCGGCTTTTACGTTGATTGATGCAGGAATAGCTAAGTAATGTTCTGGAACCGGATAGTTTTCATACTTAACAGTATAATATTCTCCAAATTTCTGCTGCAATTTTTTAGAGATTTCTATCTCCGCTTGGGGCGCTTCAACATTTACCCAGAAAGTTCTACCGCTAGGCGTACTTACTACTTCTCCGTTCTTAACCGTTATGTTTCCATCTTTAATCGTGTAAGCAGCTCTTTCGAAAGCCTTTCGAACCGTTTTAGGCTTCTGAGCTAAGTCCAGTGTTTCCGGGTTTAGGTTGTATATGGCTATGTCCGCGTCAGCACCAACACCTAGGTGGCCTTTGTTCTTTAATCCCAAAGCTTTTGATTGTCCAGCCCGTGTAATAACAGCTATTTCGTAAAGACTGTATTCCCGATCTATTGTTGGAACCAAGCTTTTCCGTTGGGCTTTTCTATTTATCCTTTCTAGGATTTTTTCCCTTGCCTTTCGGCTTATAAGCCAAGAAATTACTCTAGGATAGTGAGTGAAGGGGCCAGCATTGGGGTGGTCTGTGGTTAGGAAAATCTTCCAAGGATCTTGGATTAGTAAGGCGAGTTCCATGGCTATTGACCACTGCATGGCGTGAACGAAGCTTTTACGTTTATACTGAAAGGGCACTATTCCAGCGCTGGTTTCGGTTTCTACGTCACTGTTAACCCATTTGTTTCCGCTAAGTTCGTAAAGGATAAACTGGAAAGGCCCATCAGCCGTCATAGTAGTTGTTTCTGTAAAAATTATTTGTCCCATGTCAAGGGTGACATGCGAATGGGCGTTCACGTATTTGGCTATGGCTTCCGCTCCGGAATCAAAAGTTCGCCAGTCATCCCCTGCAAAAGCGCTAAACTGACAATGGGTAATATGGATAGCTGGCTTTCCATTTTCAACTAAATCCTCAACGCAACGCATAGTCTCCAATGTATTTATGTAATTACCTGGCTTTCCCAGATTGTTTGTGTGTACGTGAATCGTATGCGGCAAGTTCAAAAGCTTATTTACTTTACATAACCCTCGGATTATCTCCCGCGGAGTTATCCCAAAGTTTGGAACAGGGTCATCTATGTTGCGAACGTTTCTACCGAAACCCCAAGCCTCCAAACCGCCCGGATTAACGATCTTTATGGCATATCCTTTAGTAGCTTTAAGCATCCAAGCTACATAAGCAGCACATTCTTCTATCCTATTCTTTTTCAAGTATTCAAGAACGAACCAGCAGTCACCTAAAAGCGGATAGGCCGCTTTGTCAATTATAGGAGTATCATTAAACTCCTCATGTGTATGCCGTGCCTTCAGCGGCGGCATGGCCGGATCCATTACTGTAGTGTAACCCATTCTGGCGTAACGGTAGCCAGTCGTAAACGTTGAAGGAATAGAATAACCTACACCAGACCTTGTTATAGGCGTTTTCGGTTCCACATCTTTAAAGTGATCTTCAGGGCGGAGAAGTCGCCCTGAGTTTACCTTAGCTCCAGCTATGTGAGAATGTATGTCGACGCCTCCAGGCATGACAATCATTCCGGAAGCATCAATTATCTTAGCTTCCCTTTCATTTATCTTCTCAACTATTTTGCCATTTTCTATGGCTATGTCCATTTTTTCGCCTTTTACTCCATTTAATGGATCGAAAACGAACCCGTTTTTTATCAAAAGCGAGGTCATGCAGCTTTTCCTCCCTTTAGTTTGCGGACTTCCTTTAGAATTCTTTGAAGAATTACTTCATCTGGCAAGCATGTAGCAGGCGGTTCAACAACCTTTTTTAATGGAAGCGGAACACGATCCATTCGGTAAGCGGTTCCTTCAGCTTCTATGCCTACAAAGGCTGATGGAATTACTATATCTGCCATCAACGATGTGGGTGTCACCTGGGGGTCTATGACTATTAAGGGATTTTCCACCAGGTTTTTAACAGCTCTTTTGGGGAAATGCGCTACCGGGTCGGAGGCAACTATTAACGCTGCGTCAGAATCGCCTCTGGCGAGTATGTCGACTGCTGAGGTTTCACCTGGATTATATTGTGGAAAGCCTTGGGAGAAGTCTACAGCATAAGGATAGCCTGTCTGCCAAGTAAAAGCCACGTTAGCCCCGGTAACGTTGAAATGTCCCCGCATAGGCATAATCGTGAACTTCGTTTTTTTATTTAGGTCTCTAACGAGCGATATACCCGCGTCGATGTTTCGAACTTTAGCACTACTCATGGTCAATCCTAAGCCGAAGAAAAGGATGCCAAATCGGCATCCAACCATGACATCTGTCACTTCTTCAAGAAGCTCTATGGGGATTCCCGCAACCTCATCTAAATCTAGCTCCCTATCAAAAACCAACATTCGAAGTGCTTGTAAAAGCTCATAATCCATATTTGGCTTTACTTGGAGGAAGTAATCGGCAATTTCAGCTGAACGCGTTTTTCTAACATCCACCACGATCATTTTTCGTTGTTTAGCAGTTAATGTTGGGGGTAGACTAAAAGTTCGCTCGGGTTTAGAGATAACTTCTTTACGGGGAGAGGCGAGTTCTGCAGCTCTTTGAGCCTTCTTTTTCCCAATTAATGCTCGAAGCTTAGTTAAGTAGCGAATCCATATGCTTTTTTGAAATCTTCCTTCAGTGAAGGTGGTATACCGTTCTAAATGTCTGGGATGAGCGCTCCAAGGGTTGCAACCCCAGTATATAACAAGGTCAGCGCGGTGTCTTATCTGTCCCAAGGTACAAGAGGAAAAACCCACATTTTGAATGCTTAAAATGGAGGGTCCGTGACAAACGGTGGATGTATTATCAGCTACTCCGCCCACCTCTTCGGCGAGTTCCAAACCAACGCGGATGGCTTCAGTGGAAGTGCAACTCCAACCGTAAAGAAGAGGATAGGATGCCTCAGCAAGGATTTTTGCAGTGCGACGTATTGCTTCGTCCAGCGAGGCTTCAACAAGTTCGCCGTTTTTGCGTATAAGCGGTTTTACACGTCGATGTTTGGGGTCGGCGAAAGCCAGAAACTTGGCTTCTCCAACCGCACATGCATTTCTCACTTTTGTTACATGGTTGTTTTCAACTATTAGTTCAATATCATCGCATAATGAGCCGCAAACTGGACAAGTAACATTTGAAACTACACGCATGTTTTTTCACTTCTTCCAAACTGTTGTTTAAGCAGCTCAGGCAATGCTACAATTCTTTCTTGTGAAGTTTCAACCTCGGCAGGTATGCCCTTAAACGTGGGCATTCCTACCCCGCTGGTTTCAGAGCCTATTAAAGCGTTTGCCCACGGGCCGTAAGGGACAAAGATCACGTGGGGATGGGGGGCTCGTAGCGATTTTACTGCTTTCAAAACCACAGAACCGAAAGCTGTTGTAATTCTAACATTTTTCCCCTCTCTTATTCCGAGCTTTTTCAAATCTTCAGGGTCAATTTGGCATATTGCTACACTTTCCATGTATTTTTTGCTGAGTTTTCCATGTTCTTTTCCAGTTCCCTGATTTATTGTTCTGCCAGTCAACAATGTGACTTTTAGTTTAGTCATCTGCTTCATCTCTCGAAGATGTTCGAAGAGTTTAAGAGAGCTTATTTTAATGATTCCGTTCTATTAACGTTATCGTTAAGAGCTGCAAATACCATTGTTTAGGCAGGAAAGGTTTCACCGTTGAAAGTTACTGATTTGCCGTTAAACGAGGAAGTAAAGGAGGTTCTCTTAAAGTCTGGAATTGTAGAGCTTTATCCGCCGCAAGTTGAAGCTATAAGGGCTGGAGCCCTCAACGGTCGAAACCTTGTTTTAGCTAGTCCAACAGCCTCAGGCAAAACACTTGTGGCTGAACTCTGCGCTTTGAAACATGTGACAGAGAAAAATGGGAAAACCCTCTACTTAACACCTTTAAAGGCATTGGCGAACGAGAAATATGTAGAATTCCAGAAGTATAAAACTGTACATAAACCCGATGGAAAACGAGTAAAAATTGGAATAAGCACAGGCGACTATGACAGTAGCGATCCATGGCTCGAAAGATATGACATAATAATAACAACCAACGAAAAAGCCGACTCCCTGCTAAGGCATCGCGCTCAATGGACTGAGCAACTATCCCTAATCGTTGCAGATGAAGTTCACCTACTAAACGATGCAGAGCGAGGACCAACCCTTGAAGTTGTCTTAGCTAGGCTTATGCAGATAAACCCTGACGTTCAGATACTTGCCTTAAGTGCCACAATTAAGAACACAGATGAAATTGCAGAGTGGCTTAAAGCTGAGGCCATAACCCTCGAATGGAGACCTGTAATTCTAAAAGAAGGAGTACTTCTCTACGACGAAATCCAATTTAAAGATGGAGATGCGAAGAAAATAAGCGTTGAAACTAAGAATTCACCGATAAATCTGGCATTACACATAATAAAACATGGTGGGCAAGCCCTCATATTTACTGGAACTAGAAGAAACGCTGTCTCTCTTGCAAAGAAGGCAACTTCAGAAGTGGAAAAGCTTCTCTCAAAACCGCTTAGACGTTCGCTAAATATAATAGCTCAAAGAATTCTCTCCACAGGCGAAAGAACCCGAATAAGCGAGTTACTTGCCGAACTAGTTGGACATGGAATTGCTTTCCATCACGCCGGGTTAGGAAGCGCCCATAGAAAAATAATTGAGGATTCGTTTAGAAACGGAAAAATTAAAGTTTTGACAGCCACCCCCACATTGGCTTTTGGCGTTAACCTTCCAGCAAGAATGGTGATCATTCAAGACTATCGCCGATACGAGCCGGGTTACGGATATTATCCTATAAGCGTTTTAGAGTATAAGCAGATGGCTGGAAGAGCTGGAAGACCAAAATATGATAAGGTTGGAGAAGCCGTTCTGGTGGCAAAAACCGATGATGAAAGGGACTATCTAATGGAAAGCTACGTTTTCGCCAAGCCAGAGAGAATCTGGTCAAAATTAGCCGTTGAAAGGATCTTAAGATCACATGTTTTAGCTACCATTGCTTCAGACTTCGCCCACACTGAGATGGGCATTTACGAATTTTTCGGCAAAACCCTTTACGCCTTCCAATATGATGTACGTGCAATAAAAAGGGTTGTAACAAAGATTCTCAAATTTCTGTACGACGAAAACATGATAGAAGTGGACGGGGAAAACATCTACGCTACACGTTTTGGGAAACGGGTTTCAGAGCTTTACATAGATCCTGTATCAGGCGTAATTATCCGTGATGCTCTAAGAACAAGAGCACCAGAAGTTACGGAATTAAGCTTTCTACATATGGTGGCTCACACACCCGACATGTATCCTAAGCTTCGACCCTACACGAGGGAAATAGATCAACTATCTCTCTTCGTAGAGGAGCATCTTAGAGAGTTCATGTTTGAGGTTCCTGACCCTTGGGGCGATCAGCTTGAATATGAGGAGTTCCTAGGCGAAGCGAAACTAGCACAAACGTTAAAGGCATGGATAGAAGAGAAAAGCGAAGATGAAATGATAGAGCGTTTCCACGTTCAGCCCGGAGATCTTTATCGGATGATTGAAACAGCCAGATGGTTACTCTATGCGACCCGTGAATTAGCTATGCTATTTAACCATAAAGATGTGCTCCCACTGATTTCAGAACTAATCCAACGCGTGAAGAAAGGTGTCAAACGAGAGCTTCTACCCCTTGTGAAGCTGGAAGGCATAGGCAGAATCCGTGCACGCATATTATATAACGCTGGACTAAAAACTATTGAAGATCTGAAACATGCGAAAATTGAGGAGCTAACTGAACTTCCGATGTTTGGTCCACGTTTAGCCAAGAAAATTAAGGAACAAATTGGTGGTTTTGTGAAGAAGGATGAGTGGAAACGGCTTGGAAAAGGCGAGGAATGGGAGCAGAAAGCATTAACTGAATATTAATCCCTTAACCCTCTAGCTTCTCTTTCCTGTTTAGTCATTTTAACTATGCGTTCAACCTGCTGAATAGCTGTCCCCAAATAGCTTTCAGGCTTCAAAGCTTCATCGATTTCTTCTTCACTTAAGAATTTTCTGACTGTTTCATTTTCGAAAAGCACAGTTTTAAACGCTTTATTTTCTATTTCGCTTTTCAAGCTGAGCCTTCTTAAAAGTTCGTGAGCCTCCTGGCGACTCATACCTTTCCTAGTTAACGCAATCATTACAGCTTCAGACATGACCCTTCCATGCGTTATATCTAAGTTTTTAAGCATACGTTCCTCATCTACATACAAGTTCGCTATTATCTTCGTCATTAACATGAGCATGTAATCCAATAGAATGCATGCCTCAGGAATTATGAAACGCTCTGCGGAAGATTGCGTTAAGTCTCGTTCATGCCATGTAGGAATGTTCTCTAAGGCCGGGAGAACTAGACTACGCATAACCTTCGCCAAACCACATATCCTTTCGCAAGTTATGGGGTTACGCTTATGTGGCATTGTAGAACTTCCAACCTGCCGAGCTTTTTCGAAAGGTTCAAAAAGCTCAGCTATTTCTGGTCGTTGTAATTCCCTAATCTCCGTAGCAAAATTGTCAAGCGTAGAGGCTATGATGGCAAAAAGGCATACAAGCTCAGCATGACGGTCACGCTGAACTATCTGAGTTGAAATTTCAGCTGGTTTTAACCCAAGTTTCCGCATTACAAGTTCTTGAATTTTGGGGGCATGTTCCCCTAAACCAGCTTGGGTTCCAACAGCTCCACTCATTTTTCCGACCAGCACACGTTCACGGCATTGCCTCAAACGTTGGATATGTCGCGCGATTTCTCTCATCCAAACAGCAAATTTGAATCCTAAAGTGGTTGGTAGAGCATGCTGTCCATGGGTTCTTCCAATGATCACTGCGTTCTTGTATCTTTCAGCTTTTTCTATGAGTGTTTTCTCCAGCATGTTCAGCTTTTCCTCGATTAGTTTTAATGCTTCCTTTAATTGGAGAGCTGTCGCTGTATCGAGAATGTCAGAGCTGGTAGCGCCTAAATGAACATAGGCACCACTTGAGCCAGACGCCTCAGCTAGGGCTCTAACCATAGCCATAACATCATGTTTTATCTCTTTTTCAATAGCTTTAACTCGTTCTAACCTAACCTTTTCAACTGAAGCTGCGATTGTATCCGCGTCTGATTGTGGGATGTTACCTACCTCAGCGTGAGCCAATGCTAAAGCTGCTTCTACATCCAACATAAACTGAAGCCTACGCCTTTCATCAAATATCTCACACATCTCAACTGTACCGTAACGCCCAGAATCTATTGGGAGAATAGGCAAACTTGTTTACCTCCAACATTTCATCCAGATTCCCATTAGTTCATCAGTCCCTTTTATCAATTACCACCATAAAACCCTTTTATATCCTGTAATCGCGTAGCTCGTGTGGAGAGAATAACCTCATGGGCGCCATAGTTGCAGCTGTGAACAAAAAGGGTCGAAATGTGGACGAGATCATAGTCGCCATGCTCAAAGAGCTGCAGCATAGAGGAAAATCTGCTCACGGAATAGTTTCTTCCACCCAACTGTTCTGCACTGAGACCTTCAAAGAACTAGAAAACATAACGCTAGATGCACCAGTTGCAATTGGCTATAATCTCTCCAGAACTTCACAATACTGCAAACAATCCATACTAGCCAATGGTTTCGCCTTCGCTTTCGATGGAAAAATCTACATTTCCCATGGAGCCTCTGAACTTCAGACAATTAAAGAAACACTTCGGAAACCCGAGGACGCGCAGAAGCTGATCCAGGAATTGGACGGAGACTTCGCTTTCGCCTTAACAAATGGCGAAAGGATAATGGCCGGAAGATCGGCTCTGGGAGTGTACCCACTATATTATGGAGAGAACACTCAAATAGCTGCCATTGCTTCGGAACAGAAGGCTTTATGGCGTATAGGCTTGAAAGATACCATGTCTTTTCCGCCTGGAAACATGGCAATCGTAAGTCATCAAGGCTTCCATTTCCATGAAATAAAAACTCTGAATTTTCCAAAAACCCGCGAAACTCAAATGGGATCCGTGGTGAAAAACTTATCTAAGTTTTTAGTTGAAAGTATAGAAAAGAGGCTTCTAGACGTGAAGGAAGCTGCTGTAGCTTTTTCTGGGGGACTAGACAGCAGCCTTGTAGCTTTTCTAACCAAGAAATGCGGGACAGAACCAACTCTCATCTGGGCTGGACTGAAAAACTGCAAGGAACTCGAACACGCGAAAAAGGCCGCTGAAGCGCTTAACCTTCCGTTGGAAACCTATATCCGGCGCGAAGAGGATATCAAAGAAGTTCTACCTAAAGTTTTATGGCTAATCGAAGATTCAGACCCTGTCAAGGCTAGCATAGCTATTCCCTTTTACTGGACAGCTGAAAAAGCCTCGGCGTTAGGTTTGAAAGTGTTGCTTGCTGGACAAGGCAGCGACGAACTCTTCGGAGGTTACAAGCGTTACCTGGACACGTATTCTAGTCAAGGCTTGAAAGAATTGGAAATAGAACTATTTAACGACGTAGTAAAAGCTTACAAGTTAAATTATGAACGCGACAGTAAAACATGCAGCTTTCATGGCGTTGAGCTGCGGTTACCTTTTGCTGACTATAAGCTATCAAAATATGCCGTTAGCATAGCTGCAGGACTGAAAGTCAAGTCTGCTCAGGACTCGCTTCGAAAACAAGTATTAAGAGAAACCGCTAAAAATTTGGGGCTTCCTAAGTTCATCGCTGAAAGACCTAAAAAGGCTATTCAATACGCTACCGGAGTGAATAAGGCTTTGAAGAAGCTTGCTCGAATGGAAGGACTATCCATAAAAGACTATGTAGAAAAACTGTTTAAACAAGTTTGCGTCAAACCCTATGCTTAACAAGGAGAAGAGAGGAAAATGGCTACAACAGCCATAATTTATACAGAAAAATACTTGGCTCATAATCCTGGAAGAGATCATCCAGAATCTCCGCAAAGACTAATGGTTATAATGCAAGAATTGAAAGCAAACGGATTCTTTGAGAAAGGCTTTTGCAGCCTCGTAAAGCCAGAAAAAGGCACGATTGAAGATTTAAAACTTGTTCACGAGGAAGATTATATAAAGCTTGTTGAAAGTTACTGCCGTGCAGGCGGTGGTGTTCTCGATTTAGGGGATACTGTTGTTTCGAAAGAGAGCTTTAATGTTGCACAATGTGCAGTAGCTGGAAGCCTGAAGGCAGTAAACCTTGTAAGTAAAGGGTTATTCCATAACTCCTTCGCTTTAGTTCGCCCTCCCGGACACCACGCTGGAGCCTATTACGCTCGCGGTTTCTGTATATTCAACAACATCGCTATAGCTGCAACGCATCTTCTGAAACGACACGGCTTTAAACGAGTCCTAATCCTCGACATAGATGCTCACCATGGGAATGGAACCCAAGAACTTTTCTATCATAGCGCTAATGTACTTTACGTGGGGTTACATCAAGATCCAACTGGTTTTCCAGGAACAGGTTTTATAGATGAAGTTGGCGAGGGCGAAGGAGTAGGCTACACTGTGAATATACCTTTTCCTTTCAGAATTAACAATGCAATTTACTTGGAAGCTTTTGACCAAATAATACTTCCTATAGTTGAACAGTATAAGCCCCAATTTATCTTAGTTTCAACCGGATTTGATATGCATTATACTGATCCGGTGGCAAGTCTTGGCTTAACTATTCACGGCTATGCAGAAATATTTGAAAGGATCCTAAACGTTGCATCGAAACTTTGTGATGGAAAAGTTTCAGCTATACTTGAAGGGGGCTACAGCTTAATCGTGCTCGGAAAAATTGCAAGCGCTGTAATAGCTAAAATGAGTCAAGCGCCACTTATATTTGAAGACGAACAAGCCCCCAAACCCCCTGAACAAGTTGCAAAAAGAGCTGAAACAATAATCCAAGAAGTGAAGCGAACCCAATCTCGCTTCTGGAACCTAAAATAGAAGAAATGAGTCTATAAGAGCAAAAGACAGTAGAAAAGGTGAAGCTTAGAAATAACTGGGAATAGAAAGTTTAGGGGAGGAGAAAGAGTGTTACTCGATTATCTCTATGGCGTTTTCTGGGCATTGGGCTTCGCAGGCTCTGCAAATAAGGCATTCGTCTAGGTTGACCACCACAGATTTCTCGTTCTGAATTTCAAAAACTCCTACCGGACATGTGTCAACGCATGTTCCACATCCAGTACATTTTTCAAGATCAATTTTTATCTCAACCATTCTTTCTCAACCTCTTGACATTTAGAGTTTAATGGATTCACGTGGGTAGGATAAAAGCGTTTTGGAAACTTATCGAATTTCTTCACTAAACCTTATGAGCACACCGTCAATTGTTACTAAAGCCTTCTCTTTCCTTTTATTGTATTCTTCGAGGAGTCTCCTGTAAACACCTCTTGAAACTTCTCCCCGTCGGTAACGAGCTTCAATTCTTCTAATATCCACTTCTACGGTTTCAAGCTCGGTTTCAGCGACCTCTAACTGTCTAATGGCATCAGCATAACGGGCCCCAGCTCTACGAATCCTTTCTTTTAACTCGGCTATTCTTCGGTTTAGGCTAGAGATCCGGCTTTCCAAGGTTTTTCTACGAATTTTGTAACGTCTCCGGGGGATCTTCCCCTTTCTAACTTTTGTCTCCAATACTTCAAGCTCTGAGACTATTCTTCTTTTTTCCTCGTAAGCTTCTACAAATCTTCTAAGCTCTTCTGGGGAAACCCTTATCGTAGGAATCATCACAGCTGGCTTGAGCTTTTGACGCTGCCAGACAAAAGCCACTAAATATACTAAGACTAGAGCAGTTCCAACCCACAGGGTGGGACGGAAGGATGACCAAAGAAGGTTATAACTATATTTGAGATGGATTTTTAAGCTGGTTAACTGTGGGATCACTGGCTTATCAAAAATGTAGCTTATGGAGTACGTGAAAACCTTTTTCTGAATCGTGGAATAATCAAAGTTTGAAGCTTCTATTTCCAGAATTTTCGCTCCTTCGGGCAAAGTTATTTTAAGCGAAAAATCCTTGACAAGCAGGTTCATATTCTCAAAGAAGGTCAGGTTGAAGCTGAAGTTTTCGAAATTTTTTCTTATAACATATTTGCTTTTTGGTAGAGAATAGCTTACTTTAAATCTTCTAGAATCGTTTGGCTGCATTGCAGGTTCCATTTCCACTTTATAGATATTCCGTTCTTCGTTTACTCTATTCGGTTTAACTGTTGGTTTCCCAAATTCATCCCAAACTACTATGTTAGATGCATTCCATGGAAGTGCCAATTCTATTGAATTTACTTCCACTATTGCCTTGCTGGTTATATGATATGAGTCAGAAACGTAGACATTTCCCGTTTCATCAAACCTTATTTCTCTCATCAGCTCGTTTAAAACTATTCGCTGTATTGGATTAATTGCCAGAAAGCTTATCCGGTCTTTCTCCTTTGGTCTATAATAGAATTCTTCCAAGTTTTCCCAAGTATATTTCACTATAGTATTGGCTGTAATGTTAGATTCTTCCACTGTGGTTCCAGCGAATTCTTCGAACTCCGTTTGTGTATAGTTTATTTTTTGTGGCAGAACGATGGATGTTTCAAATTTTTCAACTTCCTTTGTTAAGCTAGGATAAGCTGGAAAATTAATTGAGTATCTCCATGTGTCATTTTCCTTTTTTTCAGATATCACATTTTCAAGTATGGAGAGAATACTAAAGTTGTAGGATTCTCCCTTTTCTAGTTCAATAGATGTTGGAAAATGTATTTTCATCCAGTAGAAACCTGGTTTTTCAATGTCTTGAGCTAAAGTGGCTTCAAGCGGGTCTCCGCCATCGGAAAAGTTATAGGCGTAACAGCCTAGGATGTTGCTTTTATATTCATATGGAAACCCAAAAGGGAAGGACTCTAGAGTTGTTACGTTACTGGAACTTCTTAATGTAATGGTGTCATACATGAAAATGTATATTCCATACTTGATTTCAACTCGGCGACTTATCCTTTCAATAATATATGTTCCATTGTTGTTCTGGGCATAGATAGGTAAGATAGAAATCATTAAAAATGAAAGTGTGAACAGAATGGAGATTATGATGAGGGAAGCTTTTTTCATTCTAAATGTTCCTCTCCATGGATGCCTAAGCTGATTTGGCTTCTATTATTGAAAGCTTCCTTATTTATTTTTAGCATGAAATCTTCAAGCTTAAGTCTTATTCAAGAAGTTTTTTAATTGTCTATCTTTAACCTCTACATAAGGTATTATTTTACGAACCATATGCGCTCCTAAAATTTCGTCAAGGTCGAAGGAATACCGAATTTTCTTTTGTCGACGTATTCTTAAGATTTTTTTAGCTGTGACTGGTCCTATGCGAGGTATTCTTAGGATTTCCTCATATTCTGCAGTGTTTAAATCTATTGGAAATATATGCCGGTCCTTTTTTGCTAAGGCCAATTTTGGATCAGTATTGGGTAAGTATCCTTTTTCGTCTGTTATTTTTGCAAGTTCTTGGGCTGTGATTTTGTAATCCCTTATAAGGAAGGAGGCTTGATAAAGCCTGTATTCCCTATAGGGTGAACAGGCGGGACGCCCTTCTAAAGGTGTCTGGGGTAAAGGCTCAAAGCCGCTGTAGTAAACACGTTTCAGCTCGAGCTTTTTGTATAGCCACTCTGTAACTCGGAGATATTGCCAATCATTGTCTTCAACTGCGCCTACAATCATTTGAGTATCCACCCCCGACTTAGCGAAGCCAAAATTTGGTTTTTCCCTCAAACTTCTTAGTCGACGGGCTTCGTTCAAAATCCATTCTAATCGTTTTAGAACATCCTGCTTATAGCTTCCTTTATCTGGACATAGTTCACTGAAAAAACTCTTGTTTGGTGCTTCTAAATTTAAACCTATACGAT
>DAZI01000014.1 GCA_002507245.1 Candidatus Bathyarchaeota archaeon UBA233
AAGCTTATTGAGGGGTTCCATTTACCATCTCTTCCGAAAACTGTGAAAACTAAGATGTAGTCAGCGTCGTATTTTTTGAGCATTTTTACGGCTTCAGTTTCATTGGACATGAAGATGTAACCGATGTTTTGGATTTGTGTCTTGTTTACTGTTGCGTTGTCAGCTAATGAAGTTTTGTTGGCGATTACTGTTATCCAGTAGCCGTAGTCCCACCAGCTGCAGACTACCGCGTTTGGTGGGAGGTTATCCCTCATCCAAGTTAGAGCATCTATCCATTCTGTTACTGGGCGGTCAGATCGTATGGGGAGGCTGGAAGCCGTTATTGTTACTGGAGAGGAAGCTTGAGAGTAGACTCGAGGTGAGGGAAATGCGAAGGTGTACATTAAAATTATAAATGTTAGGAGAATCACTGTGCCTGCGTATTCTTTTCCAACACGTTCTATTCCATACTTCTTTTTCGTGGGCATTCTTGGAGGAGATTTAATCAATGTTATGAATGGTTTTAGAATCCCAATTACGCCTATTGCCCAAAGAAGACTAAAAGCGGGTGACATTAACACTATCAGTCGTACCATGGAGCCAGCAAAGTATATTCCGGTTAGTCCATAGATTAAGAGGAAAAGATTTCTATTGGTGAGGTTGCCTAGAAGGAAGTACAAGCCTACTGCAAAGAATATTACGCCTACTCCGAACTCGTTATATATGCTTCCCCAGGCCGTTACTCTATGCTCCGCGACCGATTCAATAAGAGGTGATTCTAAACGTGCGAAAGGATTAAAAACAGAAATAAACTTCCCTGCAACTCCGCCCATATAACCTAATGCCCACATTGCTACAAATCCACCTATAATCACGCCGAAAAAGGATACGAAGTATACTAGCTTCCATTTAGTAGTTTGTGTTCTGTGAATGATCTCGCTTAAGCAGAGCAAGGCAAACACACCGGCAACGGGCAGAACTGTCCACATAGCCAAATATCTTATTGAAAGTTTAGGAACATTTATCGCCATGAATAATCCGAGCCCGAATGTTAGGCTGTAGACAAAAAGCAGTTTCCGAGAATATCTTCTTAACACGATAAGTATGAATGTAAATAGGGTTGTAACCCCTACAGGATAGAGTGCGGCGCCCCATCCGGAAGTGAAATATCCGAGGATAGCGCCTGCGGCTAAAGAATATTTCATGGAAGAGCTAAAGGTGCGGTCTTCCTCTAACGCCCTTAGAAACAGAAACATGAATATGATTAGAGCAAATATTCCAATTGTTTCGTCGTCAAAGAATCCAAGCGCTGTTCTTGTTATGTAGGATGGGCTTAGGGCTAAGAACAAAGCGGATAGGAGGCCTACTGGCGTGCCTCCAATGTCTTTTCCTAAGAAGAATATAGCTATGCATGCGAGTGCGCCTAATATTGGGGGAAACATGGCGCAGAAATCCATAAGCGGGATGGATACGCCTAGAAAAGTTATGAGTTGGTAGAAGAAGGCGGCTGTGAAGGGTAGTCCTGGGAAGGCGGCTTTAGGAATATTAATTCCTTGCGGATACCATCGTTGAGTATCTATCCATGGTTCAGGCCATACCCATGATAGGTACCCATTGTTTACTATGTATTCTGTGAATCGATATTGGAAGTAGGGGTCGAACTCGGATAGGTGGAGGCCTCCTGTTTGGATTTCCCATTTTAGAGGCAGCATTCTTATGGTAAAGGCGACGAAGAATATTATGACCAGTATGGAGCTAATTATGGCTGTTTCATATGAAACTTTAAAACGTAGGATTGATAGGTTTCCTAGTTTTTTAAAGGCGTTAACGATGTTTTCCCTTTTGAAGATTTCCCGAGGCTTCAACTTGTTTACCTTCCTTTCAATGAATCTGGAACCCGTTTATTTCTCTTACGGTAAACCTGCTCAGATTTTCCGTCTGTACCCATATTTTTCAGGGTCGTAAAGGGGAAATTTGACTATTCTTGCTTTGGCTTTTCTTTCCCGGATTTTTATGGTTATGTCTGTTCCCTCTTTTGAATGTTCGGTTTGGATGTATGCCATGCCTATGCCTTCTTTCAAGAGTGGTGAAAAGGTTCCACTTGTTATGTAGCCTATTTTCGTTTCTTCTTTGTAAATTTCAAATCCTGACCGCGGTACCCCCTTTTCCAGCATTAGAATACCTACCCTTCGACGTTTAACCCCTTCCTCTTTCTGCCTAAGCAAAGCTTCCCTACCTATGAAGTTACCCTTATCGAACTTTACTACAAAGGATATTCTGGCTTCCAAAGGCGTGGTATCCTCGTCAATATCGTTTCCATAAAGACACAGGCCTGCTTCCAAACGCAAAGTGTCTCTAGCGCCTAAACCGCATGGTTTAATATCGAACTCCTTTCCAGCTTCAAGAATGGCGTTCCACACTTTAACAGCGTTCTCCGGATTTGAAAGTGGAGTATCCCAAACGAAAATTTCGAAGCCGTCTTCACCCGTATAGCCGGTTCTTGATAGGAAAACCTTGGTTTCAGCGAGTTTGATCCACCCACATTTAAACCGTCTAATTAGGCTTAAATCTTCACTTGAAATTTTCTGAAGCGTTTCTTGAGCCCTAGGGCCTTGCACAGCAAACATAGCGATCTGGTCTGACACATCTTCGATTTTGACTTGAAATCCTTGAGCGTTTGCTTGGAGCCATTTAAAGTCCTTTTCTCGGTTAGCAGCATTGTAAACAATTAGGAATTTATCGTTTTCCAGTCTAGAGAGAACAAAATCATCCTTTATTCCGCCTTTCTCGTTGCACATTACCGAATAATGGGCGCTTAATGGAGTTAGGGCTGAAACATTGTTTGTAGTTACGTAGTTTAGAAAAGTCTCTGCGTCTGATCCAGTTATTATAGCTCTTCCCATATGGGTTATGTCGAATATGCCCACGCTTTTTCTTACAGCTAAATGTTCAGGAATTATTCCCTCGAACCAGAGGGGCATTTCAAACCCGGCAAAAAATGTTAACTTAGCGTTTTCGCGATGAAAATCATATAAGTGGGTTCTCTTCGCCTGTTTCAACAACCTTCCCCTTCTCTTACCTCTAACAATGGAGTGGAACTATATTTTCGCTATTTTAAAGTTTTATTTAGCTGGTTTGACTTCCACATCAATTGGGATAAAGGAGAGTTTCCTTCCACACTTTGGACATTTTCCATCAAGTTTCTGAGCAATTTCGTCGGGCGGTTTCAAATCGACACCATCATAGAGAATGGTGCCACAATGTTTACATATAATCCGTTGAGGCATAATTTTAGCGCTCCATTCAAGCGTGAGATTTCAACGCATGCAAAATATTTATCACTTTCTATCCACGTATAAGTGGAATATTGCCGCAGCCTTGAGAACCGTATATTTCCAAACGTAGTAGGCTGGAAAACATGGGAAAATACACGTTAATAATTACGGAAAAGCCAGATGCTGCGCAAAGAATAGCGCAAGCATTAAACATAAAGGGAAAACCCAAAAAATTTGAAGAGAACGGTGTCCCCTATTATGTTGCACAACGTGATAAGAAAATTGTAGTTGTTCCAGCTCTGGGACATTTATACACGGTTGTGGAGGAACGAGCGGGGAGACACTATTATCCTGTTTTTAGTTTTAAGTGGGCTCCACGTCACCTAGCAGAAAGGGGAGCTAAAAAAATTCGAACATGGGTTGAAACCATATCTAAACTGGCAACAGACGCTGAGGAATTTATAGATGCCTGTGACTACGACATTGAGGGAAGCCTCATCGGATATTGCATTTTGAAATACGCTTGTAACGACAAGGAAAGCGTAGCAAAAAGAATGAAATATTCCACCCTAACCAAACTAGAGCTCGAAAAGGCGTATGACAAGCCTTTGCCTACCTTGGATTTTGCATTGATAGAGGCTGGGAGAACGCGGCACGAGGTGGACTGGCTTTACGGGGTAAACCTCTCCCGCGCGTTAACCTTGGCAGCTAAGAGGTGGAGCGGAAAATACGCAACAATAAGCACAGGCCGGGTTCAAAGCCCAACATTAAAGTTCCTTATTGCTCGGGAAAAAGAGATTCGCTGTTTCGTGCCAACGCCTTTCTGGACCATAAAGGCAGAAATTCAAATAGGAAAAACGGTTTTTGAGGCGGAATATGAAAAGCCAACCATTGAACGAAAAACCGAGGCAGACGAGGTAATAAAAACATGCAGAGGAAAGAACGGAATCATTGAATCGATACAAGTCAGAAAGTTTCATCAAGCGCCACCCATACCTTTCGACCTAGGCGCCTTACAATCCGAAGCCTACGGTTTGTTTGGATATACCCCTCGAAGAACAGCAGGCATCGCTGAACGTCTTTACCTCGAAGCCTTAATCTCATATCCAAGAACCAGCAGCCAAAAACTTCCACCTGCAATAAACTACCGCCAAATTCTAAAAGGACTGGCAAAAATTCCGAAATATAAACGACTCACAGGAGAACTTCTTAAAAAATCAGAACTAGTTCCAAAGGAGGGAAAAAAGGAAGACCCGGCACACCCAGCGATCTATCCCACTGGAAACCTTCCCGAAAGGGAATTGGATGAGTCTGAAAAACGCTTGTGGGACTTAGTTGTACGAAGGTTTATGGCCGTATTCGGCGAGCCAGCGATCAAACAAAGTATGAAAGTAACCGTGGATGTGAACGGCCATCGATTTTTCCTTCGTGGAAGACAAACCCTGAAAGAAGGATGGCAAAAATTCTATGCACCTTACATACGTTCCGAAGAAGTCACCCTTCCACCTATAAAGGAAGGACAAACCCTGAAGGTAAGGAAAGTAATTCTCGAAGAAAAGTTTACCAAGCCGCCACCACGATACAATCCAGGAAGCCTCTTAAAGAAGATGGAAGAAGTAGGCATCGGCACCAAAGCAACACGAGCAGATATCATCCAAACGCTTTACGACCGCAAATACATAAAGGATGAACGTATAGTAGTCACAGACTTGGGATTCGACGTAATCGAACTCTTGGAGAAACATTGCCCCACGGTTGTTTCCGTCGAGCTGACAAAAAAGTTAGAGGAGAAGATGGAGCAGATTCAGCAGAAACAACAGAAACGTGAAGTTGTAATCGTCGAGGCCGTGGAGCTTCTTAAACCCACATTAGAGAAATTAAAAGAGATGGAACAAACCATTGGTGAAGCGCTGAGTAAGGCTATTCGCAAAGCCAGAATAGAAGAAAGAATGGTAGGTAACTGCCCCCACTGTGGCACAGGCAAACTAATGATACTTTACTCTCGTAAAACGGGAAAACGATTCATAGGATGCACCAATTACTTTAAAGGTAAATGCAAAACCTCTTTCCCTCTACCCCAGCGTGGAACCCTAAAACCCTTAGGCAAGCCTTGCCGAGCATGTGGATGGCCCACCATCCAAGTACGAATAAAAGGGCGAAGGCCTTGGACTCTATGTTTTAATCCTGAATGTCCGTTAATTGAGGAGAGGAAACAACGTCTTGAAATGCAAAATATGCGAAAGGGAAGCAGTAAATAGCGAATACTGTGAACTCCACGGAAAAGCTCACCAGAACCTCATGGAAAGATACGAGGCTTGGAAGAAAGCTTTAGGCATTTCGTGGAAGGAATATTTAAATGAGATTGTGAAGAATCCCCTTACTGGAGAATGGGCTAAAGAAGTAGCCCAGCACCTTATTGAAAAAGAAGGCAAATAGCATGGTGCGAATCAAGAGGAAACTGTTATCCCTCTCGTATTACTTACAGAAAACTTATCGAAAGATTTCCACAACTAAGCCTTCATTGCTAATAACTTCCGTGATAATCGTGGGTGTCGCCATCTTCATTCTTGCAGGCGGCATTTTCAGTGTTCTTGAATCAATAAAATACCCTGTTGCATTGTACACGGGCGGTCGTTTCCTCTTCTTCTATCCAAGCCTAAACGAGCAGATACTAAGCGAGGGAGTATTAGTAACCGTGCTTTATGCTTTAGGAGTCACTGGCTTGGCGCTTATTTATCAGAGTACAAAATACGCATATAAGCCACGGCAAGCCTACTTAATGCTGTTTCTTGGAGTATCAATGTTTATGATTGCCTATGCGCTAATCGAATACTTACTTACCTCGAAGATGACCTTTAGGTTCTAGAACTTCACATCTTACACTTTAAGCGTCCCATTTTCCATTATGATTTTTCCATCTATCTTCAGTGTAGGATTTAACAGTATTCCGTCCAAGTGTATCTTACTTTTATTTCGTCCACCAGGAAAGGAAGTGTTATCGCCTAGGGCTATGTGAACTGTTCCTAAAACCTTCTCGTCCTCCAGAACGTTGCCAGTTAGCCTTGCCTTATCATTGGTTCCAATTCCTAACTCAGCAATGTTGAAAGCGTTTACATCGGCTTTTTCCAGTATGCCTTTCAATCGGAAAGCATCAGCGCCAACAAAATCCTTTGCTCTTCCGTTCTCCACGCTGATTCTCACAGGTGATTTCACAATTTCACCCATGTGATCAATAACTAGCACTCCTTGAGCAGAATCCTCAATCGGCGCTAAGCAGGCCTCTCCCGCTGGAAGATTTCCCCAGTCTCCCGGTTTATGGTATAATCCTATATCCAGAATGGACTTTCTTCCCTCTATAATCATAGTTAGGTTTGTTCCGGAAGGCGTAGTCACTTCCACCATACGTGTTTTTTCAAGCATTTCGACAAGCTTTTTGGTCAACGCTGCTATCTTCTGGTAGTCAGCGGTCAATCCACCTATACTCATCATGTCTTCAGTTATTCCAGGCATGCTTGCTATTCTTGTGCCCATTTTAGATGCTTCTCTACGAGCGTCCGTGTGAGAAAGCGAGCTTGAAGTAGGAATGAAAACCACGTCAGCAGCTTTCATAGCCGCTCTCACAGTTTTTGGAGGTTCTTCACCATGGCTTTCAGCAGGCTTCATTATGGAAACCGTTGTTTGAGCTCCCGTCATGGCCGAAGCATAAGCCAACGCTTCAGCTATCCGCAACTTTCGGCTATCTGTTACTACGAGAACCACTTCATCCGGCTTCACAGCCATGCAAACATTTACAGCCGTCCAAGCACCCTTCATTATTGAGAGATTTTCTAACATTATCTTTCACCAAGGTTTATCCTTCATGCCTAAAATATACGCAAATACATTCGTTAAAAAGTGTATGGGAAGCGTTAGCAAAAGTACGGCTAAAAAAATTTCCCATGATGGAAAAGCGAAAAGAAAAGCGAAGAGAAAGGCTCCAAAAACGAAGTCAACTTGATCAATTATGGGAAGGGGCGCTCCGGGAGAAAGTCCTATTCGACGTTTAATGAACGAGCCTGCTAAATCGCCGGTTAGAGCGCCTAAAGCGAGAAAAAAACCGTAGAAAATCGGATATTGCTGAAAAACCGTGTGCTCCACGATTCCAACTAAACTTCCTAAGATGAGGCCAGCAAAAAAACCTCTAAACGTTTTATTTCTGCCGAAAACTGGCTGTCCGTCAAGAAATTTCGTATCTAAGTCTAGAGGCGTTCCTCCTCCAAAAATGACGGGTGCAGCGTTGGCGCAGTAAGCAGGAAATATGAATTTCAGTGCTTCAACTATTAAAATAGGGATTTGTTCAAGTAACATTTTGCTTTTATCTCCTTCATAAGATATGTTCAATTAAACCTTCTTTACCTATCTCAACATAGCACTGGAACGTTCTTTTGTTCGGGTTCTTTTCTACGGTGAGCTTGATGAAGTTGTGGCGCAGGGTATGCTTTAGCGCGATTACTGTATCCGCCCAGAATTTTAACACTCTGGTGGCTACAGGTTCAAGAATCATAGTATTTTGGCCAAAAAGGGCGTGGACTTGACTTGTCATTAGCACTGAAATTTTTCTCGTTTTAGCTATTTGCGCCAGCTTTCCTAGCTGCCTGTTTAGCTCTCTGTTAAGCTTGAAGGTCTGCTTAGACGACTGGCTTAATTCTGCACGATAGAGAGAAGTAACAGTGTCCAGCACTATTAGTCCAACCTTCTCGGTTAAGTAATCTTCAAGTTGATCTATGGCTAAAGCCTGCTCCTCGAAATCCTTCGGTCTCACAAGGATTATACGTTCAGCTATCTCTTCAAGATTGTCCGAGGCTATTTGCGCCAGTCTTCTCGTGGAAAACGTTCCATCCATATCGATAAATATGGTTTTATAGCCTTTCATGCAACAGTTAGTGGTGCATTGAATAGCAAAAGTGGTTTTTCCCGTCTCTGCCTCGCCGTAGATGAGAAGAACCTCTCCGCTTTTTATTCCTCCTTCCAGAAACTTGTCTAACCCGCGGCATCCAGTTGAGATAGCGTGTAGCAATGGCATTCGCATCAAAGCGAATATAAGCGTGGACATTAAATATTTTGTTTTGGTAACCTATACCGCGAAAAGGATAGATATTATGAGAGCCGAGATAGCGCTTGCAACGGTTTCAGGAAAAGCCTACTACTTATTAGTTAATGAGCTTAAGAAGAAACGAATTTCGTTCTTAAATTTAAAGCCAGGTGATCCCATACCTCTAGAAGTAAAAGTTGTGATAACTACAGAAGGAGAAAAACACAAAGTAAACCATAATAACGTTCTGGTTTTCGAGGAAAAGGATGATCCTTCAGTAATTGTAAATGAAGCCATTCGAATAGTTCAAGGAAAACAAAATTACGAGAAAGTATCCATAGGGATAGACCCAGGTGAAGTTTTCGGGATAGCTGTTGTCGCTGATGGAGTAGTAATAGAAGCCCAGAACAGTTTCAGCATAAATGAAACTGTCAACAAAGTTTCTAAACTCGTGAAGCAACTTATCACTGAACAATCATCGATAACCGTCAAAATTGGTGACGGAGTTCCAAAATACAAAGAAATCCTTTTACACATGTTAGACGAAGAGTTACCTGAAAAAGTAATTCTAGAATCAGTCCGCGAAACAGGAACCAGCCGCTCACCAGTCAAAGCCAAACATAGGAGAGGGATAAGAGACATTATGTCTGCAATAAAAATAGCAAACAGGCCAGGGCAGCAATTCCAAAGGAGGATTACAACATCATGAACAAAACTCTCCAAAAAGGAAAAACTCTCCTTGTGGACGGCCCAGCCTCCATAAACATAAGTTCCGGAACAGCAGAAGTCTTCGGCGCGGTCTTAAAGGAAGGAAAAAACGTCCTTGTAAGAAGCGGAAAACGACTTCCATTCGAAGCGAAAACCAACCTGACCGTGAACATCATGCTCGGTGAGGGAGCCTCCATAGACGAAGCTGAAGGAAGCACAATCCCGGACACGTGGAACAACATTCCGGAAGAAATCCTTACATTAGAAACCCCAGCCCCCATCATTATGATTCTAGGCGGAGTAGACTCGGGCAAAACCAGCTTATGCACTTACCTCTGCAACAAACTTTTAAACGCGGATAAGCAAGTCGCTATTGTAGATGGGGACTTAGGGCAGTCAGACATCGGCCCACCATCCACTATTGGCTATACAGTTATTAAAAGACCGATCATAGATATATTCAATGCAAAAGCTGAAAACTGCTATTTCATAGGCTTTACAACACCAAGCAAAGCCAGGAACAAAGTAATTCAACGTTTAACCGAAATAAAGAACGAAATTTCGAAAAGTTCAGTTAACTATATCATTGTAAATACCGATGGATGGATTGATGGTGAAGAAGCCATAGAATACAAAGTTAGACTCATCGAAGAGCTGAATGCTGACTTGGTGATAGGGATCGAACAGAATGAAACGTTAACACCAATCTTAGAAAAAGTTAAACCAAGGAAAGCCATGGTATGCAAACCCTCCAAATTCATTAAGAAAAGAGACCGTGCCCAGAGGAAACTTTTGCGAGAGCTAAGCTACAAGAAATATTTGAAAAACGCTAAAGTAAGGTCCCTCCCATTAAGCTGGGTAACCATTAAAGGAGCACCCTTGACCTTTACAAACAGCTACCGCAACATTCAACAAATAAAAGAACTCCAAAGAGCTTTAGACGTTAAAGTATTCCACTTTGAGGAAAGCCGCGACAAAATATCTATAGTAATTGGTAGGAACAAGTGGATTGACGAGGAACGACTTCTAAAGTTTGAAGAGAAGACTCGGAAAAAATTAGAAATCTTAAGGGAAGGCTTCGAGGAAGGATTACTTGTAGCTCTAGAAGATTCGCAAAACAATTTTTTGGGCATAGGTGTGATTCGAGGAGTAAACTACAAGCGTAAAACAATAAGAGTGTATACGCCTGTAACCAGTGAAATATCAACAGTTCATGTAGGACAAGTAAGGCTGGACAAAGAGCTTAAGGAGGTAATTTCTCCTCCATTTCTCACCAATTACGAGGTTCAAAAAACCGTTTAAGCTCCTTTGCTATCAATCCATCCTTATCTGGCAAGACTTTTAGATTCCGCCTAATCCATGATGGAAGGAAACGTTGGCAATAACTTGTAGAATACCTATAGTCAAGAAATATTATGGCACCTTTGTCGTTCAGCCTTCTAACGGGCCTTCCAGCTGCTTGGGATGCCTTCTTCATGGCTGGCAGTACATAGCCGTATTCCCTACCATACCCGGGAAAACATTTTTCAAAGTATTCAATTTGGGCTCGAACTTTAGGGGTAGGCTCCGCATATGGGACTCCAACAACTACAACAGAGTTCATCTGATCTCCAGGATAATCTACGCCTTCTGAAGACCTTCCGCCTTGAACACCGAGTAAAACAGCTCCACCTTGTTTAGCGTATGATTTAAACTGATTGATTAAACGTGCATTTTCCCTAGAACGCATCCTCCTACGCTCATAAAACAAGGGTTTATCAACCAAATCTTGAAGCCCTACTCTTAGTAGTGCTTCTAAAACTTCATAGGAAGCTGTGAAAACTCCTATGTTGGCTGGAGTATGGCGCGTAACCTCTGCTATGCGTTGAGCTATTTTCCTATACATTTCTTCTGTTCTTCGAGTCATGGCTGTTGTTACTCCGCGGCAGACTAGAGCTAGAACATTTTCTTTTGAAAACGGGGGTGGAACAACAGTTTTAACAGTGTTTCCTGCCAATTGCGTTATTCTTGCATAAGCCTCTAGAGGTTGGAGGGTTCCAGACATTATAACACTACAGTAAACAGATGTGAAAACGGGGGTAGTTATCTTTGCAGGATTCAAAGCCACCATTTCTAGTTTGATTGAAGGAGTGCCCGTTCGTGTAACGTATTTCGTTAGAGTGTGAACAAAGGAGGAGTCTTCAGCGGTTTCCAGCCAGTTTAGGAGAAACTCGGCGGTTCTGTGAATGTAGGAGCGTGGAAAACTCCCCTCGTTTAGTAGTCTCCGTTTTATAATCATCCCAAGTTCGTGAAGTTCTTCAAGAAACAGCGCAACATCATCGACTTCCGTCTCACGTTCCACCATCTCAATTATCAGTTGCGGTGAAAGAAGAGTTTCGTTTCTGTTTTTCCCGCTTAACTCTTCCAGAGCTTTCCTGAATGTTTTGCAGAACTCTGCAATATCCTCGTATTCAAACCTTTTTGCCTCGTTTTCCGCCTGTTTCAACGTGAACGCCGATAAACTATCGCTTGCAATTTCTACAGCCGTATCTGGAAGATTATGCGCCTCATCTACAATTAGAAGAACTTTTCCTAAGCCCTTTTCCAGGTTCTTCAAAAAGAAAGACCGAATTTTTGGGTCGAAAACGTAAAGATAGCTTAAGGCCACTATGTTGACTTCGCCTAATGAAGCTTTAATAAGTTCGTAAGGACAAAAGCCTTCAATCCGACAAATTCTGTGAATTTCTGAAGCTTTGTATGGCTTTAACAGGATATGCTGTTGCAGTTCAGCGTAGCGTTCGAAATCTCGCTCGATTCGATAATAGTAGGGACATCGATCTTCAGACTTAAGAATGTCGCACACCTCCATTACTGCTCTAGCGTCGGATGCTCGTCTAGCAACCAGTGGATGCAAACACATTTCAGAGCGCCCACGGACGGATAGGCCGGAAACTGATTGTTTTTTCGAGATTGCCAGAAGTTCCTCGATTACACGGTCGTGTTGCCTATGCGTTTTTGCTACATACAAAATCTGCAGATTTTTTTCTAAGGCAACGGGTAAGCATGCAGACAACGCTGCAATCGTTTTGCCTAAACCGTTACTTCCCTCGATCAGAACGTTGACTCCATCTTCCACCGCTCGGTATACTGTTTGAATAAACATGTCCTGGAAAGGCCTAATCTCAACATATGGGAAAAACTCTGCAACTTTTTCCATAAGCCTAGGCATAGTTAGTCCTCTAGGTGTTGATGTAGTTGCAAAGCTTGTTCACTGGACATGACCTGCAAATAGGCTTTCTTGCTTTACAATAGTTTCTACCGAGCAAAATAAGCAAAACGTGAATTGCTAAATAATCTTTAGGGCTGTAAAGTGATTGAAGCGCTAGCCGAACTTCTTCGTAACCTCCTTTCATTGCGGCTAAGCCAAGCCTTCGAGAAACACGATTAACATGAGTATCAACTGGAATTGTGGGTCGTTTGGCGCAAAAAAGTAGAAGAATATCGGCGGTTTTACGTCCTATCCCAGGAAGCGCTAGCAATTTTTTACGTGCCTCTTCGGTTGGCAGTGTTAAAACCTGTTCAAGAGTCCCATCGAATTCTTCGATTATGATTTTCGATAGTTTTTTTATAACTTTAGATTTATTACGGTACAGTCCTGCTGGTTTGAGACATTCTTCAATTTCGCTCAGCTCGGCGTTCGAAAATACTTCGGGAGTTATTTGAAATTTTTTCGAAAGTTCTTCGAAGGCTCTCGCCGTATTCCTATTCGAAGTGTTCTGCGAGATAATGGTGCGTATAAGTGTTTCGAAAGGCTCCTTGCAGGGCGAATTTGTCCATTCCGGCAACTTGAAGGTATCCCGCAAAGTTTCAAGAATTCTTAAAGCTCTTTTCTTTTCCATTTACAACGCTCGCCTTAGCTTGAAAACAATAAATACTGAATTGGCGACGTATAAATAGGCATGGTGTATCTGTATTGTCAAGTGCAAAGGTCATTAAAGAAGAGATATTCGAAAGAGATATCCGTTTTCTAGCAGTGTATGTAGAAACCAAAAACGCTTGCCTTGTTTTATTAAGCGAAAGCGAAGACTATCTTGGAACCTTAGCCATAGCAGTTCCTCCGCCAAAGGGTTTAAGCGAAATAGCCACAGCCCCACCAACCTCTTCGGTCTTACTTGGTGACAGAAACATTTTTTCCGCCAGAATGTTCGCTGAACATATAGCAACAAAAACCAACAAAATAGCACTGGTATCCATCTACCTAAAAACTATAAATGAAATGGAAGCAAGACCAATTCTCCTCAAACTAATAGAAAAGGTGACAAAAACTCACCAAACTCCTTCAACTCAACAAGAGAAAGAAGGAGCACCTACATGAGCACTCTAAGAAGCTTCCTAAGGGAAATGAAAGAAAGAAATGAAGTTTTAACCATAAAAGAGAAGTTTTTTCCCCGTTTTCAAATACCAGCCATAATTCAAAAATTCGATGGAGGCCCAATTCTCCTATTTAAGAAAGTACAAGGATACAAAAATCGGATAGTAGCAAACGTTTGTGGAACCAGAAAAAGAATATGCCACGCGTTAAAGACCAGTAAGGGAGCCATCTATTCGAAACTTTTTGAAGCATGGGAAAAGCCGCTTAAACCAAAAATTGTTGATGATGCTCCAGTTAAGGAAGTAGTGGAAAAGCCAAACTTGCATAAAATTCCGGTTCTAACCCATTTCGAAAAAGACGGGGGAGCCTATATAACTTCTGCAGTTATTTCAGCTAAAAGCCCCGACGGTGAAATTGAAAACGTTTCCATTCATCGGCTTCAAATTATAGATGAAACCCATTTAGCTATTCGCCTTGTACCAAGGCACCTATTCAAACTCTGGAGTCTAGCCAAACAGAAAGACGTAGATTTGGATGTATCCATATCCATAGGAGTTCATCCAGCTATCGCCTTGGCAGCAAGCTCACCCCTACCCTTCGGAACAAGCGAGTTCGCCGTAGCAAACACTCTCCTTGACAACAATCTTCGATTGGTCCAATGCGAGCACATAAATGCCAACGCCGTAGCAGACGCTGAAATAGTCATGGAGGGAAAAATATCCACACAAGAACAAACACTTGAAGGCCCACTTGTGGATGTAACTGGAACCTACGATGTACAACGTAAACAGCCCATAATCAAAATCCTCCGCATAATGCATAAAGAGGAATACATTTACCAAGCCCTTCTACCTTCCGGAAGTGAACACAGATTACTGATGGGGCTACCCCGCGAAGCCCTCATCTGGCGCTCTGTATCCAACGTAGTCCCAATCGTAAAAGCCGTAAATCTTTCCAATGGCGGATGCGGATGGCTTCACGCAATAATTTCCATAGAAAAACAAACGGAAGGTGACGGAAAAAACGCCATACTTGCAGCATTCTCTGCCCACCCAAGCCTGAAACATGTAATAGTCGTGGATTCCGACATAAACATATACGAACCAAATGAGGTAGAATGGGCAATTGCAACACGATTCCAAGCAAACGAGGATCTTGTAATAATCCAGAAAGCAAGAGGATCAACTCTTGACCCATCAGCAAACCAAGAAAATGGCTTAACCACAAAAATGGGTATAGACGCAACCAGACCCCTTACGAAACCAAAAGGAAAATTCGAAAAAGCTAGAATCCCAATGGATCCAGAAACGGAAAGATTTTTACAGCAATTCAAAACTTAATTCGCATACAGATTTCTACGCACTAACTAATAAATACCAATCATAATAATAACCTTTGATGAAATTGCCTAGACAAAAGAAGGAAAGACAGAAATCAAAACCGCGTAGGGAAAACGAATTGTCGCTAAAAGTTGAAGACTTAATGATAAAAGATGTAATAACTGTGGACGCTAATCTTACGGTCAAAGAAGCAGCCCAAATAATGAATAAATTCGAAATTGGCTGCCTACTCGCAGTACGTAATGGAAAGGCAATAGGGATAATAACGGAGCGGGATCTACTCAAAAGAATAGTAGCTGAATCACGAAGCGCCACCAAAACAAAGGTGAAAGAGGTCATGTCAACTCCCCTCATAGTAGTTGAACCAGATATGGAACTAGAAGACGCTGCCAAACTAATGTTCGAAATGAAAATTAAAAAACTCCCTGTAGTTGAGGGAAAACGTCTGGTAGGATTAATCACTCTGACCGATATCGCCCGCTTCCAACCACAAGTAATGAAAATACTAAAACAACTCTCCAAGAGACAAGCAATGCCAAAAAGAATGCAAAAAATAATAAACCATTACGTAGTGTAGCTCACCTAATTATCTAGATAATTCCACCCTGACAGCAACACCCCGCTTTACTAAGATTCTTGCATTTTGAGAAGGCAAAGTCGCTACATCCTCTGCCTTAAACGGGCCGTAAGTTCGCATATCCGCCCCCACTATGGCTGGAACATCGTCCAAGAAACGTAGCACAACCATACCCGACTGAGTTTCCATAGGCTTAGACGTCTTCCCCTTCAAAACACCATCACAAAAAGATTGAAAATCCTCAAACAACAAAGCCAAACTTCGGCTCCACTGTCGCTCTTCCAAAGTCAAAACGTTCTCAGAAACCCTTTCACCTTTAAAGATCTTATGAACAATTTTCTCCCATCTCAGCCATAAAAGCTCCTTAATCATCGCTTCGACATTCTTAACTTTTCGACGTAAAACCCTAGCTTTAACACTTCTTTCATCAAGCATACGACTTTCCTCCCTCAACTTTTTCACATAACCTATGATTCTAACATAGAAGTCTTCTGGAAGCCCTTGAATCGCATCGCTTTTCTTTTCGTTAATCCAAGCTTCATAAAGAAGTTCATACATCTTCATCCGCTACCCTAGCCACACCTTTACATAAAAGCAACATAGCTGCAGCCATAGGCAATTCAACCTCTTGGTTACAGAAAGGTCCAAACGATTCATCGCCCACCCTTACTTTTGGACTCTCGGTAACAAAAACCTTCACTGTCCCCTTTTTAAAGGCAATTCCTTCTTTAAACGGATCGAATTCCTCGATACGAGAAAGTTCCACCATTGTTTTCTTAAAGCCTGTTTTTCCATGTAATGTGCCTTCGAGCCGTATCAAACGATGTATATCTGTGGTCACAACAGTATCTACCTTTGCTGACTGAAAAATCACACCGCACTCAATCAGTTTTCGCCAACTTTCTAAGCCGACCCCCCTGATAACTCCCCACGGCCCGCCTCTATCCCAACTTTCAAGAATCCTATTTTTATTCTCCACTATGACTTTTGCAATCCTACGCGACAACCCTAACTCCTCCAACCTCTTCTGAGAAACATCCAACAATATCTCATAAACACCTCTAGCAATCCTACCCCGCCATCCAGAATCAGCCAATGAGGGCCCGCTAATTAAACGTGAAGCATCATATATGTCCAAGCTTCCTAACCCATGAAACTTTGCATCCAAACCTAAACCCAAGACATAATCAACTATTTCCTTACGGGCAACAGAATCCAAACCCCTAACAACATCGCTTTCAACCTGCACATGGTAACCTCTATGCCCCGAAAAAAACACATGCACCTCGTCCTCAGAGAAGCCAAAATCTTCCAGTAATATATCTAAAAGTTTCAAAACCTCTATTTTAGCCGTTTCTAAACAGACCTCACAAGCCCAGACATTAGTTTCAAACCTTTCTCCACCACACTGTGGACACCTTTCGGGAGCCTTACCTCTTCCAGCAAAACAACAGCCACTGCAAACCCAAACATCATGCAATTTATCACAGGGTGTTGAAATATGATCTGCATCAATATCGAAAATTAAGTCTGCGCCTAACCATCCTTTTTGAGCCATGGGAGCCTCAGGATTCTCGTAAAACGCACAGGAATAATAAACATCTGAAGGAACCAAATCACATAAAAACCTGTGCAGATCATCCGCATTTCCAAAACTTTTATGCCTCAACATTCCTTCCGTAAACAATAAAAAACCAAACTCGCGATGTTCAAATTGTTGAGGCAGAAAAACCTTTTCTTCACTGTAATATTCTCGAAACTTACTCTGAATAAACTTTATTTGATTTGACAATTCTCGCATTTCCTTCAATTAGAATAACGAAAGCTACAGTAAATTGTTATCTGTTTTGCATCTTATGAATAAGCCAAAACAAAACAAAAAAGGGATAGTAAAAAAAATACCTTAGCTTGCGAAGATCATTAAACCCGAACTTAAGCTCCAAAGAGGCCAAATCAATGTTATTTTTCAAATTCCAATCCTCAAATGGTTTAAAATGCAAACAGTATAAATCTTCGCCAACAATCACTTCATAACCTTTCCTTTTAATCCAGTCCACAATATATGAATCTTCAAAAACATGAAAACGCGAAGGAATCTTAAGGTCCTTAACTAAATCTGTCCGGATTAAAATGTCATGCGTCCCCCCGCGAACTTTAAAACATTTCAATGCAACCCAACTCAACAGTTTCAAAAGAAAAACACTTTTCGCTTTTGGAATTAAATCAAAGTTCACACCCCAAATTGCTCCAACGTTACTTCTAATGTACTTCCTAGCTCTGTTGAACCAATCTTTGCAGAGAATAACATCACTGTCAACAAACATAAACCAATCAGTTTCAACCTCACGGATACCCCGTTCACGTGCTTCCGCTCGCGTACCACCTTCCAAAAGCACCTTAACATTTCCATACTCTTTACCAAAAGAATCAACGATTTCTAATGTTCTATCCGTGGAAAATCCATCAACTACAATCAACCAATTAACAGGAACATTGCTATAAATACTCCTTAAACACCTCTCCAAAACATGCTCACTATTCTTAGTAAGAATAACCACATCAACATTAGAGATATCCAGCGTTCTCAACACCATCAATAAACTTAACATGCCCTCTAGATAAAAAATATTTATAATTCGCACCAAATTTCAAACATCGAAAAACAAGACAAAGAAAGATTACAAACTTCTATAATCGCCCATTAATAGTCCTGAACACATTACAGCCTTAAACGTTATAATCTACATTAATTAAAAATATCTTCACTCTCCAGTATGCAACAATAAACTCCTTAAAGTATTCTTAATTCCGCTGAAAGATTCTACTAACCGGATTAAGAATAAGCCTTCTAAAACCAGCGCTTAAACGTACCAAAAATCGTCCAGCCATTCCAGATTCTATCGCAGCGATTGCAGCGATAAAAGTTATGATAAATGTGAGGAAGAAGAATTCTCCATAAATATCATGAAATACCCGTGCCGATTCACCTCCGTAATAAAGATACACTAAGAAGTAGGATACAACTCTTAGAATGTTCATGGTATAGGTGAAAAGGCTGCCTATAAGAAAATAAGCAACTTTTTTGGACTTAGCTATGCCGTATTGTTTTAACAATGGAACAATTATCAAAACATACAGGAAAAGACTATGGACCCCTGAGCAGGGCCAACCAACTGCAGCCGCAGGATATTCACCTGTTGGACTCTGTGCTAAAATTCTAATCACTGGAAGCCCAGAACTTGTGTCATAGCGGAATATCACATTACAGCCAAGAAACTCCATCAACGAAACAGCCCAAGCTGAAGTAGGAAGAGACAGTATCTGAATAAACTTTAACTTACCATAAGGGTAGAGAACGTCAATTAGATACATAGCACTCATCCCCCATAAAATCACTAGGGGAAAAGCAAAGAACATGAAAACAGACTTCTTTTCATAGTTTATACAAATTAATGTCGTAAAGAAAAGCGAAAAAACTATGTATTCCAAGGCAAGAGGCCAATGGAAATTGATCCAATACCAGTCTTTGATTCCAAGCTGTTTAGCGATATCTGAAAGAAGGTAGTTTGATGCCCCAAGAAAATTCGTCATAACTAAGTACAAGAATATAAGAAGAGTGGGAATAGAAAGGAGTAAAACTGTTTTCTGAAAACTCATTTTACGTTGTAAAGCTTTAACCTTACCCCATTGGATAATGGACTCCAATAGGAAAAGCCAAAGAAACAATATATAAAAAAGTCTTCCTTTCCATGTTAATTCAAAATAAAATTTACTATTAAACGGACTTAAGGCCTCTATGTTTAAGTAATCTAATATGAAAAGAAAGCATACCGGGGCAATCATCAAAAATATTAAAGCTAGAAACTTACTGCTTTCAACAAAGAAAAATTTAATTTTTTTCCGTTCTAAGCGGTCACTTGGCACCTTGCCTCAACCCAACACATTGTTATTATTGAGAGAATAAAATATTATCGGGAAGCTATCAGTAATGGAACAATTAGAACGTGATCGTAACTAGAAGAACGACAAAAATTTTAAGTGCACGGTTCAGATGACGTATAAACAAAATAGTCAAACGGTGCGTTCAATGGAATCGCTTTATATTAAAGCTGAAGAACTTCTAAACGATGTTTCAGAACAAGACATCGAATCAAGCGCAACTCTCAATGTTTTTAGAGCAAATAAAACCTTGTTTAGAAAGGTATTAAGGACATTGAACAATGAATTGAATTCTGAAAGGAAAAGAATGTTAGATTTAGGATGTGGTTATGGCGGTCTTGCCAAACTAATTGGAACGACTCTTGGCTTTAATGAAGTATATGGTATAGACATAAACCAGCACAGATTGCCAATTGCAAAGGAAAAAGGCGTGCATGTTTATGAATGTAACTTAGAGAAGGAGTCATTTCCCTTTTCTGATAACTACTTCGACTTAGCCACATCTTTTGGCGTTTTGGAACATTTGACATTTTTTGACAATATGATCAAAGAAACCCATAGGATCTTAAAGGATAATGGGGTTTTCCTATTGTCAGCTCCTAATCTTGGAAGTTGGGTGAACAGATTCACTTTACTTTTAGGATACCAACCACGGAATCTCGAGATATCTCGTTTTAAAGTTTTTGGCGTGCACAAGTTATATCACAAGTTATACGAAGAAATAAGTCCTGTTGGACATATTTCCTCCTGCACATTGAAAGCTATCAAAGAACTGTTAGAATATTATCGCTTCAAAATTGTTGAATGTTGGGGAGTAGGCATTATTCCATCGCCAGATATAAAATTAAACTTTGGACTAAAACTTTTGGACTCTATATTATCAAAAAAGGCTAATCTAGCAATACGTTTCATTCTAATAGCCAGAAAAAGCGTGAAATAAACACAATAGTTATCGCTTTACCACCTTCATTACATGTATTGTTACATTGTTAAGGTGACCAAACCGTTCTAAAACTTTGCATAGTAGATTGTCAATTTCCTCAACTAATCTAACTGAGGGAATAATCTTATACAGTTTTAATGGAAGCACTCCGCCAATTTTCAAATTCGAAGTTTCCCATTTACCATTTAAAAGCTCTTGTACTTCGGTAACCTCTATATCAGACACGTGCCCTACGTCGGGGGATATTTTGTCAAAAAGCTTTTTTATTAGTTGTATTTTGGCAGCTATCTTGTAAATGTATGAATGGCCCGGAAAGGATAGTACCAGATATTTCTTTCCAACTCTGCATAGCTCAGCTACAGACTCGCGATAGTGGTACACATGCTCAAGCACTTCAGAACATAGAACTACATCAACAGAGTTATCTCTGAAAGGTAAATTCTCAACATCGCATACAACATAATCTGTGTTAGACGTTTCGCTATTCATTTTAGCTTTCTTTATGTATGTACGTGCAATATCGATGCCTATACAAAAGGTTTTATCACTAAAAGATGCAACACGTTTCACATAAAAACCCTCAGCACATCCAACATCTGCAAAAGTTGATATATGACCCTTTTCAAGTATCTCCAAAAGGAAATAAAAAATGTAACGCAGCCTTTTTCTATGCCACCAGAGTTTATGTTTATCTCCTTTTATATACATGGATTCTTGATGCGATATACGTTTAGCTTCCTCTTCATAATATCGCCTTAAATACTTCTTATTTTTGGGTAACATCTCATTTAGTCCTCTGAGTTATGGACAACAAAAGTTATATCGTCAATAGTCATTAAAGTAGGCGAATTAACATCTAAATTAATCAGCGTAATTTCTATAATAAGTTTCCTGGGTAAGGTTGCATTAAGCTTTTCCATCCAAAGCTCGCTCAAATTGAAGTTAAAAAAGCCTTGAGTATCTTGTAATATTATGATGTTTGATTGATTGCCATAAATTGGACTTGGTGTTACAAAACTGATAGATTGCGAATAGTTAGGGTTGGAAATTGATATTGAAACCGTGTTTGGTGGAACTGTTTGGCTTGCATTTAGATTAAATGACAGAAAAACATCTGACGTTTTTGGCAGGTATATTTTTCTGTCCATCCAGACAGCGTATAGCAAACGAGATGACGCCTTTATTCCCTCTATTTCTAGAAAACGGTTACCATTTACGTGATGGCGGAGGCTTAGGTTATAGTTTCCATGCCCGAGTTGACCGATGTTCCATTCCATTTGATTTAAAGTGAAATTTTCAAAGTCTTCTTGGAATACAAAAGTCGGGTTTGGATTGGATGAAACTGCGAAAAGATACGAGTCCCCAATTTTTTTAATTAGTTTGAAATTGGGGTTACCAAGGAAAAGTAATGGATCCCATTTAGGATCTTCTGAGCATGGAATGTTTCCCCATTGATAGACAGAATCTGACCCTATGAAAATATGAGAGATTTCAAATTTGTTTAGAAGTTCGTACGTTGTCTTGTTTATCATCTCTTGTTGAATTAAATTAATGAGCCTACGATATGAAGCAGATAACAAATAAGCAGTAAATGGAAAAACTATCTTCCGTTGGGAAACGCTAGGGATAAATCCACCGGATTCATATGGACTAATTAATACAGTAGCGTTCTCCGGAAGGTTTTTCATCCATGTCATAAGTTCGTAGTCGCTTTCTGAGGTTATTGCATAAATGCCATATAATACCCGGAGACTTCCAGACCGCCTAAATACAGTATGATATACGAAAGGGCCATAGATCAAGGAAAATATGACTATGGCAGCCATTGAACTCCCTATTATTGCTTTTTTATTGTTTTGCGTAACCTTTTGAAAGATTCTAACCATTATACTGTTAATAAGTTGGTAAAATCGAATCGTGAAGGATGAGATAAGCAGACAAGCAGAAACGTATATGATAAAGCCGATTCGGGACCATAATATTACTGGAAAAATGTACGTGCCAAAATTTAGCAAAATACCTGCCACTAAACTAGTTATTGCAATTTTCTCTAGAACAAGAACGTCTCGTTTTTTCTTAAAACTATAGGAGAAGATGAATAAGGCTATAAAAACAAAGCTAATTAATGCAATCCTGAGAATTAAGTCCGGATGAATGTTATAATTTAGAGCTAACCATTCGGGAAATTTCGTTATAATCTGTAGTATTGGGGATTGACTCGGCTGACCACGAGGAGAGGGAGGTGATGTTGGGTCAGCAACCATATCATCAGGGAGCCCAATGTTATGCCCAGGGTAAGGATAATACTTTATGAATCTATAAAGAAAGGGAACAATTGGGATAACACTAAAAATACATAGCGCTGGAAAGGTAATAATTCCATGTAATCGTTCAAACTTATGAAAACACTTGAAAAGTCCCCACAAGAACGCAGAAACAATAATTACTTCATAAAACGCTAGATGTATGGAAGCCAGGTATCCATATAGAATACCAATAACGAATATCTCTGCTACCTTCAGATTAGAGGAGTCATATAGAAACGGGACAAACCCCAAACAAATGAGATAGTAGGGGAAGCCTATGATGAAAGGGTTACTTCCCCATGTAATGTAGGTAGGCCACATAGATACAAATGTTATTATAAACGCAAAAATTATATCAAGATTCTTTGTAGGATTTACTCTTCTCCCTAGATAATATGCAGCAAGCGTAGTCATTGAGTTGAATAGAGGGGATACGTAGAAAACAGCTATTGGGGGAATCATCCCCATTATGTAGTAAGCATAGGCAAATATTACATGAGCACCTTGTGGGTAAATAATCGCAGCAGTTAAATAAGGTTGATGGGTAGCAGGAATATGCCCATTTTCCAGGATTATTTCAACGAAAAGCGCATGTAATGTTGTATCATGAATACTTCCAAAGATGAAGCTTGAAAGAGGTGCCAGCTGTATCCATAGAGAAAGCAGAAACATTCCAAAAACCATAGTACTCTTCAATATCGCTACTTTGTGTTCAGATAGAAAATCACGTATAATTATCGGCCTTCCGATGATTATCAACCAGTTCCTCGTTTTCTTAAGGAGATTTCTATGTAAAAAAATGGAGAGAATACCGCTTAACACCGTTATGCCTAATACGATAGCTGTGGTAAACAAGTGTAAGGGAATAAGAGCAATTGCGTACAATATCAGTCCAGCTAAATAAACATCAATTACGCATGATTGAATAAAATCAAGATTTTTGAAAGAATTAAAGGAGCGAGAGAGGAGAAATCTTAGAGGCTCTCCAATAATTATGAGAAGAACCATGAGGAGCAAAAGTTGAAGTAACATTGCTATCTTCCTCTTGATGATAATAACGTTACAAGCGATTTCATCTTAAAAATTTAATGTTCATGTTTAAGTTATAACATACGACGATACACTTCTAATAACCTATTGATGTAATTTTCCCAGCTTAGAAAAAAACTGAGTGGCTTCTTGATTTTTATGCTGCTCTTCTTTATGGCGTCTAATATGCCTTGAGCTATTTCCCCTGGGTTAAGCGAGTTTACCCCCACAGCTAATCCATTTTTGATTAAAGTAGACGTGGCGCCAAAATTTAAAACAACCGTTGGTACACCAATTAACAACGCTTCATACACGACTCTGCTGAAACTCTCTAGGGGAGAGAGTAATACGAAAACACTTGCTTTCGAATATTCAGATAACAACTGTTCTCTAGATAGAGAGTGTTTCCATTCGATAAACTCCATGAGTTTAAGTTTCTTCGCTAATTCTACAAGACGTGGATATTCTTCACCTTTTCCTATGATTACAAGTTTAGAATCTATTTTCATTTTTCTTACGAGTTGTTCAAAGGCTTCAATTAGTTTATCAACATTTTTGTATCGCCTTAAACCACCGATATAAAGGATTCTGGCAGGTTTTTCTGGTTTCCAATCAACAAGTTTGAGCTCATTGATAGCTATACCTTCTGGAATTAAGAGAACGTTTCGACATTTTGCAAAATCCTCAAGGAATATTTTTTTCTCATAATCGGAATTAACGATTACACAGTCTACATACGAGAAAAATAGTTTATGCCAAGCCTTTTTGTAAAGATTGAAAAAGAAATCTCTCATACTAGTTTGACCAAAACGATGATAATGCGGTTGTAATAACAATTTCTGACTTTTATGCGTCAATAAAGCTGTTACACAGGGCAATAACGTATGAATATTATGAATATGAACAACATCAACATTCTCTTTTCTGATGCTACCAATGAAGTCAGGGGCAGGAATATAAAAAGGGTCGCCCAGCAGAGGCACAAATCTCTTAACTAGAACGCCATTGACTTTCTGTTGCCTAGGTAGGCGTGGGTTAAAATCCACAGAATACACGGTGACCGAAATGCCTCTTTTAGATAGCAACTCGCTTATTGTCTGTACAACTATTTCTACACCACCAATGTTTGGAAAATATCGCGGAGTAACCTGTAAGATATGCATATTTCCTCGTTCCTGAATTTCATCAAAACTTTGTGCTTTTTATTGGTTCCCACATGTAAGGAATTCTATTTTTGTTAAAGGTAAACCGCGCTTCGAAATAAGCAAGAATTTCCAAAAATGCTCCTATTAGCGCATAAGGGAGTTCACTTGGTTTCAAAAATGAAAAGGCCTGGAGAGAGTTCACCAAACCTGAGGTGGAAACTTTAAATTTTGTTTCATGCTGTACTTGCAAATGCCCGATTCTTATTCTTTTTCGTTGTTTGAGTAAATCGACAACGTTAGTAGGGCATCGAATATATACAACTGCATCTGGAACATATAATATCCTCCAGCCTTGCTGCTGAATAATAATTTCTATATAAGGCTCATCTGTAGCAACCCTTTCGGGTATCTCCTGAAGGCAACCAGTACGTATTGCACAAAGCTCACCTGAAAGTTTGGGTTTTTGATTAATGGATATGATATGGTGTAAACGCCATATGACTCGCACGATTCTATGGCAAACTCCGTTATTTCCTTTAAATGGAACCGGCTGTGCGAAAACAGCGCCAACATCATTGTTAATAAGTAACTTCGACATTATCTTTGTTATACTTCCATGTTCAGGAACAGCGTCTGCGTTAACAAGAACAAGAACATCAGCAGATTCTTTAGCGATTCTAAAGATTTTATTAAGGGCATTTGCTTTTCCCCTTCTGGCTTTTTCAACTATTAAGTTGATTCTCGGATCTCTTTTCTGGAATTCCTCAACTATATGGGGAGTCTTATCCGTACATCCAGAACAGATAACCAGAATTCTGGTATTTTTGGGTAAATTTTGCTTGATGATAAGATTTTGAAGGAGATTTGCTATGTTTTTCTCTTCGTTATAAGCACAGATGCCAATCAGTACTTTAGTTGGTTTCAATTAATTCACCGCAATAATACAATTGCAGGTGAATTTAACGTTTAAGTTTAATTTTTAGAATATATCTTATGAACTCTTTAATCTCATTTAGAGTTAATTTAGATTTTCCTTTTGTCCTGTTTATAAATGTAACGGGCACTTCCTGTACACAAAACTTTCGTTTACTTGCTTGTCGTATAGTTTCGATTTGAATTTCATAGGTTTGACTATGAAGATCGTTAACTATTTCTTTGACTAAGTTTGTTGAATAACAACGTAAACCACTTGTATAGTCATGTATTCCCGCCTTAACTAAAAGTGAGGCCATTAAATTAGCTGCTCGGCTGATCATCAGTCTAAATGCGCTCCAATTAACTGCTTTTCCCCCTCTACAGTATCTGCTTCCAATCGCAAGCCCATTTTTTTCTTTTGCAATGGAAACTATCCGTGGGATATCCTTAGGATTATGCGAGTAATCAGCATCCATTGTCACTATATAATCTGGAGGATTTTTTAAT
>DAZI01000059.1 GCA_002507245.1 Candidatus Bathyarchaeota archaeon UBA233
GTTTTTGTGATGAATACGCGGTAGCCGCTTTTTCTTGCTAGTATTTTTACGTTGTTAAAGGCTTCTGCGAGTAGGTGTATGAATCTTTTTCCACCTATTTTTGACCTTACTACTATTTGGAAGGTTCCGTCAGGTTTCAAATGTTCAGGTGCTTCGTTTATTATTCTAGTTAGGGTTTCTAGTCCAGCGCTTACTGGGGGGTTTGTTAATATGGCGTCAAATTTTAGGTTTTTCACCGGAGCGTAGAGAAAGCCCCGTTTGATTTTCACGTTTTTTATGTGGTTTCTTTTGGCGTTTTGTCGGGCTAGCCAGACTGCTCGTTCATTGACGTCTACTAGATAGACTTGGAGCTTGGGATTGAGGGAAGCTGCGGTTATTCCTATTGCGCCGTAGCCGCAACCTAGGTCAAGCACTGTGCCTTCTTCCGGTAGGATCATAGATTCGATTAAAAGTCTTGTTCCTGGGTCGATTCGGTTTTTGGAGAATACTCCGGAAGCGGTTAAGAATTCAAAGTATCTTTCGCGGAGGTGGGTGCGAACCATACCTAGGTGGGTTTTTGACTTAGGTTTGGCCGCGAAATAATGTTCTGCAGCTTCGTTTTTCAATTTTCGGTTTGCGCTCCCTTTTCTAATCTGTTATATGGTTTGGCTTTTAGTCCAGGCCTTTGGGTAGACACCGCGTTCCATTAGGACTCGTCTTGTTTTAGCTACAAAGCCATGCTTTCTTTCGATGAGTTCTTCAGCTGAAACTAGGGCTTTGGCTAGGGCGACGGCTTCGCCCTTTAACGTGAAGATTGCTATAGTCTGATTTGGCTTTATCGTGTTTTCGAAGGAGACTACTCCTGGGGTGGTGAGGTTGGCGCCATGGCAAATTGCGTCTACAGCCGAGTCGCGGATATAGATTTTGGGAAGCATCTCTAACGCTTTTTCCATTGGCTGGACAAACTTGTGTATGTAGCTTTCCTCACGAGTTTCTCGCCACTTTTCAAACCAGTAGGAAACCTCGTGTAAATTCACTAAACCTTCTTTTTCGGTGAATGGTCCAGCGCGTGTTCGCCTCAGTTCTTGCATGTGGGCGCCACAGCCCAAGATTTCACCTATATCATAGCACAGTTTTCGGATGTAGGTTCCTCCTTCGCAGCCAATTTGGAAAAGGACGTTGCGTCTTTCCATTTCAAGAAGGTTGATGTAGTAGATGGTTCTGGTTCTTAATCGCCGTTTTACTGAAGCTCGTAGGGGTGGTCGTTGATAGATTTTCCCTTGAAACTTTTCCAGTACCTCGCGTACTTGTTGTTCAGGAATTTCTGCGTGAAGCTTCATGACACAGATGTATTCTTTTCCGCTTTGTAGTAGGGCTTGAATTGTTTTTGTGGCGTTTTCCAGAGCCACTGGTAGGATTCCGGTCACGTTGGGATTTCCCTAAGCTCGCCACTTGGCGTAGGCTTCTAGGGTTCCGCCGTGACCGGCATGTTTGACGCCTAGTATCCGTTTTACCCAAGCTGTAACTTCGTGGCTTGTTGGGCCAGCTGGCTTGTCAAGGTTTATTATTCCATGTTTTATGTATTCTCTTACAGGTCTTTGTTCGGGTCTGCATCCGTGTTTTGAGTCTGTTTTGGCTTCTGTCTTAGTTATTAGTTCAGGTTTTCTCTGCCAAGGGGCTTCAGATTTAGGCATGGTTCCTCCTTCTTCATTTATTCCAGGGTTGAGAATAAGGGTTTAGAGTTTATAAAGGGATTAGCGGGGTTAGACGATGGCTGGTTTGACTATTTGTTTCATTTCTTCGAGTTTTCCGCTTTTTTCTAACACTTCAATTATTTCTTCGTCAGTAGCGTTTCGCTTGATCTCAATCTTGTCCGGTGTAGGCTCAAGGTGGTTTACATTCGCTCTTCTTCGACGAACCCCAGAAACTTTCTGTGGACCAGTTACAAGGACGAAGTTTTTGTCAATTATGTCAACTATTACGCATTTTTTTCCAGCTTCTCTTCCAGCTATCTTTACACAGATTCTTCCAACTTCAACGGCGGGCATGTTGAAATATCCCCCTTTTCAATAGGCTTAACAACTCTTTCAAAAACGAACAACTAATATTTATACGATTAGGTTTTAGGCATGTTAAATGGGCTGCCGTAGGTTGGCTATTCCCCGTTTTCTCGCTATTTTTCTGCTTTCTTGTATAAATAAAGAGAAAGTGGGAAAGTTATTATGGAAGAATTATTTCGTTTACAAGTCTTGTTTTAGGAGGTAGTTGTCTATTACTTTTGCTATTGTTTGATAAACCTCTTGTATGGTCAGATTTTCCGTGTCTACTATTAGGTGGAAGGGGGAGAAATCTTCGCCAAGGCTAAAACCGTAAAGCTTCCTGTATATCTGCCTGGTTTGTTCCTCTTTCTTTTTTAAGGCGGCTAATGCTTCTTTTAACGGAATTTTATCTCTCCCTGCCACTCTTTGGGCTCTTGTTTCCAGCGAGGCTTCAAGCCATATTTTAAAGCCGTCTTTTAGGAGCCAAGGCATAGTCCAACTGTCCAAAACTACGTTTCCCATTTTAGCGAATTCTAAAAGCTTCTTGTCGACTCTTCTGTCAAAATGAGGGTCTATAGCTCTTTGTTTGAGGAATTTTAGTCCTTCGCTAGTTTCCCACCAGCCTTCGTTTTTTGGCTGGTATCCAGCTTCAACAGCTAGGGCTTTCAAAGCGTCGCCGCCAGAATAATACTTCAACCCATAATTTCTAGCTAAAAGTTTTCCAACAGTACTTTTTCCAGAGCCAGCTAATCCGCAAATGCAGATTATTAAGGATTTTTCCGGCTTTTTCAAGCCTTATCATCCAATCTCGTCGTTTACAGCGCTCTTATCGCTTGTTTTAAGGATGTTTTTAGGCATTGGGCGCAAAGTTGTCCACCAAACATGCGGCTGATTCGCCTTCGAGTTCGATTAAGCTTACGAATTTCAGAAGGAATCATTCGAGGAATCCCGCTCAGGGGCTTTCCACATTTACTGCATCTAGCATGTTTAGCCTTCTCCCGTTTGTAATGGATTGTTAGACGCCCGCCTGGAACCTTCACTTTCACGCGTTTTCGACTTCTCGTTCGATAGCTAGGTCGAGGCATTTATTTTTCCACCTCCATAGTTAATCCTAGAACCCGTGAGAATATTGTTCCGAAGAGGGTTGAACAGAGAAAATACCACCAAATTATCGATGGAAACACGGCAAAACCGAGACTTATTTCATCGCCTACTCCGGGAAAATAGGCTACAGGGCTGGTGCCGTAAAACCCTAAAAGAACTTGCCACAAGAGGAAGAAGGGAATAGCGAAAAGAGCAAACAATTTGAAGGATTGCAGCATCATTTTGGATTGAAGCTGGAGGATATATTTCTGTTTCTTCATCAATTTTTCCATAAGTTTCTTGTCACATGTCCTTCGGGCTTTTTGGAAGTCAGCATTCCACTCTGCAATCTCTTTTCTCCAAGCTTTGGTTTTCTCCGGATTTGTTAATAGCCGATTCGTAAGTGAGGTTAAAAAGGTTAAACTCATAGATAGCAATAGGATAAAGATTGTAGACGCAGGTATGGGTTGAAGGAATTCTGGAAGCATGTCTTACAGCTCCATGGCTTCTAGCAGTTTTAAAGCTGCTTCTTTCTGTTTCCCATGCTCATTAATAACTATTTTTACCGGAGCTCCTGTTAGCACCGTGCAGGCACATGCCATCAAACGTGAAAAGAGAAGTTCTTCGGCTATTTCCTCTTCAAGAACCTTATCTCTCAACCGTGATGTATCCTTAACCCTTCTAGAAAGAATCTGCTTAGCTGGGGCCTCGACCAGAACAAGAAGGCTGGGAGTTAAAGCTTCAAGAACATGTTGGGGTAGTCCTGGAAGAAAGCCCCAGGTGGTTTTTACTGACATATGCGTGTCAACTATTACAACATCTTCAGATCGAGATATCCGTTCAGAAATGGTTTCAGCAGCTTCTCTTTGAAGCTTCTTCTGGAAGCCCAAATCTGATTTTCGCAAGAAATCCCTGTGAATGGATTCGCCTTTCTTTTCCAGAAGCTCTACCATAACTGTTCCAAAGTTTATCACTGTCAACTTTTTTCCTTTCTCTCTTTCAGCTATTTCCTTAGCTAGGTTGCAGACAGTTGTTTTTCCACTTCCCGGGATTCCAGTAACTACAACTACCCGTTTCAAACCGGCACTTAGCCTCCGAATACTTTGCGGAAGGCCGGGAACATCTCAGCCACTCTTTCACGCATTAACAGCTCATAGTACTGGTATAAGATTCCTATTGAAAGGAGTATACCCATTCCAGTCCCAAAAACTCCAAAGAAGTCTGCTACTGAAGCGATTAACCCTACTATTATTCCGCCTAATACTGCTACTACTGGAATATAACGTTTAAGTATGGTTTCTATGGGCTTGCTAGAACGACGATACCCTGGAATCTGCATTCCCGAATCCACGAGTTGTTTTGCTACTGTGGAGGGACTTAGTCCGCCCACTTCAAGCCATGTGTAGGAGAATATCATGCAGAAAACGACCATTATAGAAACGTAGCCTACAGCTCTAACAGGGTCAGCTATCACTTGCGTAATCCCACGAGGTGCAGTAACATAATAGACTAGCCCACTAACTGGTTGCCCAGTTTCAGGGTCAAACTTTCCGAGAAGATCTATCCAGAAGCCTCGTCCCACGAATCTTTGAAACACTTGGGAGAATAGGTAAATATTGGCGAAGAGAGCTGAAGCAAATATTACTGGAAGGTTAGAAACGTACAAGAGTTTTATTGGATATCTACTTCGGAACCCGCGATATCCAGCATAAGCAAGTGGAAGCTCCACGCGAACGCCTTCCATGTAAATTACTATTAAGAATACGGCTATGGTAGCGAAAAATCCTAGAAGTGTAGGATAGGGCAAGGCTTGGCCTTTGTCGTCCACACGGACAACTATATTCATTATTGGCTCTCTCCGAGCAAAAGTTTCAGCCAAGGCTACAAAGAAGCCATAGCTTTTCTTGTCAGCCATTGGGGGAGTTAAACCAAAGCTGTCCCAAAGAATGCTTTGAGCAACTCCGGCCATGATGAATAGGCTTATGCCACTTCCTATTCCCCAGCCTTTCTGAATCATTTCATCCAAAAGCATGACCACCATGCCAGCAGCTAAAAGCTGGAGGAATACTATGAGCGCCGTGTTAAAGGTTAGTGCTCCATAAACACCGCCTATAATGTAGGCTGAGGCTTGGAAGCCTATAAATATGAAGGAAAAAACCTTACTGGCAGAAGTGAATAACGCCCGATCTTCCGGATCGGACATGTCGCATTCTACCATACCCGAACCCACAAGAAGTTGTAGAATTAAGCCAGCTGTTACAATGGGGCCTATGCCCAGCTCCATTAATGAACCTCGATTAGAAGCAAAAATAACTCTTAAGGCAGCGAGTTCCATTCCGCCTGCCAATCCAACACCGTATAGTGGAACTTGAGACATTACTAAATAGAGCACAAGGGCCATAAGGGTCCAGAAGATTTTTTCGTTAAACCCAACTCTTCGTTTCGGTGGAGCTACCTCAGGCATGAATCTCGAAAGGGGCCTGAAAAGATTGAGGAATCTTCCAGCCATCTATTTCTTCCTTCCGCCATTATGTTTTTGTATCATTTCACATTTATGTTTCTCTTAAAATTTGCCCGCCAACTTTTTGAAGTTTTTCGGCAGCTGTTTCAGAGAAGGCATTGATTTTGACAATTAGTGGTTTATTTATCTTCCCTGTGCCTAAGAGCTTAGTATATCCAAGTTTTTCGAGATCAATGAACATTTTCCCATTTTTTTCAGCTATCATTCCCGTGTTTGCAAGTTTTTCAACAAGTTCTTCAAGTTCACCTACATTTATCACATTTTCTTCCCGTTTGAGGCTTTTTGGCGATGTAAAGCCTTTTTTGCCGAAGTAGTCTGGCTCGTATTTTATCACGTAAGTCCAGCCTTGTTTATGTCTTCCTGGCTTCCGCATCCCTTTAGAAGAGGTTTTCCTATGTTGTCCTACCCTTCCATAACCACATGTTCTGGAACCCCGTTTCTTACGGGTTTTCCTCAATTTGTGAGGCAAAGTTTAACCCTCGCTTTTTAGCACTATTTTATTTTCTAAGAGTTTCTTGAACCGAAGTTCCAAAACTCCATTCTTATAGCTGGTATAAAAAGGTTCAATTTCAATTTTTGCTGGAAGTTTTAGGTTTTTATAATATCTCTTATCCAAGGTACTTGCGGAAATTATGAGTCGATCGCCCTTTACGTGAAGATTTATGTCCTCTTTTTTAAATCCTGGAAGAGCTGCTACAACTGTGATTACTCCGTCATTTTGTAGAACATCCAGCAATGGTTCAGGTTCTTTAAGGAATGGAGATCGTCTATACATTTTTCTGGATTTCATTATTCGTATGTATGGATATCGCATGTTCGTTCGACGAATATTTCCCCGGAAAGCATAGGGGCGATTTCGCTTATTTTCCTTCACTGTCTTCTCAATATCGTCAAATATGTCAAACCATGGATTTCGCTTTCTGCGTTTCCACCATTTCCTGCTCAATTCGCCTTCTCCTTTAGACTATGAAAGCATATGAACTAACTATAAAACATATCGCCCCAAAATAATTACATCATTCCTATGATTATGGTCACAGCGTAAACATTCATATATAATATGCAATATAGTCTTTTCATAGAACAAATAATTAAAGATGAAAGCCTATGGATTTCGATAGAGAGGAGTTCCGAAGGCTTTTCCCGAATCTAGCTAGAGAGATGGAATCAAAGGAGCACAGAGAGCACCGTGTAAATATAACCTCGGTTAGGACGGATGCTGAAACTGGCGAAAAAGCTGCTTCCCGAAGATTCGTTCATTATGTACCTGATGTTGTTGATTTTATACGCCGATGCGATACAAAAGAACAAGCGGAAGAAATAGTGAACTACCTCGAGAAAAGAGGTGAAATCAGCCGAGATTACGCTCAAAAAATAAGAAAACAACTTTGCGAGAAAGGAGTCCGAAGCTTCGGCTCAAAAAAGGAAGAGGGTTACTATTTCAAGCACGGAACTCTTTAGCCTTTAATTGAAAGGAACAACCTAAAATAGATCCGGGACAAAAATTATTTTAGAAAGACATGTCTAAGGCTGCTCGAAAAAGGGATAAATGGCATTTTCTCAGGCTTGGAGCTCAATGGGACAGAGCAGTAGTCCCGATATACGAAGCCGCCGCACGAGGAAAATGTGTACCCTTGCTGAAAACTTTATTGACAAGCCATTGCAAAAATGAATGTCTCTACTGCTCCTTTCGTAGTGGACGAAAATGCCCAAGAATCACGTGGGAAACGGAAAAGCTTGCAAGGGTAACTATGCATCTATGGAAGAAAAGGAAAATTCGAGGGTTGTTCCTAACATCCTCCGTGGCTAAAGACCCAGATTTTGTAACTGAAAAACAACTTGAAGTTTTACGTTACTTACGAAGTCACGGATATAATGGATATATTCACCTGCGTCTGATGCCAGGAACAAATAAACATTACATTAAGGAGGCAACTCAGCTTTCTGATCGTATAGGTTTAAATTTAGAAGCACCAAACAAGAGTTTTTTCAGTGAACTATGTCCAGATAAAGGAAGCTATAAGCAGGATGTTCTAAAACGATTAGAATGGATTT
>DAZI01000029.1 GCA_002507245.1 Candidatus Bathyarchaeota archaeon UBA233
ATCGAAGAAAAAAAGGCGAGAAGATGAAAGTTTCAAACGACAGTGTAAACCGTATTCTTACTGAGCTTTGGTTACCCTTAGGTATCCGAAAAACCGATTCAGGAGAATGGGAGAAAGGCACAGGACCGATTCGTGGTATGACTAATATTAGGCCAGATATAGTGGAATCAGTATTACAGGACAAGGAACTTGATGCTACACCAACAGATATCGACCATTGGATCGGATTAGCAAATGAGCCTACTACACATAAAGCGTACATATGTTATCCATACCACGACAATCCACTAAAGCGCTCCATGGAACTTCTTGTATTACTAATTCACCTATATTCAAAGGCTAAGGACTCCTTCGTTCCAGCTACGCCTCATGAAATGTACTGGGGTCTTGAGGAGAGATCTGATAGAGAAACAGCTATGACAAAATGTGCAGAGTTAATAAAAAAATGCGATTTCTTGCTTTATTGTTTACGAAAAAATGAAAAACCGAGTAAAGGAATGAAAAGAGACATGGAAGTAGCAAAGGCAGAAGGAAAAAAGATTTTGTACATAGAGGATATACTTGGATACTATCCTAACATTGAGGAAATCTTAAAAAAATGTGGCTTGTCTGAATTTGCGGAAGCCCAGCATGTTTCTACTGCTATCCAGTAATCCCTTTTTTCTATACTACATCTTTGTTCTGCAAGGTATATGCCCTTTTATATGAAGGTAATTCCGTGAAGCAGACAAGACAGTTCTATTAACTACTATGCCCAGATTTTGTCCGCTTCTTCTTCTCGCTCTAACCTGCGACTTTCGGCTCTATGTACATATTCAAAAGGATAGTAGCCCTATGCAATGCCTCTTTAATAGTGAATGGATCCATAGTATCTGCAAGCTGAGTTGCTCGCCAGTGATGCTGTAAAGCTGTTTCCTCAGCAAAATACTCTTTCTGTTGGTGGCTCAATATACTACAACTTTTCAACATCTGTTGACGAGTCTGCCTTGGTGATGACAGCGAGCCTACTTCTTATAGCTACTACACTTCGCCTGCAAAGCATGTGAGAATACCATGCTCGTTTCTCAGTACGTTTTCTTTAGCTTGGAATCATCCGCCAGAACAAGAGCAAGGAGAAATCCACCTTCAGGCGTTTCAGGCCAAAATCCTTGGCGCAAGAAACTGTGGGTTACAGTCACGTATAATGGTGAGAAGTTGCATCTCGCCAACGTAAGCGTGACTGGCACAGTAACAATCTGGGTTTTAACAAACATATTTGGCGAAGCCAAGTTTAGAGTATCGAAAGGAAAGTATATCATACGAGCAGAGCACCCTGATTATGGATTTGCCAAAAGAGAGATCACGGTTGAGGATCATGTGGAAATCGAAATTGACATAGCTAAAGGATCTCCATTAAATGTTTTTCCCAGTTTTGATTTCAACGATTTAGAGCTAGGGGTCTTTATTTTGCCAGTAGCCATTTTTGTGGTCTACGTTTTCACTTTAGCTCTTAAAAACCCAAGCGTAAATATAGGTATTCTTATTTAAGCTAATATAAAATCCCTTATGAGCGCCATGAACTTTTGATTTGGACAAATTGGTGTTTCAAGATGTTACTAAATCGGATAACGAAAGACTCAGCTTATTCATGATTTTTTTATAGTTATTTCTAATGGACACTTCACTGCATTGCGCAATTTTTGCAATTTCACCTTGTGTTTCTCTCTCCGGTCATTAAACAAGCTATGTAAACTGCAGCAGATGCAACAACGCGTGGAGCTCCTCTCTCAAAAGTTTTTGTCCGATATGTTTGCGCGATTTCACAAGCTTTTTTCTTTGCCTCTCGAGAGAGCTCGAGCTTGTGGCTAAGCCATTCGATGTAAGGGATGGGAGAATAAGGAATTTCTCCGCCAACGGATTTTAACAGGCGGAATGTAGCTTTGTTATCTCGAATCGGAATTCCTCTTTTCCTAGCGGCTAATAAAACTGCGCTTTTAGCTAACGATTCAAGAGAATGCCCGAAGGGCTTACCTTTCTTTTTTCTTTGTCTGTAATACTCTAAGAACAGGCTTGCTGCTTCTTCTGCTACTTTCTCAGCTATTTCAAAAGATAAACCCTCTTGTTCGGCGTAATATTTCATGATGTATATTATCGTTTCAGTTAAATAGTCGATTTGGGTCTCGATTTTTCCTGTTTGAATTTTTTCTCCCTCCAAAATTAAAAAAAGAGGTTAGGCCACCGCTTTTTTCATGTCTTGTAGTAAGCTAATGCAGTAATCAATTTCTTTTAGTAAGTCAGGGTCTCCTTTCCATGCTTGAATTTCTCTCCATGAATAATCGCCTATTATTCTTCTAAATTGAACTACTGTTTCTTTAAACCTTGCCGACCTGCTGAGGGAAACCTCTTTTTTTGGAATTTTAGCCAGCGCTGTTTCAATAGTGCCTGTAGGCTTTAGGAACTCTTCCTTAGCCTCTGGATACTTGACGATTTCTCTTAATTTTCGAATGCTGACGGGATCCACGATTAATCCTCTGTTCACTTTATCAACGATGGCATTTTCAATTTCTTCGGTGCGTATTTTTCTCGCAAGATTTAGGGTTTCTCGGGCATAAGAAATTGCTTTAGGTCCAACTTTTTTCGTCATTCTTTGAGCGAATTCATAAGTGTCAATTAGTTTTTGAAGCGATCTAACTGTGACTCCCAAGATGTTAGCAGCACTTGCTGGATCAGGTATAAGTCGCATTAAGTGTCGTGCAGCTGCTTCTTTCTCCATGGCTCTCCATTCTTTTCTCATTCGATGAATGGAAACCCATAAGACATAACGATCTTTTTCTGACAGCGATTGTGAAATAACATCGCAAGGAATGAGTTTGAGATAGTCTGCGTTAGGGTCTTCAGAAAGTATCCTTACTGAATTTGCCCACCGTCGCTCTCCATCAATGATCAAATATTTTGGCTTAACGTTTTCAAGAAACTCTGGAATAGTTGTGTCTCCGAACTTTTTGTATCTCGCTTTCACCCCTTCCACAAGCTTTTCCACATCGTTTGTAATTCGTTCCACTAATAGTGGTTGAACAAGCCCTTTTGTTTCTTTAATGCTTTTTCTGAGGCCGAGATCCAGTGTATTGTGTAACCTGGGTTGGTTATAATTGGGTATCAGTTCAGAAATTGGGATCATCACTGATTTGACTTCAAGTGTTCTATCCCCAACCGAAATTGTTTTTGCCATTTAACTCCCTCCATGTTTTGTCTTATTTTTTGAAAGTCAATTAACATTGATATATTGACCGAAATATAAATATTTCTGAAAAATACGGAAAAATACGGAATTTAAAATTTACGGAAAAAACTTTTATACACGTTCTGAGAATAACAAATGAAAATCAGGAAGTCAGGGCGGGACCGGTAACTCAGACGGATAGAGTGGCCGCCTACTAAGCGGCTTGCCAGGGGTTCAAGTCCCCTCCGGTCCGCCACATCATCATCCTTTTAAATGAGAGAGGTAAGATATAAGGTCTACGCAAAGAAATGCCTATTCAACCTGAACCTTTTTTACCATTTGATGCTATCTTTATAGATGCCTAAATCTTCGTCTTTTTCAGGTTTTCTGAAAATGAAGAGGTGTTCGTAATACAGTAGATAGAAGTCTATATAGTATTTTTTTCCCTTTTTGTTTATGTCTACCCAGCATTCATCTGATACTTTTGTTAGGCCGCCCCATTTTTCTCGCGTTGTTTTTGTTTTCCACTGGTACTTTATTATATCCTCTCTTAAGATGAAACCTGCCTCAAGGAAGGCTTGCATTGTTCTGAAGGCTATTGGGACATGATGCCTACGTCTTCTTGTATCTCCGACAAGTATAGCACAGAACCTTCCGGGTTTTAAAACCCTGTAACTTTCTTTTGCTATTTCTTTCATTCCTTCAATGTACTTATCTATGCTGCGTATAGTTGATAGGTCACCCGGTATATTTTCTTTCTTGTTGTAAGAGATTATGCTTGCATATGGTGGGTGTGTTGCTATGAGGTGGATAGATTCATCTTCGATCAGGTTCAAGTTTCTTGCATCACCTACGTAAGTTTTTATTTTAACCTCAGGGAATTTCGGGTCGAGTGGATTATATTCAAAATTGAGTCTGTCAAGTGTGAGCATTATGCAGTTTTTGTTTATGTCTACGCCTATTGCATTCCTGCCGAGAAGTTTGCATTCAATTAGAGTTGTTCCCGATCCGCACATCTGGTCTAAAATCCACTCGGCTGGCTTTGAATATCTAAGGATTATATTTCTTGCCATTTGTGGAGGCCAGTTTCCTCTAAAATTTCCTTTATGCGTCGCCCATGTTCCTCTTTTTGGGAACGACCAAACGTTGATTTTCTCAAGTTCAAATTCCTTTGGTTGAAAATCTTTGATTTTTTTAGGTTGACCTATTTTAACCTTAGTTTTTTCGATTGTTACCTCGTTGTGGGTTTTTATAAATTCTTTATAATCTTTATATGTAATTTCTTTCATGCTAATGTACTGTTCTGGCATTTTTGATGGCCTCACTGTTTTTATTTATCCAATCGCGGATGGCTTCTTCAATTGCTTTTTTTAAGAAACCTTTTCTAGCTTCAAATTTTTGTGCTGCCACTTTTCTAAACTCTTTTTCAAGTTTATCTTCAATCTTTAGGTTTATTTGCCCCATGAAACCACATTGGTAGATAAGTTGTTTTCTACTTATAAAGATTTAGTTGAACAAAATTCTTCAGCAACAAACGCTTTAGAGTTGTTGAGGAAAAAACTTGAGCCATCTCTCCATACAAAAGCGGTTGTGGGAGTTTTACGCAACACTGGATCTCAAATGCGAAATGCCCGAAAGCATAATTACAGAGAGCATCACACCATTTTTAGAGAAGGTTTTTGGCAAAGAAAGTAACTTTTGGAGGGCAGCTAAAAAGATTCAAGAATTAAAGGGGAAATATAAAACAAAAGATGACCTCATTGGTAAGGTAGCTAAATTATTGGGAGATGACTCACGATATTTTCTTTTATTGACTCATTTACA
>DAZI01000004.1 GCA_002507245.1 Candidatus Bathyarchaeota archaeon UBA233
GGGAATTGAACAAAGTGTATTCTAATGGTAATTGTGAAATATATGCTGGTCTGGACATCTCATTTAACTCATCTTACAGTTGATTTTATGATTGTTTAGTCGCATTTACTAGTATTTGCCCTGCTTCGTTTAGAGGAGGTAACCAAGGTTGGGTTTCAAAGATAGCAAACATTCCAGTGGACTTCCAAGTAAATACCGTATAGCTTATTCCCCATTCACTAAAAACTCGTAAAGTGTTATTAAAGGCTTCAAATTCTTCCTCTAGTCCAGTGCCAGTCTTGCTGATGTCGCATCCTATCTCTCCAATATACACTGGGTAATATAAATAGACATCTTGGAGAAGGAACTCAAGTCTTGCTTTAACATCCTCGTAAATGTATGGAACAGGGCTACCATCGTTTCCGCCTAAACTTCCATATGCTCGGTAGAGATGCGCACTTATAACAATATTTGTACCAGTTAAATTCCATTTATAAACCCACTTAAGATTAGCTGTTTGTTCTGGCTCTGGAATCCAGTCGTTGTACCAGAGACATGCGCGCCATTGAACAATTATTGGTCTGTCACTTATCTCTCTAATAGCGTTAATCGTCTGTTGAACAACTCTAAACCAGTCTGCTTCAACTTGAGTACGGTTAAAGTTACCCCATTTTGGATAATCTGGCTCATTATAAAGTTCGAAAAGTACATTAGGATATCCCTTCAAAGTGTTCGCTATATCCACCCATATGTCGATGAAGTCCTGTTCACTCGTTATTGTCTCTTGACCTTGCTGTGTTCCAATATATGGAGGGATAGGCAAGGTTTCACGGTCATCCCCCTCAATAGCCCTTTGATTGCTCACCCCGTAAGGAGCTACTACCACATAGAGCCGTTCCTGATATGCTATTTCTATTGCTTCAATCATATGCTGAACGGCTAAAGCAGCGTTTGGATCAGTATCTTTAAACTTCCACATCCGTAGATTCCAACCGAAACATCGCCAAACATTAAAACCAAAATTCTTCATATTCCTTAAATGCCAACGAATCCGTTCAGGATTCCAGTTATTCCAACCGCTGTCTTCGCCACCCCCTTCATATGGCCAATTTCCACCTGGCACAATATCACTACATACCCCCTTTACTACCCCCCGAAGATAGACTATATTTCCTCTATCGTCAACCAGCTGGTTTCCTTCTACATGTAATGGGCTTAAAAATTCGATAATTCCTGAAGTCATTATGCGTTTTTCTCTTGTTAACGATGAGGATATTGGTATCCCTAATAATCCAAACATCAAAGTAATAAGCAGCAGTAAATAATTTAAAAGACTAAATTTGTTTTTCATCTCAACCACCAAATTAGAGGAAATCACCCTTTTTATTGATATTGGTGTGAACCGCACTTTTGTTAAATAGTAAATAGTATAAGTAATATATTAATTCTTCTGTCTTAATATATTATATAGAGGGTAAATTATTGAACATACTTGTGACTGGCGGAGCCGGTTTAATCGGAAGCCACCTATGTGAGAGCTTGGCTAAAAAAGGGCATGAGATCATAATATTTGATAATTTCTCGTATGGCTCAAAGAAAAACATAAAATCCTTACTACATTATGAGCATGTTCAAGTAATTAAAGGAGACTGCCGAAACTTAAATAATGTCAAGGATGCGGTCAAAGACGCTGAAGTGGTATTTCACTTAGCCGCAAATCCAGATGTTCGTTTAAGTTCAACTAAACCAGAAATCTTTTTTGAACAAAATATTTATGCAACCTATAGACTCCTTGAGGGAATAAGGAAAAACTCCAAAATACATACAATTGTGTTCACCTCAACATCAACAGTGTATGGAGAAGCAACAAAGATACCAACTCCAGAAGATTACTCTCCTTTAATTCCAATATCAATTTACGGTGCTTCCAAGCTTGCCTGCGAGGCTCTAATATCCGCTTATGCAAAAACATACGATAAAAATGCAATTATCCTCCGGCTTGCAAACATAATAGGTGAAAGAAGTACGCACGGTATACTTTATGACTTCGTAAGGAAGCTTAAAAATAACTCATCGTTGCTGAATATTTTAGGAGATGGAACCCAGAAGAAGTCCTACCTGTATATTAGCGATTGTGTAAATGCTATAGAGACAGCTTGGAAAAGAGCTAGAAATCAAATAGAATTTTTCAATATAGGATCGGAGGATCAAGTGTCAGTGAGAAAAATAGCTGAAATCGTGGTAAGTGAAATGGGATTAGAAAATGTTAAGCTTATTTTTTCAGGAGGAGTAGATGGTGGAAGAGGATGGAAAGGCGACGTAAAAAATATGCTTTTAGATATATCAAAAATAAAAAGGCTAGGTTGGAAGCCAAAGTATAACAGCGCAGAAGCAATAAGAGTAACCATCAAAAGAATGATAAGGTAACAAAGATATTCTATACACATTCCTTTTTAGTTATCTCAAATACTTTTTAAGAATATCATGTAGATCACGTAGCTTTTGATAATTATTACCAGGTTTTTATTCACAATAAAGTAAATGAAGGAATGGATAATATTTATACGAAATATTAATCAGTAACTTTATTCATTGACTAAATGAGAAGGGAGAATGAAAAAACCAAAAATTTTATCTAAATTTTCCTTAAAATTCACACGTCTTTCATTGGAAATAATTATTTTAATAGTGTCTGTTGTGGTAATCACAGTACTCACAAGCGGCTTAATAGCAAAATGGCTTGATGAATCCATTAATCTTGAAGTTCCAAGCATAGGAAACATTAATGTGATAGGTGTTGAGGCTTACTGGAATATAGAGTGTACAAATAAGACAGAACTGATTGATTGGGGAGTAATTTATCCGGGCGAATCCAAAGATGTAACGTTTTACGTGAAAAGCATTAGTAATAAGGACGTAGTTTTGAGTTTTAACCTAACAAATTGGGTTCCTCCGACAATTTCAAACTATATAAATTTAACTTGGGATTATAATGAGGCTCCATTATCCCCCGGAAAGGTTATTCCTATAACATTCACTCTGACTGTCTCATCTTCTGATTCCTTCATCAATTATCTGGTGGAGAAAAAAGTTCAGGAATTCAGTGTTGATATACTTATTTATCCGTTGAAGTTCTTTTGATTAAATAGTAGCTTCTTCTAAAACTTCACAACGAATGTTCTATAATACTCATCCTTAACTATTTAAATTGGTCATTATTCCTAAAGTTTGTGGGAGAAAGGAGTGAGTTCACCCGTAGTTTCAGTGATTATTCCAGCGTATAATGAAGAAAAAACTATCGGAGAGGTTATATCAAACACAGTCTCTGTAATGAAGAACTTAAATGTTCCCTTCGAAATAATTGTTGTTGACGATGGGTCAATGGACCGAACACGGGAAATAGCCTCAAAGTATAACGTTAAAGTTTTGACTAACACGACTAACAGAGGCAAGGGATATTCACTTCAACGTGGTTTCAGAGAAGCGAAAGGTGAAATCATCATTACGTTGGATGCTGATGGTTCCCATGATCCTAAAGAAATACCTAAGTTAATTACCCCTCTTTTCAATGGTGTTGATATAGCTATAGGCTCAAGGTTTTTGAATGGAAATGGGAACAAGACAACTTCTAAACTTAACCTTGTAGGAAATTTCATATTCAACGTATTAATTTTCTCCCTGACAGGGAAACTTATCACGGATAGTCAGACAGGTTTTAGAGCTTATAAAAAGCGAGTTCTTGAGGAGATTGAGGTAGAATCGACAGGATACGAGATTGAAACTGAATTAACTGTTAAAGGACTGAAAAACGGGTTCGTAGTCAAAGAAGAACCCATCAACTGTAAGAAAAGGAAAGACGGCTTTTCCAAATTGAGCGCATTTTCAGATGGAGTTAAAATCTTAAAGACTATTCTGAAATATAATTTTAGTTCAAATAAAATATCCACATAGTTTGAGAAGGTTTTAACAGCCCATTGCAGGCGATTTTTCATGTATAAACTGAAATCATTGTCTAACAGAATATTACGCTTGCTGCGAATAAACAGTCAATTTGTTCTCCTATTAATTTTAGTTTCAACACCGATCCTAGTTATATATTCAGAGGATTTTCTAGTTCTCACTAATGAAATGTTATACAGCGAAGCATACAATTATGCATTTTTTCTACCTCTCTTGATGGGGCTTTTATTGTACCAAAGAAAAGAAAGCATCAAAGCAACCATTGATTTTAACAAGCAAAAGAAAGCTAACGAAAAATCCAGTATAATTTTCATGGATAAACTTCTTGGTTTATCCCTTTGTTTAGTTGCATTCCTTGTGTACTGGTACGGTTCACATACATTTCACCCTTTGGAAATACATCTTCTCTCACTTCCAATCTTTGTTACTGGTTTAACTCTTATCTTGTCATGTATGAAGACTCTAAGAGTTCTTTTACCCATAATTCTGTTTTTGATATTTCTGGTCCCCATTCCATCCGAGTTTCTCTATTTGATTGGGGGATTTACGGCTAATTTCAGCACCCAAGCCGCATATACTACATTGAAAATCTTTAGTATACCAGTTGGCTTGGATATGTCCTACGGTGCACCGACGATATACCTCAAAACCTCCACTGGAAATCTACTATTTTCAGTTGATCTCGCTTGTTCAGGAATCTACTCTCTACTCGCATTCACGATGTTCGCCGTTTTCTTAGTATTAATCCTACGATGCAGCTTTCCTGAGAAAATAGGCATTTTTCTTGCCGGATTTATATTATTTCAATGCTTGAACGTGTTGCGGATATCCCTAACTGTGATGTTAGGCTACTGGGTTAGCGAGCAAGCGGCGATGACGATCTTTCACTCTTTCAGTGGATGGTTACTAATATTTGCTGGAACTGGACTCCTCCTATTTCTTGCAGATAAGTTGGGGAAGATCAAGTTCTACTCGCATAGAAAACCACCATTCTGCTCTCAATGTACTAAAAATCTCAAGAAAAAACTCAGCTTCTGTTCGCAATGCGGTAGATTTCTTGGAATACAGCATATTGAAGTGTCAAGAAATACTCTTGGGAAATTGCTAGTTTTAATCCTAGGATGCTTAGTTATTACGTTCGTTGTACAAGCACCTACCTTCACCATTAGCAAAGGTCCCGGCGGGATAGCCTATGCCTTGACCTCAGAAAACTCGACCAACGTCTTTCCAGAAATCCCCAATTATACTCTAGAATTCATTTTTCGCGATGTTGACTATGAAAAAGTTTCTGGACAAGACACGTCTCTAATGTATGCTTACTTTCCAACAGAAGTAACTGAACCCATAATTTATGTAGATCTTGGAATAGCCGACACAGTTTCTAGACTTCATAACTGGGAAGTTTGCTTAATATCTTGGCAAATTTCCCGTGGAAATCCCCCTCTGGTCTCTGTTATAGATTCCAGAGATATACAGCTAATTAAAAACCCCACATTGGTCAGCAGATTTCTCGTTTTCCAAAGTCCAGAGAATTATACTCAAATTGTTCTATACTGGATTGAAAGAGCTCCTTTCAAAAACGGCTTAAGCGTAGAACTCAAATATGTCAGAATAAGCCTAATAATTTTCACACAAAACGATACAAATCACAGAGTCTTTGAAGAGAAACTGCTTAACATTAGCCGTGAAATAGTTCATTACTGGCAACCACTGAAAACTCAAGCCCTCATTTCGATCGGCATACCTGCTCAACAACTCCTTCTAATATCCCTAGCCGGCTTTATTGGATTCATGTTCATAACCGATAGAACAACCAGCCTAAAAAAACGCCTAAGAAACAAAAAAATTTTTGATAGATCTGCATCCAAATACGAGAAAACTATTCTAAAAACAGTAATCGAATTGACCAGAACTAAGAAAAATGCAGAGCTTCAAGATATCACATATAAAATCTATCGAGAAAACAGACTCAGACTAAGCCGGAAAAAACTGGCAGAGACACTTAAAAGATTGGAGCAATACGGCTTCATCGCACAAGATTTAACCTTCGACGATGACGGCCCAAAAATAGTGTGGAAATCAAAAACCTAAAGAACTTTTCTTTAAATGTTCTAGGAATTTGTTCCTCTGATGTTTATTAAACACCCATCTAAGTATAAATGTTGACAAAGACAATGAAAAAAATTAGTACCTTCGCCATGACTCTCGTTTCAATAATGTTTTTCTTAGTCTTAACCACAGGTGCAATCGCCGAAGAAAACACTCTAGATTCAGGCTACTACGCTACCACTAACTACGGAGATGATCCAATTCCAAGCGGAGAACCCGTCACCGTCACAGCTCAAACCATAAATCCTAAAGTTTTCTTCATAGTCTTCAGATGGTACGCTCCTGACGGAGAACTTGCCCGTTTACGGATACGTTTGGTGAAATCAGACGGAGAAACATGGACTAATACATCAGGAACCTACATAATTTACTTCGCTGAAGACACTTATACCCCAGGCATTCCAGGACACTGGCGAATTGAAGTCGTTTTCTGGGGAATCAATTATGACTTCATCTATTGTTTTTGTCTGCGTAGATTTGCTGTGAGGAAAACCTCGTTCAACGTTGTCCCAGAAATACCAGTCTTAGGAAGCGTTGGATCCGCTACTGCAATGTGCGCTAGTTTTTTCATATACAAAAAGAAGAAAAAATGGCCTCATTTCTAAGAAAAACCTTAAAGCTTGAATCTTAATACTCATTGTGAATTGACATCAACTAATACGTCACAAAATAAACGGAAAAACTCCGAGCAAACCACACTGAAATATCTATTGAAGACTATAAAACAACTGAAACTGGAAAACGAAAAACTAAGAATGGAATTGTTAAAATTCAGAAAAGTTCCATCTGAAAAAATAAGTCTGTTCCTACTCGGAATTGGCGCTTTATCCCTTATTGAATCAATAATTGTTGAATCCCCAGTAATCGCTTTTATCGGTTTAAGTTTAACATTCTGGGGGGTTCTCTTCCTCTTTATTAAACCAGTAAGATTCGTCAGAGGCACTCTCCTAGACTTTATGGCACTTACTCCCTACTCAACTGTTGATAGAATTATCTTTGATCTGAACTACAAAGGAAAAGCATTTTACATCCCTCCATATCCTAAAGAGGTCTATCTGCCAGACCACTTAAAAGGGCTAAAAGACATGGTTGTATTCATCTCCGCTGATGTATCAAAGAAAATGCCCCCCATTGAAGATTTAGCTAAACGGAGATTTCTTCTTCAACATCCACGGGGAATATGTGTTACCCCTCCTGGACTAGGCCTACTAACCCTTTTTGAGGAAGAAATCGGAAAAGACTTCTCTGAGATTGACATTGACGAGTTACCTATGAGTCTATCAGAACTGATAATAGCAAATTTCCACTTGGCCAGAGACATTAAGTTAGAAATATTACCTAAAAAAGCCAGATTATCAGTTGAAAAACCACTTTATGGAAGCTTGTATAAGAATCGAGAACTCAAAAGTTTACGTATGTTAGGCGATCCCCTCGTAAGCGCTGTCGCATGTGCCATAGCCAAATCAAGCGGCAAGATAGTTATGATCGAACGTGAAGAAACCATCGAAAACGGTGAAAGGATAGCTGTCACTTTTAGATTTGTAGAGGATTAAAATGCGGTTCCCACTTTCACCCTCAGACATTAGTCTCTGGATCGCTGTTATGGCCGTATTACTTTTGCTAACTTCTGAATTTTTGCTAACATCAACAGGATTTTTTGAAAAGATCATAATTGAAAGAAAACGACTTAGACTCGTTGCCTTAGGTATGGGGGGGGCCTTCACTTTTTCAGTTATATTGCATGCACTGGACATAATATAATCTTCAACAAAACGAGTTTTGGCGATAATCCCCCCTAACCATCCACTAAACGCCTCTTACTGTGAAAAGGAGAAGCGCTAAATTTTCTTCGTCTCGGCGATTCTACGCATGAAGGCATGCGCCGCCAGACGATGCCTAGTGCAAACTTTTCATTAACCTTCTTGATAACCTTTAAAACAATGGAAAATATTAAACTAACAACTCAAAGGAATGTTATAGTGAATGTTTGCTGTCGGCCATTTAGCTATAGGCTATCTAGTCGCTAAAACCTTAGAAAAGCTTCTGCAAACAGAAATTGATCTTCCCATGGTTATGATGTTATCCATAATAATGGACATAGATCTGCTGGTGCCTCAACTTCAACATAGAGGCTTAACTCATTCACTAATAATAATTGGCCTTGCCTCTATACCGCTATTTTTCCTAAAGGGAAAGTCGATTTTTCCTTATTTATTGGCTTTAGCTCAACACTCCTTCATTGGAGACTTCTTAACTGGCGATGGAGTAAGCGCTTTTTGGCCTTTATCCTCCAAATTTTATGGACTTGGTGTAAAAATGATGTCTCTCACTAATGTCTTTGCAGAGGGATCATCATTTTTAGCAGCCTTTACCTTAATGCTCTTATCGAAGGACATAATCACAATGTTTAATGCCAAGAAAACAAGTTTGCTACTCATATTCCCCCTGGGAACAGTGTTTCCAGTAGTTGTTGGACAGTTAGCAGTTCCTATTGCGCTTTTGATTCCACATTACTTTCTATTTATACTTTTTAGCGGAGTCTTAATGATATGGATAAAAAATGCTGTTGTTTAATTACACGTATTCTGTTCCTGTTATTACCAAGTCAAAACTGAAGCTTGTTATATCGGTTATGTTTGGAGATACTGATAAGTTAATGGTGGTTTCTACTACTGTATTTGGAGTTAATATATGGTTTTGTCGATTCCAGCTTATTGATATATAAACAGGTGCAGATGCTGGATTCCAATTATCTGTAGTCATTGTCAGAATTACAGTTGTACTTCCATCGTTCCGTATGTAAATTGTAACGTTTTTTGTTTCTCCCGGCTCTAAATATCCCCAATCTATTGATGTTACATTAGTATCACATGTATATTCCCAGTAAACGCCTACTCCTACTGCCCTAACGTTGCCTACATTAGGTATTGTTTGGTTTGCTATGAGTAAGCTCATCGTCGTGGTACCAACGACTACCGCTAATAGAATCACCACGAATATTATTTCTCGAGGAATTCTTTGCGTCGTCATTCTCTCGCCTCACGCAATTGGTATCTTAAGTCTTAATAAATATTACTGTGCACCCATTCAACACAAATACACATAAAACATAGAAAACAGAAAAGCTATATCACAAATTTTTCCGGCTCTATCTTCCGCTTCTTCAAGCCTAACTCTTCTATTTTAAACTCCTTCCCCCCATAAAGCGTTGCATATTGTTTTTCAGCATAAAGAGCAGCAACTATCCGTCCTATAGCATCTGTCTTCATTATTCCGCTTCCACTAGTTCCTCCAGCAAATATAAGGTCATTCTCCTCGAAAATAAGAGGTTGTCTATCAATAGTATTTACTGCATATAACCCTGCAAAAGCCGAAGAATAAGTAGCACCCCTAAACTGAGGCAAATACTTAACCACAATCTGATAAATTCCATATTTGTAAAAGTTCTCTTCTGGCTGCGGTTCTTCCTCAAGTTTATATGCCCTTGGAAACTCATCACCATAACAAAGCCAGAACGACTCTTCCTCTAAGGCAGGTTTAATATAAACCTTCGGCTTAGGAAGAATTAAGAAAGGCATGCACCCCTCCCTGTTAAAGCCCTTAGTCCATAGAAGCTTACTAAGAAATTCTGACTTGGCCTTTACACAAAAAATTTGCCGTTTTATCGGTTTTACATGAGTTTCTATCCCTATGGGATCTAAGAGCTTCGAAGCCCACGCCCCGACACATACAACAGTTTTCTTAGCCTTAACCGCCCCTTTATTAGTAATCACTCCTGCAACCCTGGATTCTTGCCAAAAATAAGGTTCATTTGGGATACCCAACGGAAGACGTGGCTCCACTACAAAACTCTTAACCTCTGTGCCATAGCTTATCTCCCCGCCAAGTTTCATAAACTCTGCCTCATAAAATTTCACAAGAGAATCCACATCAAGAGAGCCCGCTTTAGGTATGAAGATCCCCTTATAAACGTCAACTAAATTCATCAATTTTGCCTCTTCATCATGCGTCACACGAGTCCTTAATCCCAGTCTATCCGCAAGTTCCTTTTCGTCATAAAGCCGATATTGAAGCCCAAGTCTTGACATCGTGTCCAAAACGCCCTTTATCTGGTTGTAGCTTTCTTCGCTGAAAAGCCATAAGTAGCCAGTCCAACGAATCTTCAGGTCTACTCCCCGTTCTTCTTGAACATGTTTAAAGAATTCTACCGAAGTATCCACTAGCCTCAAATTTGTGGTCGAATAGAAGAAACACCGGAACATAGCTGCACTCTTAGCAGTGTTTCCTTGTCCCGCAGCATTCATCTTGTCAATCACAATTATTCTGTGATCTGGGCAGAGCTTCTTCATGTAATAAGCTGTTGACAAACCTACAATTCCGGCACCTATCACAATTGCATCGTATTCAGCCATGAATTTCCCAGCTGAACGCCCCACTAAAGGAAGAGAAAGTTATCCAAAATTCCCATTTAAACTTATTCACGATAACATGAAATTCTCTGCTATCCAAAAGAAATGGAGAGAAAAAATCGCAGCTTATAGCTCAAGGGCTTCTTTGATCTGTTGTACCGTTTGTTTCCCTTGTAAAACTATTCTTCCATCAATAACCACGGTAGGAACCGCTTTAATTCCATATTCCTTCGCTTTCTCTAAACAGATCTCGCTTTCACATTTCTCTCTGATATTATATTCTATTATAGTACATTCTTCGCAAACAGCTTCCCTCACCGCCCTTAAAGTTTCCTCGCATAAGTGGCACCCTGCTGTAAAGACTTCAATTTTATGTCCCAATTTCTCACTCTCTATTACTTTACATAGTAAAGTAAATATAACAAATCAAGTATTTAACTATACAAGTTTCAAACTGCCTAGGAGATAAAAACAATGAAAGCAAGTTTCACTAATGAAAGCAACAAAACACCCATCTGCCCACTTAACGAAATTATGAACATAATAAGCAAAAAATGGACATTACTCATAATCAACACAATCGGGAACAACCAAAAAATTAGATACAACAAAATTATGCAACAATTAAAAGGTATAAACTCCAAAACCCTCTCGGAAAGGTTAAAAGAACTGGAAAAACATAAACTAATCGAAAGAAGAGTATACATGGAAATTCCACCAAGAGTGGAATACTCCCTCACCAAGAAAGGAAAGACCTTGCGCAAGGCAATACTCCCTTTAATAAAATGGGTATACACCTATACTCAAGTAAACGAAAGGAAAACGCCTTGCGACATTGCCTACCTCGAAGAGAAAACATAAAGAACAATTAAACAGAAAAACCAAATTTCATAAACATCTCCAAAACCCTATGAGAACCCTTATTTACTTGTTAACAAAATCTGTTATTTATCCCCAAAAACGCTGTGGTGATTCCAAATGTTCAAACTGCTAAAACACGCCAAAGCCCTTTCTAGACTATCACTAATACTCCTCTTGCTAGGAGCAGCAGTTTTAGGCGCCACCTTCTCTTACCTATGGGTCATGGGAACATTCTATAACATCCCTTTAGAAACCGTTTCACTTAGCATCACAGATGTCGAATTCCCAGTAACAAACGCCACCAGATTCAACGTAACAGTTCTGAACCCCTCCTACTCACCTAAGGACGCAGTAATCACCGAAATAAGATTCACAGTCGAGGATAATGCTACTTTCTACGGCGTAATGAGCACCGAACCCAAACTTCCCTTTACCCTAAAAAGAGGAACTTCCCAAACCTTCATCTGCACCTCTTACTGGGGAGGATTCGCTGGAAAAACCATAACTGTTCACGTCATGGTAGAAGGAGCCTCAGGACCAAATTTTGCCTATCAAACCCCCACCGTAAAAATGACCGTGGACCCCATCTTTAACCCTCACATAACCGTTGAACACTTCAACGTAACAGTCAAAAACTCAAAAGAATCCGCCATCAACCTCACGATTTCAGAAATCATGGTCAACAGAATCACCGTGGAACCTGAAAATATTACTCCTTCCCTTCCAGTAACCTTGCCCCCAGGCGAAAACGTGACATTTTTCTGCAATTGGAATTGGCAAGCTTTAGGTGGGCAAAACGTCACAGTTATCGCCAGAACTAAAGAACGATATGAAGGCGTAGGCACACTTCCCGAGCTCCAAATTGCCTATTTGAATGTAGAAAAAGTAATATTCGACGAAACTGACACTAACCATTTCACAGTCATTGTCAAAAACCTCAACGACTCTACTACAGAAGCAAACCTCGATGCAGTCAAAATAATACTAGGGAATGGAAAAGTCATAAAAATAAACGAAACTAACCCTCCACTAAACTTACTCACCTTTCTATCCATTACCCCCGGAACAACATTAAACGTCACATGCACTTGGAACTGGACTCTACATAGAAATGAAGCAATTAACGTGACTGTTTCCACCACGCAAGGTTTCCAAGTGTCACCCGAAAACGTCACTACCCCTCCAGAAGTATTCCTCAAAATATTAGAGGCAAGTTTTAATTTAACAAACACTAACGGTTTCAACTTAACAATAAAAAACCTGGAGACATCACTTAAAAAAGTAAACATAAATAAAATTGAAGTCAAAGTTGGAGAAACCAAAGAAACTGTAATGGAAAACACAGTTCCCCTCGAAATAAACACCACCAAAACTTTCAATCTTCAATGGAACTGGAAAAATTTCGCAAATAAAAACGCGGTAATAACGGTTTACACGAAGGAAGGCTTCAACGCATCCTACACATTACAATTACCCTGCGTAAAACTCGAAATAGAAAACGTTACCTTCGGCCGGTTTTTCGATGGAATAGACTACTTTAACATCACCATACGAAACGACGCCCTATCCCTGCGTAACGTAACCATTTGGGAAATAACCGTTGAAACCCCGGAGAAAACGTTTTCAGTTCTAGATGCTACTCCATCTTTAAGCCCTGATGGCACAGAACTTGTAATAGGATTTAACAAAACATTCTCTTGCATATCCGAATGGAAATGGAGTCAATATGTAAACCAAGAAATCACCTTCCATGTATTAACAAGAGAAGGCTTCAAAATTTCAGCCAAATTCAAAGTAATACCCCCATAAATCCAACAATAAGTTTTATCTTCCATTCTACGTTTTTATTTCCTTCATAATCGTTCAGGATAGAACTTGATCATGACAAAGATCACTCCTACTAAAAGAACAACTATAATCGAATACGCCATCCGCGACCTTGTAGTCTACGCTAAAAAACTCGAAAACGCCGGTAAGAAAATACTCTACCTTAACATAGGTGACCCCCTGAAATTCGATTTTGATACCCCCCAACACATTAAGAAAGCCTTAATCGAAGCGATCCAACACGGGATCAATTGGTATTCCCCCTCAGAGGGGCTTCCAGAGTTACGACAAGCAATTTCTGAGAAAGAGAAAAACATTAACGGCGTAAATATCTCCCCAGAAAATGTGGTTGTAACTACAGGTGTTTCTGAAGCCATCCAAATGGTCATGGGGGCATTATTGAACCCAAACGACGAGATTCTAGTTCCAGGCCCTACCTACCCACCATACTCATCTTACGCTAAGTTTTTCGATGGAAGACCCATTCCATACCGAACAATCGAAGAGGAAGGCTGGCAACCAGACATAGACGACATAGAAAAAAAGATTAACAACAAAACCCGAGCAATAGTCCTAATAAACCCCAACAACCCCTGTGGAGCATTATATAAAGAAAAAACAGTCAAGCAAATAATCAACTTAGCTGGACAACATGATCTGCCAGTGATTTCAGACGAGATCTATGACCGAATAACCTATGACAAAGGCTTCATCAGCGCTTCCCGCCTAGCCAGAGACGTGCCAGTGATAGGTTTAAACGGTTTTTCCAAAGTATACCTCATGACTGGTTGGCGGCTAGGATACGTCTATTTCCATCACCCTAATGGAGAACTCAATGAAATAAAAGATTGCATTCAAAAAGAAGCACGAGTGAGGCTATGCACTAATACGCCAGTTCAAAAAGCAGCCGTGGCTGCTTTAAACGGACCTCAAGACCATGTCAGAAAGATAATCGAGAAACTCAAGGAACGACGTGATTATGCTTGGAAGCGGCTAAACAAGATGGATGGAATCAGCTGCACTAAACCTGAAGGAGCCTTCTACCTGTTTCCAAAAGTTCACGAAATTGGAGTTCGCTGGAAAAACGATAAAGAGTTCGTTCTTGAGCTTCTAAAAAAGACAAACGTACTCTTCGTCCACGGCTCGGGCTTCGATCCAATTTACGGCGCTGGACATTTCCGAAGCGTTTTTCTTCCTCCAATAGAAATTCTGGAAAAAGCCTTTGACATGGTCGAAAATTTCATAAAAGGTTGATTTCCCATAAAAATGGGAACATTTAGTAATTGTTTAGTAAATGGAGACCCCTTCTTTCGGATCTCCAATCCTTTTCACAAATTCTTCCATGAGCCTTCTGGTTATAGAGCCCGGTTTTCCATCATTTATAACTCGCCGGTTTACTTCCACAACGGGAACTATCTCTGCAGCTGTTCCAGTGAAGAAAACCTCCTCCGCTGTGAAAAGGTCGCTTGGAGTTACATTCTTCTCTATCACTTCATAGCCTAGTCCTCGAGCTAGTCGGATAACAAAATCTCTCGTTATTCCTTTTAGCGCCCCGGTCGATGTTGGAGGAGTAATTATGGTTCCATTTTGAACAATAAATATGTTCTCAGCTACTCCTTCACAGACATAGCCGTTCCTGTCTAGGCATATAGCTTCGTCGAATCCAGCTATGTTTGCCTCAATTTTCCCGAGTATGCTGTTAAGGTAATTTAAGGATTTAACTTCATGAGATGTAGCGTCCACCGGGTCCCTCTTGACCCAAACAATGAGCGCTCTTATCCCCTTTTCTTTCGCTTCAGTTGCGTGAAGTTTTATTACGTCAGTTATTATTATTATCGTAGGCTGGGTGCACTTCCGCGGATCTAATCCTAGATCACCTATTCCACGGGTTATTACTAAGCGAATGTATGCATTTCTTAAGTTGTTCTTTCGCAAAGTTTGGAGTACTGCATTTATCATCTCTTCTTTCGTTAACGGAATATCCAGCATTATTACTTTGGCTGAACGATACAGTCGGTCTATATGTTCTTTTAGTTTGAAGACTATCCCGTTATAGGCGCGAATTCCCTCGAAAATTCCGTCACCATAGAGTAGACCATGATCGTAAACAGAAATCTTCGCTTGGGATTTTGGATAGTATTTCCCGTTAATGTATACGAGGAGCTCTTTTTCCAAAAGTTTTCCTCCGAAACTTTGGAAGTTAGATTATGTTTATGAGGGTTTGATATACTTTTTGCACAAACACGGTTGATTTAATGTTGTTAACCATAAAATTGAGGTCTCTGCGATAGATACTTCGGCAAGGTAAGCGGTTTGAAAGGTTTATCCCAAGTCTTTTTCTTTATCTCTTCTACTAACTCTGCAAGTTTCATCTTTCTTATTTCTCCAGCCTCTCTATCTCTCACTGGAAGAGTTTTACTTTCAACTTCTTTCTTTCCAACAACGATTATGTAGGGTATCCATTCTGTCTCAGCTTCTCTAACCTTTTTCTGCATAGTCAACATCCGGTCATCTATGTCAACCCTTATATCTTTCTTCTCAATTTCGGATGCTATTTTCTCGGCGTAGGGCAGAAAATTATCGGATATCGGTATCACTCTTACTTGGGTTGGCGAGAGCCATAAGGGAAGCATAGGCGACTTCCCCTCCTTTTGTTGACGGTAAGCCTTTTCTAGCATAGCGTAGATGCACCTTTCAATAGCACCGCTTGGGGAACAATGAAGTATTAACGGATATTTCTTCTCTGCTTTTTCGTCCACATAAGTGATGCCATATCTTTCCCCATTCTCCACATCTATCTGATCTGTGGAAAGTGCTGAAGCTTTGTCCAAGTTGTCGATGAAATTAAACTCCCACTTCAGTATAAAGTAGAAAAATCTCTGTTCCCACATCTCCACCAAAGCAGGCTTACCCATCTTCTTTACTAGAGCATTAACAAAGTCCCTGTTCTTCTCATAAAAATCCTTTGTGAACCTAATAGCTAATTCATAGTCTTCACCTTTAGTTAATCCTAGTCCTTCTTCAAGAATTCTCACACAAAGGTCAAATCTCCGAATCATCTCTTCCTTGGCTTGTTCTAAATTTGCACATAAGGCATGGCAGTCTGGCATAGTGAACGCGCGCAATCTCCTCAAACCTACTAGTTCTCCACTTTTCTCTCTGCGAAAGCTATAACGTGTTAGCTCATAAATCCTCAAGGGTAGATGTCTATAGGAGATCTGCGTATCATGCGCCATTAAAAACTGTCCAAAACAAGCACTAAACCTTAGGAAAAGCTCCTTATCTTCTGACCTTACTACGTATTGTCTTGCTGGAAAACGATCCAAATACTTCGTTAGAGTTGGATGATGGAAATCATACATGACTGGAGTTTCAACCTCCATAGCTCCATACTCTATGGTCTTGGCAGTGACATACTGCTCCAGTAACGACTTTATTAAAGCTCCCTTCGGATACCAACGGAAATTACCTGGGTCACTTCCAGGCTCATAATCAGCAATTTCAAGCTTTCGCATCAACTTAACATGCGGCGGAATTTGCTGAACAGCCCTAGACTTAGCTATTTCATAACGTGCAAGCTTTTCCATGTTTTTATGCTTCGAAAAGTCAAATTTTTCGACTGGAACCATTTTTCCATCAGGTTTTATAATGTACCAGAAAGACTCAAGTTTCTCTTCTGCCTTTAACGCTTCAGAAATCTTTCTCTCTGCTTTCTCTTTTTCATCTCTCGTTTTTTTAGACTCAATTACTCTAAGTTGCTCGGCCAAGGGATGTCCCTTTATAGAAAGGGAAAACTTTTTGCACCAGCCAAAGGGTGTACGGTACACTTCGATACCTTTTTGCTTAGCGTATTTCTCCATAGCTTTTAAAACTTTTAGTGCAGCTGTTGGTTTAGCTAGGTTATTACTCAAATGAGCATAAGGATAAATTAACATTTTATTTACTTTGAGTTTTTTCATAAAATCCGATACTTCGTTGATTAACTTTTCAGCTAGATCTTCGTTATCGCCTTTTTCAACTGAAACAAAAAGCACAAGCAGCTCTTCAAATCGATGGAGTTTTCTTTCACACTTTTCCGCAGTCGCTATTTCCTTCTTTACTGGTTCATATTCAATCCAATCAGAGTGAAGTTGAAGAACTCTCATGGCTTCCCTCTCACTTATGACTTGTATCTCCATTTTTCTACTTTCTTCTCTTTTTTAGTCTCCTTTTTGTAGTGTTTATAATGTTCTCTGCAGAGATAGGTTCTACGAGAAGAACTTACCTTTAACCCAGCGGCTATCACCTTTTCTGTTGAAAGCGATCTAACCGCTTCGTTGTCGCATCCGAAAACACTGCACTTAATACCTTTTGCCACTTTTCCCAATTGTCAGTTCACCTCGCCTTGTATGCACATAATAATATTAAACCAAACATTAATTCCTTTTTACACTTACCTTTTCATAAACTTCTTTCGCCCTCTGATACACTTTTTCTTTATCTCCAAATCCAGAACTGCCTAACTCTTCCACCACGAAAGAAGCCGCCGCGGAACCTACACAAGCACACCAGACAGCATCTTTTCCACGAATGTACTCAGCTAAAAAACCTCCAATATAAGAGTCTCCAGCTCCAGTAACATCTCTAATAACTCTGGATGAAGCAGCAGGAATTTTGTAAAAATTATCTTCAGAGAGCAAGATGGACCCTTGCGCTCCCAAAGTAACAATAACCACTTTTGCACCAAAATCGCTAATTTGTTTCATGGCAACCTCTAACTTTTTCCTCTCTGTTATCATTCTTATCTCACCAAGAGACGACTTAAAAACTTCTACAAGTTTCATCAAATTGAAATCTTGCCACTTTTTTAAACTAACATTTCCTTCCTTGTCGAAGTTTCGGACAAATCCTTGAGGATCTATCGATAAAATTTCTGAAGATTCTCTTAATTTTCTTACAAGGTTAGGCTGAATTTCGTTGACTATTGGTGCTACATGAACCGCTTTCACCTTCAAATGTTTGGGTAAATCTTCTAACTTAATTGACGGTGCTACAGCTTTAAGCCTTAACCATCGCTTCCAATCAGCAGAATATCTTAACTCAAACCTCGTAGTTTCAGAATCTCCAACTTGTTTCAGAAAGGGTAACTCTATCCCGTTGCTAATTAAATATTTCACGTATTCACTCTTAAAGTTCCACCCAACCTTAGACAATACAGAAACCTTAACACCTAGCTTTACTGCTGCTAAAGACACATAAGTTGGAGGTCCGCCTAAGAACTTTCCAATGAATTTTCCGTTCTTGTATATATGATCTAAAGCGAAATGCCCAACTACCAACAGATCTGTTGAACTTTCCAAATCCTCCACCCTTTTCTCCCATCGTAAACTTAATAGGTAAGGCTCTGCACTAAAATGCTAGCTCTATAAAACAGTGGAAAAGGGATAAACTTTGCCAAAATTTAGGCAGACCGGTGAAATCCTTAAACTCATGACGAAGAAGGAAGATATACGAAATATCGGAATAATCGCTCATATAGACCATGGAAAAACAACTATGACCGACTCTCTTCTAGCCGAAGCAGGTTTATTGTCGCCTAAAATAGCCGGGGAAGCCCGTGCACTGGACTATTTAGAAGAGGAACAGAAACGAGGAATCACCATAAAAACGGCTAACATTTCCTTGCTTCACGAGATACGCAATCGTCCCTACGTAATTAACCTAATCGATACCCCAGGACATGTAGATTTCACGGGAAAAGTTACTCGCGCATTACGCGCTATAGACGGCGTAGTAGTTGTAGTTGACGCTGTAGAAGAAGTTATGGTACAAACTGAAACAGTAACACGGCAGGCCCTTGCAGAAAGGGTGAAGCCCGTTCTTTTCATAAACAAAGTAGACCGACTAATAAAAGAAATCAAGCTTTCACCCGATGAGATCCAACGCAAACTTATCCGCATAATCAATGACTTCAATAACTTAATTGAAATTTACGGCGAACCAGAATTCAAGAAACAATGGAAGGTTGACCCAGCCAAGGGAACAGTGGCCTTCGGCTCTGCACTTCACCGTTGGGGCTTCACTGTTGAACTGGCGAAACAAAAGGGAATGAAATTCAGCGACGTAATCGAAGCCTACCATAAAGGAGAATCCTCTGCGCTTCAACAGTTCATCCCTCTACACACAGCTATTCTTGACATGGTAGTCAAAAACTTACCCAACCCCATTGAAGCTCAGAAATATCGTATTCCGAAAATCTGGAAAGGCGACATAGACTCTGAATTAGGACAAGCCATGATGCACTGCGACGAC
>DAZI01000083.1 GCA_002507245.1 Candidatus Bathyarchaeota archaeon UBA233
AAATAGACTTCAAAACCTGCGAGTAATACAAAGGGAAGTTAAGGGAACATATCGTTTAACCTATAAAACCCCATTATGTTTTATTTTTCCAGCCAAAACAAAAATTCCAGTAGCCTACTTCGGATTGCTTGGAAGAAAAGAAGACAGAAAGAAACCAGAACCGCAAGTTGCAATAGAACTCCTTGAGAAAGAGAAACTAAAGCCAAACTTCATTTACGTCGTAACTTCGCCAGAAGCACTCAATGATTGGAAAAATCTAAAATTACCTTACCAGTGGATACTTTGCTATGAAGACGAAATAATTAACGTTGACGCTATAAAACAAAAAATTTCTCTTCAACTTAAAAGCCTACTTAGGGAATATCTTGTAATAATGGACTGCACATCTGCAACTAAACCAGCAACAATTGCATACTATGAACTTGCAAAAAACTTATGGATACCACTGATTTATATATACGAAGAAACGAAACGTCTCAAATGGCTAATGTCGCTGGAAACCATAAGAAAGAAACTTCTATCAAATTAGAAATTTCTCTATTCTTCAAACTTTGAAGCAAATAAAGTGAAGATAAGACTATATTTCAAAAACAGCCCAATTTAACATTGTAATGCCGAGGGCCGGGTTTGAACCTGCCACGGCTGGTGAACTCTCCATTTTCCATGTTTTAAACGTTGATTTCCCCGCAAGCTTCCCTTTTTCCCAATTTTAGACGTTAGAAAGTTAAAACGGAAAGACTTAGAGTTATTGGCTTTCCTAAAACTGCCAAAAGAACTCGCAAAAATAGCAGAGACCATGGCAAAAACAATGATGAAAAGAAGACTCCAAAGAGCACAAGAAGCCACACCGCAAGCCATAAAAGGGCGAAGAAGAACCACGCCTAAAACCACCAAAAAAGCCAAAAAAGACAACAGAAAAAGAACCAACTGCCCCCTTAGATAAATTCATGCAAAGCTAAAATTTCATTCAAAAACCGTTGGTATTGGCTGAGAGCAAGGCTTCCTCTTGGAAGGACTTAATTTTTTGTTAACAGCCTTTATCTGCGGTGAAAAATCTTTTACATCTTTAACTAAAAACACGCGTATTATAAGCTTAGGTTAAACTGAGAAGGTTAAAAAAGCTTTTTTCAGTATATTTTACGTTCAGCTTCGTCGTTTTTCGTGTTAAAGACGAACATTTTCGAACCTTTAGATATTTCTAAATTTAGGTTTTGGATAACTTGACTTTAGAGAAGGGAGGATTGTGATGCATATATTCAATAAAATCTCCTCAGCCCTCTATGGCGTTTACACAGCTTTTATTGTAGTTCTTTTGATTGCCTACTTGTTTGGCGTCTTAAATCTTAATTTAATTTTATCGGTAGCGGGAACAGTGTCCGTGTCTATGCTTTTGATTAGTCTACCTCTGGAAATTTTGGGAGATCTCTTAGAAAAGCAGAAGCCAATTATGGATAAAAAAGGTAAAACTATCTTAGTTGCATGCTTGCTAAACAATATGCTTTGTTTAATATGGGGAATCGCTTCCTCATCACTCGTTTACGACTTACTCGTCGGGATACCATTAACAATTGGCGGAATTATCGGAGTCTTCATTTCTGCTGAAGCCTTGAGGATGAACAAACTGCTTAGGCAAGAAGCGGATCTCAAATGAATGCAAGAATCAATGTATATGTTTCCCCGGTTCTTGGTTATATACGCAGCGTTACCTTAGACAGAACCAGGGAAGCCGAAAAGATTCTTTCCGAATGGTTCTCGGTGAACTTGCTGAAATTGGAAGACGATTTCGATGCGGTGTTGATGGAGAGTGTCTACCGTAGCCACAAGGGTAGCCGTAAAATAGATGCCAGCAAGGTTAGGGGAGCCAAAATTTGATCCAGACCGCGTCTTAAGCAGAGAAAACGAAATGAAGATAGGGAAAGTTTTAAGAAGGTATTTTGAAAAGGACAGCTATTTTCTAAAGTATTCCCTATGTTACTTGGCTACAAAAACTGGTGATCGAAATAAGAGAAGTGGACGGATAAACATAGAACCATACGTCTATCCTTTGCTGGGTGGCGAAATATTCTACTACTGCACTCTCACAGCCTTAATCAACATAAGCAAAAAAGCCCTAACCGACGAGAAATACAATTATTTGCCAATGATGAATTGGAAAGAAGGAATAGTTGAATATTTGGTAAGCGAGCTGGCAGAGAAGGATGCCATAAAGTTGTGAGTATTGAAAAGGGGTTATGAGTTGAAAATTTTGTTTGTATGCGGTCGTAACGTCGATCGCAGCCCAACGGCTGAAGAAATGTTTAGAAAAGTTGAAGGCTTTGAAGTCAAATCCGCAGGTGTTTCTTTCGGCGCTACCGTCCCCGTTACAAGGGAACTGATTAACTGGGCTGACAAGGTTTTCGTAATGGAACACAAACATGAAAAGGCGATATTGAAGATTGACCCTTCAGCATGGCAAAAAATCGAAGTTCTCAACATTCCAAACAGATTCTACAAAAATCAACCCGAACTGAAAGTATTACTGAAAGAGAGAATGCAACCGTACCTCAAAAGATATAAACTCTTGAACAAGCTTCGTTGAGCTTAGTCATTACAACATACTCTTCTCTACAAAAGCGGTCACAAAGGGAAGCTAAAAACAGATTCCAGCCTGAAATAAAAAATTTAGCCTGATTCTTTTCTTGAATTTGTTGGATTCCGTGGAACACACGTTTTTTCAGATCGTCTATTAGGGCTGCTAAACAAAGAGTTCAGCAAGACCAGCGAAAAAGCGGCGTTTAGATAAGAGCCCATCGTTCATTCTTCGTAAACCAGCAATAGTTGCACAGAACAGAAGATATGGAAAGAAGATCCAAATGCACCCCTATGTGCCAGCGCGCTATGCTTATCATGGAAGTAGTTCCATAAAAGCTACACAATGGCTTGAAACGAACGAGATAGAGCTCAAAGGATTTCGATGGCTTAATAGAACCGTGGCGCACCCTATCGGAAAATACGATGTTTCTTTCAACGATGATGATACTGACCCGATTTCTGACAACACCCTATACTCTCAGGTGATGCACCAAAGGAGATGGAAAGATACCACTCCCTTAAAGAATTTTAAAACCATCATTTGTTTCGGAAGCCAGCTTTATCTTGAAAAAGTAAAGAACTCATTCAGAAGCACTGATACTCAAGTTCTTGATGGTTACACTCTTAAAGAATTTCGTAGGTTTCTCCGAAGTTAACATTTCTTTGTCGCAGGTTTTACTTTAACATGTAAACTATCACTAAAATCGCAGCAACAATGAGAACACTAAAAGTTATTGCTGGCAATGCTATACGCCTCACCCAATTACGTTTTGAGTCAAAACGTCTAAGCAGAATTAAACTGACTACTGACCACAATGAGCCAACGAATGTAGACACAAAACGTTTTTCATAAGCATCCTCTAATCGTCGTAGAACATGGATGCCGTAATATCCGGTAATGACCCACAAGCCGGCCGTGACTGCGACTAGAATCCAAGTTTTAACAAGGGTTTCGTATATGAAAGCGTCAATTGGAGTTAAAGGAGTAATCACCATAAGAGACGTTAATCCTGTATCAGCTGGGGTGTAAGGTATTGGAAATAGATGGTAGCCTGTGCAAACCCCAATGAGGCCCAACTAAGATAGGTGGTTCTTCATAAATTCTCACAGATTCAGCTACTTGATAAATCTTCCAAGTATATAGGCTGAAAGAGAATGCAAGAATTATCAGAACTTCGAATATACACAATCGGATTCTGTGACACATGAGTATCAAAATGCAGTAAATAGATACCAACAACTAAAATCATTTACTCATTCAAAATAATTATTGGGAAAGAGGGAAGAACCGTTGGGGGTTAAAATTATTTTCTCAGATCTTTTAAGAGCTGTTAAATTGCTTGACCAATGTAGATTACTTCGTTGAACCTTTTGAAATGTTCATCTCCCGTAACAATTTTAGCCCTAAGAAGCTTTCCTGTGGCCAGTACAATTCCGTCGGTTAAGCTTGGTTTTTTAAGTTTTTCTGCCTTGGCTTTTTCCATAAGCTCCAGATAGGCCTTTGCTGCAGCTATGCTTAACTCTACATCAATCTCTGCCACAGCACTGTTTGCCGCAATAAAATTAAGTCTCTTGACGACCTCCTTTTCTTCCATACCTTCACGTAGGTATTTTCTCGCGATCTCAGCCAGCACAATGGAGGGAGTAACCACCTCTTCAATGTTGATATAGTTCTTCACAATTTTTCCTGAATTGCTGCCTAAGAAATATTCGATCCATGCGTAGCTGTCGAAAACTATCAATCCCTGTCTTCCAGCCTATCCTTTTCGGTGAACTTTGTAATTCGTCCCTTGTCAATGCCGAACATGTCGCTTGGCACGCCAACCTTTTCTTCAAGCAACCGCTCAATAACCTCGTCATAGCTTCTCAAACCCATACGCTTCTTTAGCATTTCTAACAACCTTAGATTACGCCGCTTCACCTGTATAGTAGTCGACATCGCTTATCAACTATAAATTATAACCTATAACTTATAAGTTTTACGAATTATCCCCCAAAAGCTACCAATTATAATATTAATGTGTGCTTCCCTTAACTTTCCAAACGTTAATCGAAACTAAATTCGAGTTTATTTATAAAAAGGATGGATTCGCATACTTCAGAAAGAGAATAACAAGATTCAATATCATCTTGGGCTTATTCAAAATTAACATAAAAGTGCCGAGGGCCGGGTTTGAACCGGCGACAACCCGGTCTTCAGCCGGGCGCTCTCCCAGGCTGAGCTACCTCGGCGTTCCAGCTTTAACAACATGAATTCCGTTTAAGGTGTTTAAAAGTTTTCTGAAATAGAAACATGTTGTTCCGTTGAAGAAGGGGTGCAAGTTCCCTCCCTCAGGCTTTTAGAAGGGAGCTTACTGGG
>DAZI01000034.1 GCA_002507245.1 Candidatus Bathyarchaeota archaeon UBA233
TTACCCCCTCGAATGGAAGTCGTTTCCAAATTCAGTGTTAAAAATAACACCAAACTTGAGAATGCCCAAAATAACGATAAGAGCATGAAATGTTGAGTGCTAAATATCTTACTTATAATAGCGATGGCTACAAACATGAAACTTGTAAAAAAGAAAATTACTGCGCCATAGCGCCCTCGATTTTCAATAGAGGTGTTCTCTCCAAAATGGGCTAAACCAAAAGGAATACCTATTCCAAAAGATGCTCCAGCAAAAAACAAATAGAAAATACTATTCATAATATTCTCGGCTCCAAAAAGGAGTAAATAAATGGAACTTGCTATCGCTAGAACAGGCCACGCTTTGATGCCAAGTTTTCTATTAAAACTTTTGAATGTAAATGCACTCACTATGGTGAAGAAAACAGTGGATAAATAATAAACTCCATAAAAAAGAACCGCATCATATTCCAAACTAGTTCTTGTCTCTAAAATTTTGGCAATTGTTGAGAGAGCAAATTGCCGCCAACAAAACAAGGTGAACAGAACTATAAAAAGACGCATTCTATTACTCCAAAGAGCTATCTTATTCATCCTAAAACATCCTCTCATATCTATTAATGGCAAAGCTTATAAAGTATTTATGTTGAACATATATACGACAGAAGGGGAGAAAGGATGAAGAAAAAGAAAAGACCTACTCGAAATCTATCTTGGTGGGGATAACCCCCTTTCTATTGTTTTTTATCATTAAACTGGGAGATTAACTATTTTAGATCTTAATAATATTACATAAGAAAATTCAAGCAAGAAGTCCTTCTCAATTGAAGGAAGACCATGACGAGGAAAGGTGAGAATATAAGAAATATCAACTAATTAATGATTGAAAATGCGTCAAGTATTCTTCCTAGAATTTCCCTAGTTCTGAAATCTTTAATATACATGTATGCTTCATCACGTAATTTGCTTATCAATCTTTGTGTTTGCTTTATTCCCTTATTTATCTCTTCATTAAAATTCCTAAACAATTCTTCAGTAGAGAGCTTAGAAGAAATTTCTTGTTTTTTCAAAGCATAAACCAATGGAAGAGGTAAATGTTCCTTCTTCATTCTATGCTTGAGTTCCTGTTTATCTAATAAATCAGCAATATCGTCGCGTATTATGATTATCATCCATAGAAGGCGTCCATATTTAGCTAGGTTTTCCTCCTCGACTTGTGTGGCGTTCCCAAGGATAGCGCCTATCCTTGCATGTGCTTCAACATCTGCTGCCTTCTTCTGTATTATCCGCAAATACTTTGAGAGCTTCATTTCCCATTTTTTACGAAGTTCAAGTTCCAAAGCCTCAGCATCGCCCAATTCATAAAATAGCCTTTTAACTATTTCGATTATCCTCTTTGCCTTTGTCTTCTCGGTTTTAGCACAAGCGCTCTGTAACAGTGCAAAACCTTTAAAGATTAATGCATCTCCAACCAAAAGGGCAATGTCCTTTCCGTATTTTCCATAAACCGTAACTCTACCGTGTTTCCTCTTTGAACCATCAATAATATCGTCGTGAATATCTATTCCACCACTTAAAATGCTAAGTGAAATCGCAAAGGGGCTTGTTACTGTGGGGTTACCGCCGATGGTTTCGCAGCAAACTGAGAGGAGTGTTGGCCTAGCCAAATCTTGCCAGTAATCTGTAATGAAATACTGCATTGCTTCTCTAACTTCATTAGACTCTATTTCTTTAACCTCTTCTAAAACAGTTTTTCTCAGTTTCTCCAAAGTTTTTATGCCACGAACCTCAAAAAAATGCAACAATTCTTCAGCTAGTTTAGTGTTTAAACCTTTTGGAGAAGGAACTTTTTCCATTTTATCTTCCTCGTTGAAACATTTCCAGTAGCATTTAGGAACTTAAAATTATTGGAATTGCTCTTTTATTGTTTTTTGATATGTACTTAGAAGTGTTGCTCCCTTCTGGGTTATTTGGTATATTTTTCTTATTCTTCCGCCCTTTGCTTGTTTTCTGCTTTTTATGTATCCTCCTTGTTCCAGAGTGTTTAGAAGTGGATAAAGCGCTCCGTGGCGGAGTTTTACTCCGAACCTTGTTTGTACCTCCTTTTTTATTTTATATCCCCACATTGGTTCTGTTTGTATTAGGCGTAGTATCATTATGTCTGCGAAGTTTCTGAATATGCGTTGTACAATTTGCTGTTTTAGCTGTTTTTCTAAGTTTTTCATGTTCTGTTGTTTCTTTTGTTGCTTTTGCTTATTTAAATTATCCAGTTTTTGGAATATTTTTGTATGTTTTGTTATGCCTTTTTATGCTTTAGGTAAGCCCGAAGTTTTATATTACGGTTTCACGTATATAGAGACTTGAGATATGTCTCGAAAGAGACATATTGTATACGCGTCCAACAACAAAACTGTTGGACAAAAATACAGAATGGAAGGAAAAATATGAAACGAAATAAGCAGGTTCAAACAAAACTGCTTAAAGGACTATTAGACCTTGTAATATTACAGTTCCTAAAAAACGAGCCTATGCACGGCTACCAGATAATAACAAAAATTCGCAAAAACTTCGGCGTATATTTCGGTCCAAGCACCATATATCCAATGTTGAACCAGCTAGAAAAAGAAGGCTATGTAAAAAGCGAATGGAACTTGGAAAATGAACGCCCCAAAAAAGTTTATCGTTTAACTAGCGAAGGACATAACCTGCTAAACTTCACAGAGGACTCTTTAACCCTAATCTGCCGAAAACTCACCTTAATGGGACTGAACAATAAAGGGCTGGTTTCCAGCAGAATTCCAAAAGAAACACTCTACCCTCATGTGAAAAGGTTAGAAAGAAAAGTCAATCCGTAAACCTGCAATTTCTTCTGTACCCTTTTAATTTAGCTACTTTATATATTATTTTTTATGTTTCTCCAACCCAACAGAGTCGATCTTTTAATTCAAGACTGCGGAATCCTAACCATGAGCCGCCAAGGCTTCATAACCCAAGGTGCAATAACTGTAAAAAATAGACAAATAGCCTATGTAGGTCGAAAAGATTCCTTACCTAAAATCAAAGCAGAAAAGGTAATAGATGCCCGTGGTAAAATTGCCCTGCCTGGGCTAATCAATTGCCACACTCATGTAGCTATGACATTGTTCCGCGGCTTGGCTGAAGATAAGCCATTGGACAATTGGTTAGAAAAAAGCATATGGCCTTTGGAAGCTAACCTCACATGGGAAGACGTTTACTGGGGAACCTTACTAGGATGTGTGGAGATGATAAAGACCGGAACCACTTGTTTTGCTGATATGTATTTTTATGAGGACGCTGTAGCTAAGGCCGTCGAGGAGACCGGGTTAAGGGCTGTTTTGGCTCAAGGGGTCATCGGAGCCAATGTAGCCTCATTAGGTAAAGAAACCCTGAAACAAAGCTTCTTTTTTGTTAAAAGATTCAATGGAAGCGCTAATGGACGGATAAACGCTTGGTTTGGACCTCACGCAGTTTATAGTTGCAATGTTGAACTTCTAAAAGAGGTTCGTAGATTGGCTTCAGAAAAAAATGTAGGTATTCAAATCCACCTTGCGGAATCATTGGAGCATTCTAAAAAAGTACAAGAAAAGCATGGTATTAGTGAAATCCGTCTTTTAGAAAAAATAGGTTTTTTAGGCTCAGATGTTTTGGCTGCACACTGTGTTTTCTTGTCTGAAGAAGACATGCAATTATTGCGAAAATACAACGTGAAGGTTGCACATAATCCAGTCGCCAACTCGAAGTTCGGTTTAGCCATTTCACCAGTTAAGGAATTACTTGACAGAGGCGTCTGTGTCGGTTTAGGCACGGACGGTCCAGCAAGCAACAATTCCTTAGACCTATTTGAGAGTATGAAGTTCACTGCCTTGTTGCAGAAGCAACATTATGAAGATGCTAGGGTTATGAAGACTTGGGAAGTTGTTGAGGTAGCTACATTAGGCGGGGCCAAGGCTTTAAAATTGAAGAATGTAATTGGCTCACTTGAAGTTGGGAAACGGGCAGATATAATCTTAATAGATTTCGACAAACCTCACTTGAAACCCTTTCACAATGTTTACGCCAACATTGTTTATTCAGCAAAAGGAAGCGATGTTGATACGGTTATCGTTGATGGAAGAATCTTGATGGAGCAAGGTGAATTGAAGACTGTAGATGAAGAAAAAGTTATGCGGGAAGCTGAGAAACGGGCTTTTAACTTAACAACACGATGAAAACTATGTCGGAAAACCTTAATTATTGGATTTCGATTTAATTTACGCTCCAGATTTGTTATGAGGAGAACCCCGATTGGCTATAATTCAAACCGTAGATTTAACTAAAAAATTTGGAAATTTCACAGCTGTTGATCATTTAAACCTCTCCATTGAGGAGGGAGAAATTTTTGGGCTTTTAGGTCCGAATGGGGCTGGAAAAACCACTACTTTACTGATGCTTGTAACGGTTATAAAGCCTACTAAGGGAACGGCTTATGTGGATGGATATGACATTACACGGGAGCCGGATAAGGCTCGTCGTTTAATTGGGATGGCTTTTCAGGATCCTAAACTTATGTGGGTGGTAACTCCTTGGGATGTTTTAAACTGGCATGCTAAAGTATGCGGATTATCCTCCTTAGAGCGAAAAAAACGCGTGAAATGGGCTTTGACCGAGCTTGGTTTATGGGAAAATCGTCATAAAAGTGTTCACACATTTTCTGGTGGTATGCGTAAAAGAGTTGAAATAGCCAAAATTTTGATTCAACGTCCTAAAATCGCAATTGTTGACGAGCCTACTACACAAATAGACATTGTTGGGAAGCATAGGATTTGGAACATGATTCGTACCTTAAGAGATGAAGGCTCCACTATTATTTTAGCGACCAACGAACTTTATGAGGCAGACTTGCTATCTGACAGGGTAGCCATCATGCATAAGGGAAAACTACTCGTCTGTGATTCGCCTAAAAAACTGAAAGACAGCATCGTTGGCGGAGATTTAATCGAGGTTATTTTAGAAAAAGAAGCCCCCAAAACCTTAATTGAAGAATTGGAAAAAATCGATAAAATTGTGGAGGTTTTAGTTCTCAAACCCAATCATTTGAGAATTTATTTGAATCGAGCTGAGGAGATTCTGCCCCAGATAACCGAGTTTTTTATTAAAACTCACCTGCCCATACAAAGTATTCGTATGAGTGAACCTTCACTTGACGATGTTTTTGCTCATTATACAGGGCTAACTATCGAGGAGGCAGAAAAACGATAAAGCAGATCTTACTTGTTGCTGAAAGAGATGTAAAAAGGTTTCTTCAATACAAGTTTATCTTAATCCTTCGGGCACTGTGGTTCTTGGCGCAGATAGCTCTTTTCGGATTAATAGCTAATCGTATGGTGAAAGAGGCTGTTCAAATTGAAGCTGGCGGCAATTATTTCCATTTTTATGCAGCCGGTATAGTTATTACCTTGCTTTATTCCATGGCTGTTTTCATTAGCTATGACATTTACGAAGAAGCTGACCATGGAGTAATTGAATATTTACTAAGTCTTCCTATTTCACGAAGAGAACTTGTTCTCGGCAGAGCTATAGGTGGAGGTTTAAGAAGCTTCCTTTATGTTGCACCTTTGATGCTTATTGTCCTTCTCATGATTGGAATAACTAACCCATTTCGAATCTTGATTGCATTCGCAGCTCTTTTCTTATTTGCCTTCGGTGTTTCAGGAATGAGTATAACCATAGCAGTTAGCATAAAATCCCATGATCGATTTGATATTCTCTTAGGGGCTCTAAACGCGTTTATTGTTCGACTTAGTACAACAATGTACCCAGTAGCTTTTATGCCTGAACAATACGCTACACTTGCCCAGTTCAACCCCCTAACCTTTGCCGCTGACATCTTCCGCTGGGGCGCAGGGTTAGAAGCCTCTCTCTTGGCTAACCCATTTCTTTCCGTCTTAGGCATACTTATGTTCTTCTCAGTATTCACGTTTCTCGGAATAATTTTCTACGAAAGACAATTGGAGGGCGGGGGATGGCGATAGCCTATGAACCGAATTAAACATTTGTTGGAATATGATTTCCGAAACTTCTTCCGCTATAAATGGTGGATTGCAGGGATGATAAGCATGAACTTAGCAGACTTAATTATAATGGCAGTAGTCTATACCAATATGGTAAGCCAAGAGGTTTCTCAAAAGTACCTGAACTATTTCCTATTCTTCTCACCAGGAATTACTATAACCGCGCTATTTGCAGCTGCTTTCATGATCGGACGTGAGATAAACAGGGAACTTCGACGCGAAATCTCACATTACCTGTTAAGTCTCCCCTTTTCAAGATGGGAACTTGCTTTTGGAAGGGTGTTGTCCGGTGGATTACGAGGAATGGTCTATATGGCTCCTTTGCTGATTACAACCATTTTTATAACATGGGTTTTTACAGGTAACATTCCCTCGGTTTTGGGAATTTTGATTATACTGACGACTTTGTTTCTTGTTTCTGTAGGCACTTCAGGCTTAAGCATAACCATGTCCCTTTCCACCAGAAGTTTCGAGAAGTTCGTAACAGCCAGAGGCGTAGTTTACTACATTCTGTTTTTCTGCAGCTCTGTCTTTTATCCTCTTGATTTCATCCAACAACTCGGAAGGGAAGGGACACTACCCCAATTCCTAGTTTTAATCGCAGAAATGAACCCGTTAAGTTCAGGCGCTGATACCACAAGGGCCTTTCTGTTTGGGCATCCTGCTTATTCTCCGTTCATGCTATTAAACGTGGCTTTATTCGCATTAATTTTCGTACTAACTGCAAGTTTTGCCTATCTAAAAATTCTCCAAGGATAAAAAACCTTAAAATTTAAGCCTAAAATTTTAAGAGAAGGAACATCATTTCTAATCTCTTCTCTAAGTCCAAAATTAGGGTATGTTCATGAAGTCGAAAGAAGTGGAAGCTATCTTCCAGCCTAGAAAAGTGATGTTAGTAGGTTCAAGCAAAATCAGAGAAAAGGTTGGAATGACCTCACCTAAACTTTTCAAAAATGTCATCTATAACATGAGAAAATACTTTGTTGGTGAAACCTTCATCGTGGACATCCACGGTAAAAAAGGCTTCAACAACCTAAAAGAGGTTCCAGCAACCCCTGAACTCGCTGTGATAATGCTTCCCCCAGAAGAATCTGTCCAACAAGCAGAAAAAAGCATAGAAAAAGATGTCAAGGCACTGGTAATGATTACTGGTGGGTATAATCGGTCTCAGCGAAACAAACTTTTAGAACTACGGAAAGAGTTCGGAGTAAGAATCCTAGGTCCTAACACTATTATGGGTGTAATCAATACAGAAAATGGTTTAAACACAACTTTTGAAAGAGACCTGATGCCAAAGAAAGGTCGAATAGCTGTTATTTCGCAGAGTGGTGGGGTAGGCGCATGTTTACTTGATTGGGCCTGCCATTACAAAGTAGGAATCAGCAAATTCGCTTTTATGGGTGACAAGATAGATGTCAACGATGTAGACTTATTAAATTTCCTCGATCAAGATAGTCAAACAAAGGTTATATGCCTTTACATGGAAGGTATCAAAAATGGGAGAGCGTTCATAGAAACCGCTAGACAGATAGTCAAACGTAAACCAATCCTAGTCCTGAAAGGAGGCGTAACTGCTGAGGCAGCTAAACGCGCGATGTCTCACACCGCTTCGATAGTTGGGACTGATCATGTTTTCAATGCAGCTCTCAAAAAAGCTGGAATAATCCGCGTTGAAACTCTAGAGGAACTCATGAATGCTGCCATAGCATTGGAAAAACAGCCACCATTAAAAGGTGATCGGATTGCTGTAGTAAGCAATGTAGGTGGACCAGCCATAATAGCTGCTGATGCCCTAGCAAAACAAGGCTTAAAACTGGCCTCATTACAAAAACAGACCAAAGTTTACATCGAAAAGACGTATCCTGGAGTAGATGCAACCAATCCTATCGACTTAATAGCCGATGCCAGAGCCGAAAGATACCGCCAAGTTCTAAACCTTGTTTTAGCTGACCCAAACGTGGATGGAGTAATGGTAATAAATATGCTCAAATCTTGCTTCTTCGAACCTAAAGACGCTAAAGCCATAGCTGAAACAGCTATGAACTATTCAAACAAACCCGTAGTAGACGTTCCAGCTGGAGGCGAAGACTTCGAGCTTATACACAAGGTACTGGCAGAAACCGATATTCCGTTGTATAATATCCCAGAAAAAGCTGCCAAAGCACTGAAAACATTACGAGAATACGGTAAGATATTGGAAAAAATTTCCCATTCTCTTTAAACTTTATATTTGAAAATTATATATTTTTAACTTACCAATTCTTGCTTGAAATGTCCCATATGCCCATAGGAGAGATAATTGCGAAAAGCTCAGCTTTCATCAAAGCAAAAAGTGAGCTTTCAAATTTTCAGTCTTTTAATTTCATATAACATTCTTCGCATAAGCGTAGTTTTAATCCATCATTGGATTTCAGCTTCTTTTTTACGGGTTTTATCCCACAGTATTGACATAAATTTGCGGTGTTATCCTTTGCTTTATATTTCTTCTCTTGCTTACCCTTTAATAATTCCAGAATTGGAGGATGTTCTGTCAGACAAGGATGTTGTTCTCTTTCCTTGTTTATTCTTCTTTCCATATTTCCCCCAGTGATTTCTTATTTGCTGAATATTTAAGTTTTTGATTGTAGGTGAATTAATTTCGCAAAGCTTTTAGAAAGCTTATTTTCCACTTTTCAGGTTAAATATAGATGCACTGGATTTTCGGAGCTTTGAATAGTCAATGGATAGAGAAACACGGAAAATAGCTCTAAAACGTATTCGGCAGCTTTTCAAACTTGCTTATGTAACTATTCGCGCAGACAATGAATTGGCTCAGCGCTATGTTTTCATAGCGCGTCGAATTGCTATGGCAGCTAAGATTCGTTTGCCACGAGAATTTCGACATATGGTCTGTAGACACTGCAAGAAGTTTATCGTTCCTGGCATTAACTGCCGTGTTAGATTACAACCCAAACGAGAACCCCATATAGTGATTACATGCTTAGAATGTGGAAAACATATGCGCATACCCATAAAACGTAAAAGATGCAATTGAAAAACGCTTCGATTTTTTCACTGTTCAAAGCTTCTACTACATTAACAAAAAATAAATGTAAAGTGAAAAGCCTTTTTATATGAGACTTCACGAATTACTGAAGGAAACACTAGAGGAAGAATGACCTTGACCACGCCCTATGATGTTCCAGCATCTATATTCATTGAAAAGCTAGCTATTCATCTGAAAGAAAATGTGGACCAAGTAGAGCCACCGCCGTGGGCAGCATACGTTAAAACTGGAGCTCATGTCCAACGTCCACCACAAAACCCTGACTGGTGGTACATTAGATGCGCTTCTCTGCTTCGAAAACTCTACATTCACGGACCACTTGGTATTGAGCGATTACGTGGCGAATATGGTGGACGAAAGGATTACGGTGTAAAACCCGAACATTTCGTTAAGGCTGGAGGAACCATAATACGAAAAGCCCTACAACAACTTGAGGCCGCTGGTCTAGTGGAAAAATTTCAGAACCATGGAAGGAGACTAACTAGGGACGGGCGAAAACTTTTAGAGTTGTTGGCTGAGGAAATCGAAAGGTCAACTTTGAAAACTCAAGTTAAAAAGGGTGAATGAATTGTCTGAAGAAAACGAGTTGGAAGCGATACGTCGACGAAAACTTATGGAGCTTCAGCAGCGACTGGCTGAGGAACAACGCCGCGCTCAAGTTCAACAGCAACTTGAGCTTCAGAAACAAGCTATTCTTAGACGAATATTGACGCCTAAAGCTAGACAACGATTAACTAACATTAAGATGGTTCGACCTGAATTTGCCGCCCAACTTGAGCTCCAACTAATTCAGCTAGCCCAGCAAGGACGGCTACCTATACCTTTGAACGACCAGCAACTGAAAAATATATTAGCTCAACTTCAAACTCGAAAACGCGATATAAAAATTAGGAGAATATGAAATGGCTCGAAACAAGCCCACAGCTAAAAAAAGGAGACTTATAAAAGCTGGAAAACAACGCAAATCTGTCCCATCCTGGGTGATAGCTAAAACGGTAGGAAAAGTTCGAACTCACCCAAAAAGGAGACATTGGCGGAGAACAAAAATAAAAGCCTAGAAGGAGCCTCATAAATGGAAACTGAACCATCAGAAGAACAACAAATAGAAGAAGCTGAAAAACAGAAAACTGAAGAAGTAGAAACCGAAGAGATGGAAAAATCAGCTAATAAAATGGAGGAAGTAGCTGAAGAGTTTTCGGAAGAAGGCAAGGAAATTCTTGAAGACATCCATGAAGAAGCTTCGGAAGAAGAGTTTGAGAAAGTTCGAGAAGAAATTTCTTTAAAACCGCGACCTGAAGAGGAAATATTAGAAGATATTGTTGAAGAGCGGATCTATACTATACCTTTAAGACGGGCTTGGCTTGTACCGTCTAAAAAACGGGCTCCAAAAGCCATACGATTAATAAAAAGATTTATTCAACGCCACATGAAAGTTGGCGTACATCCGGAATCGGGCGAGGAAGAACTATTTGAAGAAGAGGAAAAGCCTCGCATAATTGTTAGCAACGAGTTAAACGAGCATATCTGGCGTAGAGGTATAGAGCGGCCTCCTAGGACGGTTAGGGTTAAAGCTGTTAAAGATAAAGATGGCAATGTAACTCTGTACCCTGCCTAATCCAAGCGTGGAATCCGCGTGGCAATATATACTTTCGTTCTTTTCGGGAGCGCTAGTATAGGCGTCTATTCCCTAGCCACAGAAGAGATGGTAATAATTCCACCTCAAATTTCCCGTCATAAAGCTGAAAGGGTCGGAAAATGGCTTAAAACTCAACTGGTGCAAACTATGATTGGTGAATCAGTTCTTATAGGTGCCTTAGCTTGTGCTAACTCTAATGGAATACTCTTACCCCATTTTGTCCGAGAAGAAGAGATTAAAAACCTTAAGAAGTCATGTGAAGGAGACCTTAACATATCAGTTATGAAAACCCGTAGAACTGCTTATGGAAACATGGTCTTGGCAAATGACAAAGGAGCCATAGTAGACCCAAGACTAAAAACTGAAGAAATAAAGCTAATATCTGACACCCTAGGCGTAGAAGCCGTTCCAGGCGAAATAGCTGGACTGCCCTACGTGGGCTCTTTAGCCACGGCAACAAACAGCGGAGTATTAACTCACCCGCTCATAAAGGAAGAAGAAAAGAAATTCATAGAAGAAATCCTAAAAGTGCCCGTGGACGTAGGCACTATTAACTGTGGAATCCCCTACGTTGGAACAGGCTTGATAGCTAATACAAAAGCCGCAATAACCGGCTTCTTAACAACTGGCCCAGAAATGTTTATAATTGGGCATGTTTTGGATGTGGTGAAGGAAAATGAGTGAAGTGAAAGTTTTCCGTGTGATGGGAGAGATTCGAAAGCCAAACCTTCGGACTAACTTTAAGAAGGAAGTTCGGGCTTTGAAGCCTGAACACGCAATAGAAAAAGTTTATATGGAGTTGGGTAGCAAACACCGTGTTAAACGTTTCCAAATAAAGATTCATGCGGTAGAAGAAGTACCGCCTGATGAAATTGAAGACCCATTAATAAGAAAACTTACTTTGGGAGAAACCGAAGTTGTCGAGTGAAAAACTATCCAGCGAAGAAGAGGAGTTCCGTAAGTTAGCTGTGGAACTACGCATCTTAGAAACCACAGCTGAAACCTTACAAGCGCGAATAAACATGGTAAACGCAATTTTAACCGACCTAAATTACGCCAACATGACATTGGAAGGTTTAGAAAAGGAAGATGAAAATGCTGATCTCTTCGTTCCTATAGGTGGAGGTTCTTACATAAAGGCAAGACTTCAAGAAAAAGATAGAGTTCTCGTAGGAATGGGTGCTGGAGTAACCGTTGAAAGAACTCTATCTCAAGCAAGGGAGACCGTTAAAAACCGTATTGATCAACTGGAAAAAACTCGCACAGCACTTCAACAACAGTTCGTTCAAGTGGTCGAAAGAATTCGGGAAGATAGAGGTAGACTCGAGGAAATAAGCGCTAAGTTGAGCCAGAGGAGAACTCAACAATAAGATGTTCGAAAAACTCAAAAAAGGCTTCAATAAACTTGTAAGCAAAATAACTACTACGGAGCTAACAGAAAAAAATCTCCGCCCAGTTTTAGAAGAGTTTAAGATAACTCTAATTGAAAACGATGTTGCTTTTCCAGTTGCAGAACGCGTATGCGAAGAAATGATAAAACGGTTGAATGGGCTTCAGATAAAAAGACTTGAAGATCGAAAACAAATAGTGAAGAAAAACTTACATGAAATTCTGCTTGAAGTTTTAAAGCCAAACCAAAGAATAAACTTGTTAGAAGAGATAGAGAAAAAACGCAGAAAAGGCGAACCCTACGTAATTGTTTTTGTTGGGATTAACGGAACGGGAAAAACAACAACTATTGCCAAAATAGCTCGTTTGTTGATAAAAAAGGGTTATTCAGTAGTGTTAGCTTGCAGCGATACGTATAGAGCTGGCTCAATTGAACAGTTAGGTGAACATGCTAAACTTTTAGGTTTACGCATGATAAGACATCAGTACGGTGCTGATCCAGCAGCAGTAGCCTACGATACCATAAATCATGCTAAAGCCCACGGAATAAACGTTGTACTAATTGATACAGCTGGAAGAATTCAAACAGACAGAAACCTAATGAATGAACTCGTAAAGATAAAACGGGTTATAAACCCAGACCTAACAGTATTAGTAGTTGATGCCCTTACTGGAAACGACGCTGTGATGCAAGCTGAAGAGTTCCATAAAAGCGTGGGAATAGATGCTACTATTTTGACAAAAGTGGATGCAGATATTAAAGGCGGCTCAGCTTTAAGTGTGACCTACATAACTGGAAAACCAATTATCTACATTGGGATCGGACAAAAATATGAAGATCTAGAAGAATTTAAACCAGAAAAATTTACAGAAATGATCTTGGGGAGAACCTAAATAACTGTATTGTTCTTCATTTCTTCAACAAAGCAAGCAGAATTGCTTTGGCGGTATGAAGTCTGTTTTCAGCTTGCTGATATATTATAGAACGCGAACTTTCAATCATTTCGGTGCTTATCTCGTAGTTTCGATGGATAGGCATGTCGTGCATTACGTAAGCATTGCTATCTCTTAGCAGTTCAGCGTTCACCTGATAAGGCATCATGATGCCCATTCTTTTCTCTTTTTCCTTTGCATATTTCGGGTCTAAGAAAAATTCCATGTCCACCCATGTATCAGTATAGACGAAATCCGCGTCTCTTACAGCTGCTTTCACATCTAAAGTTTTTTCATAAAGTCCTGTTTTCTCTGCTGCATTGATTAATTCTTTATCCTTCGATGGTTCGTTAACTAAAGGAGTGACCACTATTATTTTTACGCCAACCTTTGTGCATGCTTCAATTAACGAATTGCAAACATTGTTGTGAACGCCTATGTAGACAAGTTTAACGTCTTTCAAAGTCCCTTTGACTTCCTTCATTGTCATCAAGTCAGCTATGGCCTGACATGGATGATACTTTTCGTCGCAACCATTTATCACTGGAACACGAGAAGCCTGCGCCATTATTTTCAAATCTTCATGGCGAAGTAAACGCGCCATTATGCAGTTAACATTCCGTGATAAATACTTGGTTTCGTCGTAGATGTCTGCTAAAGTAAAGTTTGTAGCTCTCCAATCTAAGAAAATAGCATGTCCGCCTAGTTCGGTCATAGCTACTTCGAAGGAAACACGAGTTCGCGTAGAGGTTTTCTGAAAAATCATAGCTAACGATTTGGCTTCCAACTCTTTTTGGTAGTCTTGCGGGTTTTGTTTTATTTCGATTGAATTGTCAATCACGTCCATTATTTGTTTTCCAGTCCAATTTTTAAAGTGAAGCAAGTGCATAGGAAACACACTCTAACCATATTTAGGTTTTGAAGCTTCGTGGAAAAGTTATAAGTTTTTCCTTTCATGCGAAGGAAAGGATTAAACACGACCTTTTGTATTCATATCCGTTAAGGTTCGATGATATGATTTTACTCTTAGCTTCAAAAAGAGACATCGCTGGAATGAACATAGCTCAACAGATTATTCAACTTCATTCTTTCAAGGAAATGCCACAAGAATTTGATGGATATCCAGTTTATGAACAAAAGATAGCAAATGAAAAGGTACTTTTGGCGTTTACAGACAAAGAACTGATTAAGAGTCAAGGCGTCACTAAACATTTTCAACCCAAATTAATAGTGTTTTTGTCTAGACACGCAAGCCAAGCTGGAACCCCAACACTTTCTGTACATACCCCTGGAAACCTTACAAGTCAAGCCAAAATGGGTGGATTGCCTAAAAAAATATCAATCTCGCCAGCTAGCAAAATGAAAAAGACATTAACTACTATGGCAAAGTTAGTTCAAGAACGAGGTTTAGAGTATGATGTTTCTTATGAATGTACTCATCACGGTCCATCTCTAGATACGCCGGCTATGTTCGCTGAGTTAGGCAGCACTATTATGCAATGGAAAGATATAGATGCGGCTGAAATCGTGGCTAAAGCAGTAATAGAAGCCATAAAAAACTTCTCACTCTATCCCACAGCTATAGGTATAGGCGGGCCTCACTATAATCGTAAATTTACTAAAATAGCGCTCACAAGCGGGACGGCCTTCGCTCATATAATCCCGAAATATGTTATTCCTGAAATAGAAGAGAAAATGATACAAAAATGCGTCGAACGTGTGGTAGAAAAAGTAGAAACGGCGATTTTAGACTGGAAAGGGATAAAAGGGGAGCATAAACCCAAAATAGTTAAGGCCTTGGAGAAGCTAAACATAAAAATAGAAAAAGTCTAAATATCAGAAAGACTTCTGGAAAAGGAAGAGAAACCATGGCTGAACGCATAAGAAGCTTCCTATCCCAATGCGTAAGAATGCTCAAAATTGCTACAAAACCCAGTAAAAGCGAGCTTTGGCTCTCAATAAAAATATGCTTCTTAGGGATAATTGTCATCGGGGCAATAGGATACATAATTCAATTATTATCCTCTCTCATCCAAGGGCCATTATCTGGAACACCTACTTAGCTGGCGAACAAAATGGAGCCTGGAAAAATTTCCTCAATGATTTTCGCCGTGAGAACCACTGCTGGACAAGAAAAAAATGTAGCGGACTTAATAGCTGCAAAAGCACAAATGAAAGAAATCCCTTTAATCGCAATTCTTGTACCAGAAACCCTAAAAGGATACGTTTTCGTTGAAGCTCGCAGTCCCCACTTTGTGGAAGAAGCAATAGCAGGAATAAGACATGTTAAATCCCGAGTTCCAGGTATAGTGGATTTTTCTGAAGTTGAAAGATATATAGTGATCAAGCCTATAATAGAAGAATTGGACGAGGATGATATTGTAGAAGTTATAGGCGGGCCCTTTAAAGGAATGCGTGCAAAAATAACGCGTGTTGACAAAACAAAGGAAGAAGTGACCCTCGAACTTTTAGAAGCCACCTTTACATTACCAATAACTGTTCACGCAGATTACGTAAAACTTTTAGAAAAAGCGAAAAAGGAGTAACTCTAAAATGGTTGAGAAAAAAGTGGTAGAAGTCCTTGTAAGCGGGGGACAAGCAACAGCCGGACCGCCGCTAGGGCCAGCATTAGGGCCTTTAGGCGTAAATGTTCTGGCCATAGTTAACAAAATTAACGAATTAACCAAGGATTTTTCTGGCATGAAGGTGCCAGTTAAAGTTGTCGTTGACCCGGAAACTAAAGAGTTTGAAGTAGCTGTTGGCACGCCTACAACCTCTGCTTTAATTGTAAGTGAGCTGAAAATCCAAAAAGGTTCAGGAACACCTAGCACACAAAAAGTTGGAAATCTAACCATGGAGCAAGTTGTACGTATCGCCAAGCTTAAACGTCCACAGCTATTGGCTAAAACATTGAAGGCAGCTGCTAAAGAAGTCCTCGGAAGCTGTGTAAGCATGGGAGTTACAGTTGAAGATAAAGATCCAAAGGAAGTTCAAAAGGAAATAGATAAAGGAAAATACGATGAGTTATTCAAAGAGGAAAACTAAAAACTGAATCCTTTTATAACCGAATTACATACCTCATTGGCAAAAGGGGCGTCTTTCAATGTCCATTAATACGCAAACCTTGCTGGATACCATTAAAGAAGCAAAAGAAAAAGCTGGAAAAAGAAAGTTTACTCAATCACTAGAGCTAATAATAAACTTACGCGACATAGACGTTAAAAAACCTGAAGGAAGAATTCACGAAGTAATCGAGCTGCCCTACATGCCAGCTGAAAAACAAAACAAAATCTGTGTTATAGCCTCAGGTGAACTCGCTTTACGAGCGAAAAAAGCTGGCGCAGACCGTATAATAGACCGAGCAGAACTAGAAGCTATAGCCCAAGACAAGAAAAAACAGAGAGAATTAGCGCAAAAATATGACTTCTTCCTTGTTGAAGCTCCCTCAATGCCTTTAGTAGGCAAAATTCTCGGAAAGTTCCTTGGTCCACGAGGAAAAATGCCCGTTCCGCTTCCACCCATGGCTCGGATAGAAGAACTAATAGAAAAATATCGCAAAACAATCATCATCAGACTTCGAGGGCAACCTGTCCTTCAATGTCGAGTTGGAACAGAAAACATGAAAGATGAGGAAATCCTCGAAAATGTTCAAACAATTCTACGGGTAATTGAATCAAAACTCAAACGTGGAGTTAAGAACATACGGTCTATATGCATAAAAGCAGCCATGGGCGAACCCTCAAAAGTAAAAGTATAAGGTGAAAAAAGTGCCTTCACAACAGATCCTACAACAAAAAATCAGAGAGGTTGAGGAAATAAAACAGCTAATCAAGCAATACAAAGCGATAGGTGTTGCGAGCTTACAGAAAGTTCGAGGTATGCAACTACAAGAGCTGAAAAAGAAGCTTCGAAACGATGTTTACATGAGGGTTGTTAAGAACACATTAATGAAAAGAGCCATAATGGAGTGTACAGAAAGGCCTGAACTTGAAAAACTTATTGAATATTTAACTGGTGCCAATATATATTTATTCACTAACCTAAACCCTTTCAAACTCGCGCTTTTACTAGAAAAAAGCAAGGTGAAAACTACTGCTAAAGCTGGAGATATCGCCGCCTTTGATGTTACCGTACCAGCCGGAAATACAGGGCTACCTCCTGGTCCGATAATTAGCCAGTTAAACGCTGTTGGATTACCAACTCGAATCGAAGCTGGAAGCGTATGGATAAACCGTGACACCCTTGTAGTAAAGAAAGGTGAAGTGATATCCCAGAGGCTGGCAAGCGTCTTATCTAAGCTTGGAATAAAACCTGTTGAAGCTGGATTGAGCATGAAAGTGATTTACGACGACGGGTTGATAATAACTGAAGAACAACTAAGCATAGATTTAGAGGCTCTTCAACACGACATTGAAGCAGCTTATAGGGACGCTTTTACGCTTTCCTTCAACATAGCTTATCCGACAACCGAAAATATTCAGTTGCTACTCCAAGATGCTCATCAAAAAGCCTATAATCTAAGCCTAAATGCAGAAATACCTACTCGTGAAACCACTGAAGACTTGTTACGCAAAGCCCACATGGAAATGCTGAATCTAAGCAGATATCTAAATCAAGGGTGATCTCTCTAAGGTAAAGAAATAGAACGAAAAGTTCTTAAGCATAAACGCTTTTCAGAAAGTAGCCCACAAATTAAGATAATCGTGGAATGTTTGAAGTGAGGTGAAAATGAATGGAATACGTATATGCTGCAATGCTACTCCATAAGGCTGGTAAAGAAATAAACGAGGAAAACCAAACTCAAGTTTTGACTGCTGCAGGTGTAAACGTTGACCAAGTTCGAGTAAAAGCGTTAGTTGCCTCTTTGGCTGAAGTAGACATAGAGGAAGCCATTAAATCCACCCCAACAATGATGGCTGCACCAGTTGCAGCTGTTGCAGCGGCTCCAGAAGCTGAAGCAAAACCCACTGAAGAAGAGAAAAAGAAGAAAGAAGAAGAGGAGAAGGCCAAGGAAGAAGAAGCCTTAGAAGGACTTGGAGCTCTCTTCGGATAAACAAACCTCCCACTTTCTATACCCAAATGATAAAATTCTAATTTTATGTTATTTATTAAAAAGGATGAGGATGTTTCCGATAGTTAGTCTGGTTAAGGGTGAAAGAACTCTTGAAACCGTCTATAAAGCTTTGAAATTACTCGGCGATCTAAAACATCTAACAAAAAATGCAGAACATGTTCTAATCAAGGTTAATTTCATTTCAACAAAAACATATAACACCGGAGTAACCACCGATCCTTTAGTCGTAGAAGCTATTATTCGCACATTCAAGGAGTTCTTTGATGAAATCTACGTAATAGAATCTAACGCCACCATGACTAATGCTGACAAGGCGTTTAAAAAAACCGGTATGCAGCAAGTGTGCAGGCGCAATAATGTACGATTCATTAATCTAAGCAAGGAAAAAGAAAAAGTGAAAATAAGGGTTCCAGAACCAGAAGTTCTCAAAGAGATTACCATTCCAAAAATAGTGCTAAATTCTGCATTGATAAGCGCTGCGAAACTAAAAACCCACAGTGAAACCGGAGTTACTCTTGGAATGAAGAATATGTTCGGGATCTTACCGGAAAAATGGAAATTTAAATACCATTTTCGTGGCATAAGTAAAGTTGTTGTCGACATAAATTCAATAATAAGGCCAAGACTAACAGTAATAGACGGTTTCTATGCTCTTGAAGGACCAGGTCCTACATCCGGTTCCCCTGTAAAAATGGACGTAATAATAGCTGGAGAAGATGTTGTAGCAACTGATGCTGTTGCATGTCATGTCATGGGTATAGAACCTTATGAAATATATCATATCAGACGGGCTTACGAAAAAGGTTTTGGGGAAATACGGTTAAACAAAATAAGAATTATTGGAACAAAAATCGAAGAAGTCAAAAGAAAATTCCGGAGAAAGTGAGAAATTATAATTCGAAAATTATCGAAGTTTATAAATAGATAAAAATAATAATCTAAAAATTCACCCTTACAGTGGCTGCAATCATTCCAGCCCCAAAGAGGTGTATCTTTGCTAGAGCTATGCTATGGCGGAAAACGAAGAAAACTGAAGAAATTTTTCTTTGCAACATACGAAATTGAAACGTAAGAATTAACTTTTAAAATAAATAATTAAATTTTACTTTGAACTTTTGATTTTCCAGCATTAAACATGTAAAAATATACACTCTTCTATTATTCCTTAGAGAAAGATACGTCGAAGTCTCTGTGCTACCTGATCTATTCACCTATCACTTGAATTATTACTGTTCTTTTCCGTGGATAAACATCTGTTTCAACAAAGAGAAGTGACTGCCAAGTTCCAAAGGTCACATGACCATCAACAATTGGTAGAGTCTTATCTGGCGATAAAAGCATAGAACGTAAATGGGAATGCGCATTAGATGGATGTTGATATCCTCCGCGTTTGGGAATCAGGTTTTCAAGGAAACTTTTTATGTCGTTCAAAAGCGCGCTATCACTTTCTGTAAGGATTAAGATTCCAGTCGCATGAGGCGCAAAAACATGGACAATACCATTCTTTACACCTGATTCTGCTACTATCTCGTGCACTTTGTCTGTCAAGTCTACAAAATCTATTTCGCCTCTTGTCGAGAAATGATGGGCTTTATTTACTATTTTAAGGGGGGACATAATTGTTATTGAGAGTGATCATGTTTTAAAGTTTATTCGAAACCTTAGAAGATTCTAAACAAGGCATTCGCGTAGATAATCATCGAGAGTTTCCGCAGGCACCACTTCAATCTTGTAGTCATGAATATCTATAGAGTGTTCAAAATTCTTTTTCGGAATAACCACTTTCTTGAAACCCCAACTTTCCGCAGCTTTTATTTTTTCGTATAAGCCGCCTACCGCTGTAATGTTTATGGAATCACCTACCCCCAAGTTTATCTCCCCTGTCACTGCGACATCCTGTCTTATTGGTCGTCCCTCAAGAAGCGAACATAATGCAATAGCCATTGTTACGCCAGCAGATGGTCCGTCCACACCGTAAGACTGAGCGAAGTCTATATGAGTCAAGTAATCTTGAGCTATGTCCACACCGTATTTTTGCAATATTACGCTTCTGACCTTAGCCACGCTATCCGAAATGAACTTGTTATCTTTAGCTATTCCAGTAACTTTGTAGTATCCTCTGAGCGGATAATCTCGTGGTATTTCGCTTCGTTTTACCATAGTTGCCCTTACGCATAAGATGCTTCCTGTCATTTCACCACTGTATGGGTCGGTTACAACAGCCAAGCCGTAGACTTGTCCAAGTTTGTCGCCTTTAGGTTGTATCTCCAGGAATTTTCCCCTTTCGCTCATTTGATGCTCTAGTATCTGACGTTGGATAGTCTTGCAGTGTTCTTCTATAGCTTCTATTACATGGCGTCTTTCAACAACTTTGCATCCTTCATTCATCGCTAATGTAGCAGCCGTCTTTATGATGGCAATTAAGGGTCTAAAACGCGTTGTTAAGGCATCCTTTTTGTTGCTTCTTCGTCGGCCTTCTTCAACTATTTCTTCACAAGCTTCCCGATTGAAAGGTATGAGATTGAAACGCTCAACCTCTTGTGCAATGAACTGAACGTACTTTCTTCGGTTTTCCACAGTGTTAGGCATGTCGTTATTCATTCGAACAACTTTTCCATAGCCATAAATCCTATCCATTAAAGCAGGGTGGATTTGATTTATAGTGTCGAAGTTTCCAGCACCTACTAAGAAGGTTATGCAAGGAACTGGCTCAGTGGAAACAGCCATTGCAGCAGTATCTCCGCCATGCCAATGCCCTCGCAAAGTTATCGGTAACTGTCCCTCTTCCAGGACCGTTAAAAGCGTAACCGCTTCATCTGGGCTCAAATTCTTAATTTCATCAATATATAATATGCCTAGGCAAGCACGGTGAACATCTCCAGCTGTAACTCGCTGATGCTCAGGCGTACCTAAACCGCCAGTTTGATATGGGTCCCAAGCAATGGAGCCAAAGAGTTGGGCAGTTCTATGACCTGTTGCATCTATGAAGGGCGCTTTTCCCGAGCTATTATCTACTATCAATTTTGGGATATCAGACTGTTGAGCCCCTGAAATTCCCTTCAGGGCCGCCAGTCCGCCCAGTCGTGAAAACCACCACATGAAGGTTCCTATAAAGATTAAACTTCCGCCCGGGATGAAGGTTAGCTGGACAAGTCCTACGAACCTGTTTACTAGGTAATCTATGAAGTTATAGTTGTAATATTCTTGAAGGGTTTCTCCTAAGAATGGTGGGTTTGTATTCCATGTTTGCCAAGCTTGATAAAGGAAGTAAAAGCCAAGGCTAATGAGGAATAATCCCATGAAAATTAAGAGTATTTGAAGCGCTTTGAATCCTACTTTGGTTAGGAACTTACGTTTAAGTTCCTTCATTTGTTCCTTTCGAAGGATTTTCTTTCCTTCACCAGCCTTGTGAATGGAGATTTTTGGTTCACTTGGAATAGCTGGATTCTTCCAGCATAAGACATCAAAAAGTTTTATGCCTTGTTCTCTGTATATCTGCGTCAGCTTCTCAGATAAGGCTCTACCTATTAACGACTTACCTGTTCCAGGTTCACCGAGCAAAAGCAAATAGGGACCTGGGCTTATGGCGGTTTTTGCTTGAGGTTTAGGTCTGTTGGGGTCGCTCCATTTCTCGTACCATTTATTTTTCTCTAAATGCTTAAGTTTGTGGACCCACTCATCTAGGCATAAAAAGCACTCTTTTAAGGCTCTTTCCTGCCCTATGACCCAGTTGATCAAATTATCATCAACTGGAAAACCTTTGGTAGTTCGGAAGTTTGCCCAATCCCATCTGACCTTTACCTTTTTTCCGTTAACTGTTCGTTCGATTATTTCGATATCCTTTCCGAAATAATCTTTAGCCACGATAAACACTTTCTCCTCTTTAATGGTTTAGGGTAACTTCTTTCTCAACAGACAAGACTGCTCCGAGTTTATAGAGGGTTATTTCAAAGCTTGTAATATACCAGAAAACGAAAGGATTAAAGTAGAAATGAGGTTGTCATAACTCTTAAGGAGGGTGAAAATAGCATGGAAGATTGCATTTTCTGCCAAATAGTTAAGGGCATGGCTCCGGCAAGCGTCGTTTATGAAGATGAGAAAGTCATGGCTTTCATGGATATTCAACCCGTCAATCCTGGACATGTATTGATAATCCCGAAAGATCATGCTGCTAGGCTGGTAGA
>DAZI01000021.1 GCA_002507245.1 Candidatus Bathyarchaeota archaeon UBA233
CTTTGAACTATCAATGGACTCCTACGATTAAAGGAATCTACAACATCACTGTATACATTTTACCGGTTTTAGGAGAAAACTACATCCAAAACAATAAAGACACATGTTTTGTGAGAGTTGAAAGCTTACCGGATATTCTAATAGTTTCCGATGATGACGCAGGGGCTTATATCCGAGGAACCAGCTTGCCGGAGTTTGAGTTGGTTTTAACATCGGCAGGATACGAATATTTTGTATGGGACGAATCATCAATGGAAAATCCATCGCTAGACTTTCTAACCAGGTTTAAGGTTGTTATATGGACCTGTGGGGATTATCGGAGTTGGGCGGTTGACCCATTGGACGCAGCAACATTGGAACAATACCTTGCCCAAGGGGGAACCCTACTGCTTGAAGGGGAGGATATAGGATTTGATCATAATTATGACAGTTTCATGTTTAATGTAGCGCATGCGCTCTACGATGTTGATGATACGGGATCTTTAGGATTAATGGTGACAGATCCCACTCATCAAGTAACAGCTGGACTACCAACTAACTTTTACTGGTTGACAGACCCGCCTCTCGAGGACGGAGTCTTCCCCATAAACGGGGGGAAAGAAGTCATCCGATATTCCGGGACGAGTTGGACAGCGGTGACAGTGTTTGATGGAACAGGAATCAATTATGGCTCCGTGGTATACTACGCGTTCCCAATCTATTGTGTAAGTGAAAAAGAAAGAAGCATACTAGTGGTAAACAGCGTGGAATGGCTTCTTGCCACAAAAATAAAACACGACATAGCAATTCTCAACCTAACAGTTTATCCAACTCAAGTTTACGTTGGACAGACAGTAAACATTAATTTAACCGTGACAAATAAAGGGAAAGTTACCGAAAGCTTCACCGTTCAAGTATATTATGAGAATGCAACTGCAAACTCAACGGCTTCCTTGATCGAGGGACATAATATACCTCCGCCTAACGCCATGTGGATCGCGCCTTCGACCCTAAGTTTAGCCAATTATTCGATAGGAGATAGATTCAACGTTACAGTCTGGGTCAACCTTAACATATCAAGCTTTGGCTGGCAATTCAAGATTGTTTACGATAAGACTGTGCTAAACGCTGTAAGATGTGAATATACCGGCTTGAAGAGTCAAAGCCAGTTCTTCCAAGGATTACCGACAATGCCGTTTCAACCGACCTTCGGAGAGTTAAATGAAACATACGCTTATGTGATGCATGGAGAAACGCTACTAGGCGCGGTTGAAAGAAAACCAGGATATGGAAGCCTTTCATGGATAGAATTTGAAATAGTGAATATACCCGTTAAGCCCTATGAAGGAATTCTTGAGCTGGAAGAAGAAGACACTATGGTTATTGACCCCGCATTGCAGAAAATCTCACTAGTGCGGTATTCAAGTGTTTACCATTTTGGGCTTGTATCTTCGCCGTTAATCGGCGAAAGACAAGTTCAACTGCTTCCCGAGACAAACGCAACCTTAACATTTACATGGAACACTACTGGATTATTGCTCGGAAACTACACCATCAAAGCGGTTGCAGGACCAGTTCCAGGCGAGACAAACATTGAAGACAACACTTTTGTGAATGGGGCAGTTGAAATTTTATGGGAACATGATGTTGCAGTAATTGAGGTTTCATCGCTTCAGACATGGATTTACGAAGGGCAAGACGCATTCTTTAATGTCACAGTTCGAAACAAAGGAGACTTCGTTGAAAACGTCACACTTACTCTATACTACAATATTAATACTGACCAAATAATCGACACAATGATCGTGAGGAACCTACTTCCGGAGGAAACTAGAACCGTTACAGTAGTCTGGAATACGATAGGCGTGCCACCTTGCACTAACTACACGATAACCGCTGTTGTAATGATCGATGGACCTGATAACAAAATGGAAGACAATATCTTAGTTGATGGCGCAGTGAAAATTAGAATTGCTGGAGACATAACAGCGGATGGAAAAGTCGACATAACAGATATAGCCATTATAGGTCATGCCTTCGGCGCCTATCCAGGACACCCAAGATGGATTCCTGAAGCAGACATAAATGGAGATGGAAAAATAGAGATAGTGGACATGGTGTTAGCGGCGGTTAACTATGGAAAATGCTAACAGAAAAGCCGCATCCTTCTTTCTTTAAAAAAGGAATTAGCATATAGGTATTTTGCCTTCTGCCAGGTCTTTGCAGAACTTGTCTATGTCCTCCAGTTCATGATCGATTACTTCAGTTATGTCCTTCTTTACGCTTTCAAAAGAATTACCCTTTTTCATTATGACTTGTGCTGCAGCTATTGCTGGCTGATCTATTGGCTGCCCTATTCGGCTTAGAAGCCAAATGTAGACCTCCTCGATTTCCGGAACATTTCGGCATACTTGGTCAGCTATTCTATGCGTTAACAGATTGTAGATTTTTCCAACATGGCTCACAGGGTTCTTCCCAGCCGCCGCTTCGGAGCACACTGGCCTATTAAGGGGGATTACACCGTTTACACGGTTCCCTCTACCGACTTGCCCTGAGTCTCCACTTTCTGCACTTGTGCCTAAAACGGTCAGGTATACACCGTTTATTCCCCTTCCTTCCACATCTAAAGTGTTCAAGCCAAGGGTTACATCTTCGAAGTTTGTGTTTTCCTTTACAAATCCTAAAATTTCTTGGTAGACCTCTTCTTTCTTCCGGAAATAGTCCGTTTCACTAGAGATATATCTGTCAACAAAAGCCATAGAAACTGTTAAGTGCAAATGGTTATTTTTTCGCAACCCCATGACTTTTACATCTTCGCCTGTTTCAGGGAAATTACGTTTAAATTCAGGAGAGTTCAGATATTTTTCAAGAGATAGAACAATTTTCTCTGTTCTTGTCAAAGGCGCATATCCTACGGCGGCTGATGTATCGTTGGCGCCTAAAACTCTTCCTTTTCGTCGAAAGATATCGACAAGTTCGGGTGATCCCGGCTTAAGTTCAATCTGATATTTAACATGCTCTTCAGGGTCTACAAAACGGAGTTTCTCCGCGAACCATTCTTTTGCAGCTTTGACTGCTATGGCTTCCACGTCTATTGTTATTCCGTCGACCTCTGAAGTTGCTCTGTCGCCCACAATTAGAAGCATAGGCTCCTTTACGACGCCTCCACCAAAACGAAGCGTTGTGTTTCCAGCAACTAACAAGGATTTATCGGCGTTATGATGCATTATTGCGCCAACTTTTTTCATGTATTCTCGGCTTAGGTTTACAGAAACTCTGTCCATTACTGCATCGCAGATGTAATCGGGGTGCCCCAAACCCTTTCTCTCAACTATTTCAAGTTTCTGCAGCTCTAAGGGGGTTTGGTTAAGATTTTCTACCGTTATATTTCGCATGTTCCATTCAACTCTCTATGAGTTTTATGACTATAAACGCGTAACAAATATATATTTTACGATATTAAAAAGGAAGTGAAAATAACTGGTGGTTATAATGATAATAACAGGCGAAATGCTCAAAAGACTAAGGATAGACGCTGGACTAACACAAACAGAGCTAGCCCGTTTGGTTGGAGTTTCACAGGCACACATTGCCAAAATTGAACAGGGAAAGGTAGACCCAAGGCTCTCAACAATCAACCGCATCCTCCAAGTTCTAACTCGCACCGAAGCAAGAACATGCAAAGACGTAATGACACGTGACGTGATTTTCGCTAGGCCCCAAGACAAGATAATTGAGATAAGCGAAAAAATGGTTAAACACGACGTTTCGCAAATTCCAGTGATAGATGGAAGCCGAGTTGTAGGCACGGTAACCGAGGAAGCCATAATACGGCGTTTAAGCTCAGACCTACCTAACCAAACAGCAGAAAAGGTAATGACTTCGCCACTGCCAATAGTGGAGGAGGATACAGATATAGAAGAGGTACGCACCCTTCTTAAAAAGAATCAAGGAGTCCTTATAACTAAAAGTGGAAAGATAATTGGAATAATAACGCGTTCCGACCTCCTTAAGGCATTATGTAAACTCTCAAAAACCTAACACCCGACGAACCATAACAGGCTAACTTGCAAATCAAAATGAAGAGGATAAACCATGGAGAGAATAATAGAAATATATCAGGTAAATGCCGACGATTATTAGGATGATTCCACCTATTTTCTGAACCAATAGGGTAATCTCCGCAATTTTTGAAAGTGTCGCTTCCTTTGCTAGAGCAACTAAAACGGTAATGAGAATCAAAGGCACCCCCATTCCAGCAGCGTAAACCATGAAGGTAACTATGCCACTAATGAAGCCTCCACTGGTAATTGCCCAGAACAATACGGCAAAAAAGATTGGCGCTGAACAGCTGAGGGCAGCTAAACCATAAACAACACCGTAAAGGAAAATGCCGAAGATGCCCTTTCGTTTTGGAGCTTTTAATGGCAGAAAAAATGAGAGGAAACGAGGCTCAGCCAGCATGCCAACGCCTAAGAAAATTATGACTACTCCTGCTACAAGTTCAAACAAGGGAATGTAAGGATTTACAACGCTGCCGAAGAGAGAAGAAATTGCTCCGATCACAGAAAACACTGTAATCAAGCCCAGAGCACATGCAATTCCACTGGGAATAGCCTTCTCCAGAGAAGAGGTAGTGCCCATGTAATAGGAGATGTAGCCAGGAAGCATTGGAAAACCACAAGGAGAAAAGAGCGTTAATATACCAGAGGTGAAGACAAATATGAAACCAGAAAGATCAAAAGACACATTTTCGGCCTCCAACTACTTTAACTAAGTTCTCTTTTCGATTTAACTCTTAAGAAGCTGATTGATTTGCTGGGTTAAAAGAGAAGCAGTTACCACTCCGACATAGGTAAACCTAATGTAACCATCTTGGTCGATAACAACAGTTTTGGGGATACCACTAACCTGATAAATGCTGAGGAGGTTTGCAGTGTCCCTAGCCCATATCCAAGTTGCATATGGAAACTCTTGAGCGAACGACCGCAAAGTCTCTTCAGACTCCCGAGGGTCAATATCAATGGACATTAAAACAATTTCGTCCTTGTATTCTTCCCATACAGTTTCATAATGAGACATTTGGAGTCTACATGCCCCGCACCACGTAGCCATAAAATCTATTACCACAACCTTGCCCCGATAGTCGCTTAGACTAAAAACGTTTCCCTCTAAATCAGTTAAAGTGAAGTTAGGAGCTAGAACCCCAAGGGACTCTTGTTCAGCCGTCTCTGGAGTTTCATTTAGACTTCTTAATTGATAAGTGTACCAGCCAGCCACTATGGCTAAAGCAAGAATACTTAATATTACTACTATGTTAATGAGTCTCCTTCGTTTCTCTACTTTAGCGGGTTTCTTTATACCTGTAGAGTTTCCATCAACAAGTTTTATATTTCTACTCATTTTCAACTAACTATTCCAGCCTATTTCGCTCATCAACTACTTACAGCTTTATAAAGGGAATTATTTAAAGAAATGGAAACAAAACAAATCACCAATGCATAACTAGCTAATCGATTCTTTCCATGAGTTCACATGAACTGAGTTAAACATTTTGTATAAACAAATTATATAAACTCCTAGGGGGGAGGGGCCCCCAAGCCTACAAGTGTATGAGAAACAAGTGACCTCAGCGAATGGAGCCATGTGACGGAAAAGCCCCAATCATCAATATCCATATGGGGTAGCCATGCTAATTCTCTCCACAGAAGCTGAGCTGCTACTTGAAAGCCATTATAATACCATACCAACGTAGCACCACACCAACGCCACAAATGGGAAGTGCGACGATAGCAACCTTTTTATTCATGGAATATCCGTTCGCGAAAGTTCCTTGTAAGATTTGTAGCTGAAGTATATGCAGGCCAATCCATTCAAGACAAATGAACCCTCTTTTACGACGCTTATTGGATTGGAGAAACTGTACCATGGAGGGCTACCTGGGCTCGCAAAGAGTCCAATTAAACCAAGAACTAAGACAATTATTCCTATGATGAAAACTAGCTTAATTTTTTTGAGATAGAATGGAATCAGTATCCAAGCGATGATGGTCATTATTGCAAATACCGTTAAGGCAGAAGGTGACTGTAGACCCATTCTAATGGCTATCTCAAGGGATATAAGCGCCCAGAGCGCAGCAAAGAGGAAAGTGGCTATAGCACTTTTTTGATTCGAAGTATAGGAAGAAAACAAAATCTCATCTCCTTTGAAGAAGCTTTGCGACCTCGCCCCCGATTTGTTCAAACATTTTTTCCGTACCTTCTTCGAGAGGGCCCTCTCTTCCTTGCACTATTTTCATTCTTTTCTCAATTCTTTTGGCTGCACTGTTCAAGTCAAATCTATTGAAACGGGATTGCACTCTAGTATCGAAACAAAACCCTTTTTTACCGCTAATATCAATGGTTTTTAACTCTTCAAGAAATTCTTTCATTGGTTCAGATATACCAAGTCTATGGGTGGGACCGCCAATTGCGAGAAAATCGTATTCAACCAGTTTATCGATAACGACTTCATCTACTCTGACGCAGTCAACCTTAATCCCTTGCTTCGCCATACCCTGTGCAAAGGCTCTGGCTATCCTTTCTGTATTGCCAAACATTGAGTCACAAATTACTACTGCCTTTTTCATTTCACCCATCTCCATTATATCTCCTTTGCAAGTGTGCTTACAATCTGAGGACCTTTGTTACATAGATTCTCACAAAAATAAAGCCAAATACAAGGGCTATGACAACAAGAATTATCGTGCTTATGGGCACAAAAGAACAATGCGATCTGTATCCTAGCATATTTACTTTACTTACAGACGAATCCGGAACAACAGTAATCACCGCAGATACAACAGATGCAACGAAACCCGCAAGCACTATTAAAAACAATAAAAATTTCAAAAACCATGTAATAATCTTCTTCAGATTCATCATTCAACACTTCCACATATAACATATTGCTTTCATTATCGCTGGCTCCTGTACCTTCCTTTTTGAAGCAATTTTCTCAACTCTTCCTTCTTCAAGTCTATTCTTAGGATTCCGTTGATTCCCTTTATCTCGAGCATGACTCCTTCGATGAAGTTTAACTCCTCTAGTTCGCCAAGGAAACCCTCGATCAACACCCTATCCTCGACATCGTTTGACATCGCAACACGCTTAATGTAAGCCCTAGACTTCAATTCAATAGAGAACATATGTTCAACCTCCTTTTTAGATCTGATTGACATCTTCTTTTCCTCTTTCTGAAAAACAATGTAACGCTCAGTCAGATTAACCTATTTTAAGAACCAAGCGTAGACTTTAGTAATAGTCCTAAAACTTCAGTATTGATGCTAAAGAAGTGAGAAGACATGGATAGGTTATCAAAGCTACTATTTGAATTGTCTAGCAGCGAGAGAATAAATATTATGTCAGAAATCCAGAAGCAGAGGCTGAAGTTGTCGCACATATCTAAGAGACTGGATATGACCGTTACAGAAGCATCGAGACACTTGCAAAGACTAAGCGAAGCTAAATTAGTAGAGAAGGATGTTGAAGGCTTATACAAGCTTACACCATTTGGCGAGCTTACTTTGTCCTTGCTTCCAAGCTTCGATTTCATCTCAAAACACAGAGACTACTTCACCACTCACACCATATCGCACTTGCCTCACGAATTCATAAATAGAATCGGCGACCTCTTGAATTGCACATTCACGGATGACGTCATGGTCGCATTCCACAGCGTGGAGAACCTCATTCAGGCGGCACAAGAATACGTATGGATTCTCTCCAACCAAGTACTCATGAGCACCCTACCTTTCCTAGAGGAGGCAGTCAAACGAGGGGTCAAGTTTAGGCTAATATTGCCGAAAGACATGACTCCTCCACCAGGTTTTAAGCCTATACCTGCAATCCCTCTCATCCAGAGGAGGACATTACAGAAAGTTGATGTAATCATAGCAATGTCTGAGAAGCAAGCTCGTGTCGCCTTCCCAACTACAGATAAAAGCATGGACCACATTGGATTCGGGTCAACGGACGATAGATCTCACAAGTGGTGCAAGGACCTATTTCTATACTACTGGGAAAGAGCTACACCCGGAAAACCGAAAGGTTATCCCCCGCCATAAGACAGTCATGCCGTTCCTGCTGGCATTTATACCCTAAATTATCTTCCTTCGTATAAGGAGTTTATGGAGCGTAAATCTCTTTGGCAAATTTAGTGCGGGGGGTGGGGTTCGAACCCACGCAGCCCTACGGCAGCAGGTCCTAAGCCTGCCTCCTTTGACCACTCGGACACCCCCGCCTTTTGAAGGTTCGTACAATTTTCTGTTAAAGGTTCAAGTTAAGCATTTCCACATCGAAATAAATTTTTCCCGAAGATTTTATATAGCAGTAACATGCAAACCGGTTTACACGGAGAGAGGGGGAAATGAATAAGAAATTTCTAGTGTTGATTTCAACTTTAGCTTTCATACTGATGATTGCACCTATCGTATCGCCCGTTGAAGCTAGACTTTCATCGATAATGTGGCTTGACCCCAACTACAAAGGAGATGATGCCTACTATGGCCAATCGGTTAACGCTTACTTGGTAGGAACAGAGGCCAAAGCGCTGGTAACGGTTTACAACGATCTTGGCGAGAAAGCTTATGTTACAGTGCGTATGCAGACGGACTGGGAGGCTGCAAACCGCACTTCAACTGAAATCGACAAGTTAATACAGCCAGGTCAATCCCACACCTTCGAAGTTGTCGTACCAATTCCAACAACGGTTAGCAACCTCGTTGTTCACTCCTACACCATCTATATATCCTACTACAAATCACCGGGAGGAGACCTCATAAGAACACGAGCGTATTATTATTCAGACCTCGCGGTATACTCGCAGGATCAAGCTGACGCCCAAGACTACAGAACACAGGTGGAAACATGGATAAACGCTTACTCGCCAACTTTGTATCTCTTCACAATGAGTGCGAAGGCAAGGGAGTTCTGGATAAAAGGTATGACGGAAAAGGCGTTAGGCGACAGAAACTACGAATATGGAGATTTTGAAAACGCAAAGACCCATTACGAATTGGCGTTAAACTACACGTTGGAATCGCTTAAATACGACACTGAAACTGGACAGTCTTTTGAAGACAACTTGTTAGGAATAATGGAGTCACTTCGATCGCTCTTTGGATTGCAAGGTTGGAGCTGGATAATAGCGGCCATAGGCTTCTTCTTCATGGGAATAGGCGTAGTAGTATATCTAGTGCGAAGGTCAAAGCCCACTGCTCCACCAGCAACATCTCCCTAAAACTCCTTCTTTTTTAATTTTTATTAATAATTTTGAACTAGTACAGGGTAATGTTTGGATAATGTTGTTGGGTTGACGGAGGATATGTTAACCAAAAACTCTTTAAAAATGGTTTTGTTAAACATGAAAGTAGGCCTCGGTGGCCTAGCCTGGATAGGGCATCGCCTTGGTAAGGCGAGGGTCGCGGGTTCGAAGCCCGCCCGAGGCTCCAACTAGGATTTGGTTGTTTTCTTTCCATGTTTTTGAGGGATTATCCTTATTTTTGCATTTTCGAATTTTTTTGTTAGTTCTTTTCCTTCGAAGTATCGGTCGAGGAAGACTGCTAGGCTTGAGCATTCGGAGTGTGGCTGGTTTCCAATGGCTACGTTGAAGTCTGAGATTTTGGGTGAGAAAAATTCTCTGGGAACTTTTTTGCTTCCAATTATGACTAAAACGTTTTTTCCGGTTGTTTTTATTCGTTGCAGAACGTTGCTTGTTTGAATGTTTTCACCGTAGGCGGTTAAGTGTACGACTATGCCATTTTTAGCTTTCCATTCTTTCACGACGGTTTTCCATGGAATGCCCATTTGAAAATGAAAACTTCCCCCCCATTGTTGAACTACTTTCTTTATTGTTTGTTCAATTTTGGGGTCTTTGATGTCTGCGAGTATGAAGCCGGATGCGCCGAGTGCTCTGGCTGTTAGGGCTGCATGAGTAGTTAGGCGTTTATCCCTTTTTGGCCGGTGTCCCCATCTTAGAACGTATATTCTGGGCAAGGTTATTCCTCCACTGGTCTGGTTTTTGTGATTAGGTTTGGATTATTGTAAAGGTTCCATCGTGCTCTTTTACGTAGTTCCTTACTTTGTTGGCGAAAGGAGGAATTGCTTCAAAAACCACGTTTGCAGTATCAGCTTTGTATTTTAGGGATTGAACGTGTGTTCGGTTATGTAGCCATGAGAGGAAGGACATTGTTTCGTCGTTTAAGGGTATTGAAAGGGAGGCTTTTACGTAGTTCTGCAGGTTCTTAGCTATTTCTTGTTTGAGGGATTCTAGGTTTAATCTATGAACTGCTGATATGGGAACCGGGTTGGGCACTAGATTTTTTAGGTTTTCAAGTTTTTGTTGAATTTCCACTTCTGTTAATAGATCGATTTTGTTGAGGGCGGTAACAATTGGGATGCCTGATGCTTCAATTTGTTCAATGGTTTCGAAGCAGCAAGAAATTTTCTTTTCAATCATTTCTAATGCTTCACTAAAGTCAACGACGAGGAGAATCAGGTCGGAGAAAATTGTTTCTTCTAATGTTGAACGGAAAGCCTCGATGAGGGTTATTGGTAATCGATCGATGAAACCTACTGTGTCGGTTAATAGGATTTTCTTTCCATGAAGAAAAGCTAGACGGGTGGTTGTTGAAAGAGTGGTAAATAATCCATTGTCTATTGGAACGTTTTCTTGGGTAAGCGCTTTAAAAAGGGAGCTTTTACCAGCGTTAGTATAGCCAGCTAGAGAAATGCATGAGAAGCCCAACTCTAGTCTTCGAGCTCGATGCAGCCTTCGTTTTTTACGGATCTTTCTTAGCTTTTGTTGTATGGTGTGGATCCCACGTTTTACGGTTTCGTAGTAAATATCTACCTCATAAGCGCCTAATCCCATGAATCCTGGCTGCTCACCCTTTTTTGCTAGTCTAACCTTTTCCTTAGCGTGAGCCAGTTCATATTTCAGTTTTGCTAGTTGAATTTGGAGTTTAGCCTCGGTTGTGGAAGCTCTTTTGGCGAAAATTTCGAGAATTAGTTGAAAACGATCTATGGCTTCTACGCCTGTGGCTTTGGCTAGGTTATAAGCTTGAACCGGTTTCAATGGATTATCAAAAATTATTCGTTCCGCCTTCTTCTCCTTTACAATTTCAGCGAGTTCTTTTACTTTTCCACTTCCAATTTGATATTTAGGATGCGGCTTCCTCACCTGTTCAATCTCGGCTACCACGGTGTAGCCTGCTGATTCTGCAAGATTATAAAGCTCTTCTAGGCTAGAGGATTCATGTCTTTCGCGGCGCTGGATTATGATTGCTCTCGTTTTTTCTCGTCCTCCGTTTTTTCCTCCTTGAAATTTATTAGATCGCCAAGGGTTAATTCGTGAACTGTTGTTTTCTTGTAAGTTGGATGGGGTTTAGGCTCGGCTAACGGGGTAATAAGCTTAATTTTCAATACATGTTCCAATTTCATGGCTAATTTCATGTCCGGCGTCATTTTTCCAGCTTCAATTTTTTTCAATACAGAAACCTTTTCATTTATCTTCTTACCCAGATCTTCGTGAGACCAGCCTAGTTTTTCCCGAGCCTTTCTTACTCTCGCACTAAAATCTTCAACCAATTCTATCTGGAGTTCCGTCATTTTTGGAGAAAAGGATTTGGCTTGAAAACTCGCACGTGGAAAAGGTGATTTTGAAACTGATGGGGGCTTATGTAGAGGGCGACTTGGTTTTATTTCCCATGTTCCAGAGCCGAGTTTTGCACATTTGTTGCATACTGTCATTTTAGCGCCTTCTATCATCACTCGGTGGGGTGTACCAAAGATCTTTCTTCCGCAAACTTCGCATCGCAATAGACTTGCACCTAAAACAGTTATTTTCTTCCTCTTCTTTATACTTGTCGAACAATCCTAGAAATAGGTGACGAAATGGGACATTTAAATGAGGAAGACGCTATTCAGAGGATTAGAAGTATCGCAGATTATCAGTTTGGGAAGGACATTGGTAAAATTCTCTTTCCAGATGATGTTCAGATAGTTTATTCAAAGAGGACGGGTAGAATTCGACATGTTTTTTTGGAAGATATCTTACTCGCTACGCTTCGTCCGAAAGATGGTTTTTTCTCCTTGACCATCGAGGGGGCAAAAAGGTTGGTGGAGAAAAGTGAACTATTGAAATGTAAGGTGAGAGTTAGTGAAGATGCAGTCAGCTTTGTTGCTGAGGGGAGAAATCTATTTGCGAAACATGTAGAGATCGCAGATAAGGAAATTCGCCCGAATGAAGAAGTTTTAATATTGGATGGCAATGGCGTACTTTTAGCGGTTGGAAAGGCCATTCTAACCGGAGAGGAAATGAAAAGGTTTAACACTGGTATTGCTGTTCGTACGCGGAAAGGAATAAAGGAAACTTAATGCATAAAACTTGTTAGATAAAATGTGTTTGGAGCGGTTGTTATTGCGCAGAAAAATTAGTCCCCGCGAAGCTAGGAGAATGATGCAGCGGATAGGTTTAAGCATGGATACCCTTTCAGACGTAGAAGAGGTCATCGTTAGAACTAGCACTAAAGAAATTGTAATTGAGAATCCGGAAGTTGCTGTTTTAAAGCTTCGGGGGCAGCAGATTTTTCAGATAACAGGTGAAAAAATAGTTGAGAAACAAATCAAGCAAAAACTTGAGATTCCAGAAGAGGATGTTAGGCTTGTTGCTGACCAAACGGGTAAAAGCATTGAAGAGGCTAGAAAAGCCTTGGAAGAGAGCGGTGGAGACTTAGCTAAAGCCATACTTTTGCTCCAAACCTGAAAAGAACTATTTACTTAAACGTTAGTTATTTATTGATTTTAAAAAAAGGAAGGATTATGGCTCTATGTAACCAAAGCTTATGGCTGAGGTAGCCACGTCTACTATATCTATCTTTCCGTCGCATGTTATGTCGCAGTTAGGGTTGTATCGCGGGTCAGGGTAGTTCACGCCAAAGAGCGCAGCGATATTGGCTACATCAACTATGTCGATCTTTTTGTCAGCGTTAATGTCGCCTGGATACGTCATTACCATACTACGTGCATCTATGAAAGTGTTGTCAGTTGTGTCTATTTCACCAGGTACGGGTGTAGCATGAGCGCTTAATGTATAGTTAGCGTATCGTTGGTATCCCGTAGTATTCCATTGCAATTGAACAACTTTTGTTTCACCAATGTTTAGTGACACTGTGGTCGAGTTTATCACGTGAGTTAAGTTCCAGTAGATTGTCAGAGTGAACGTTTCAGGCGCGCTGCCTTCGTTTGTCACTGTTATGTTAACGTTATAGGTGTAGTTTTGAGTAAGAATTGTTGAGCCGTAACAACTTGTCAGGTTTGTTACAGCAATATCGTGTATGGCGTAGGGTGAAGTTATGACAGCGGCTTCTATTTGCACTCTCCAAATGGGATATGGCCCTAGTCGACATGGATAGTTAACTATTGTTAAGGGCCCGCCTGGACAGGGGTCAATAGTTACGTTGTATGCGTCGTGTGAAACAAGGCTTGCGTTGTTGTGGGTTGTGTATGGTGGTTCTGGTGGAAGGTGAGGGTGAGTTACCGGGACATCTCCTGAGCCTCCGGCTTCTGCATTATCGCGTATTGGGTCGCTTAGCACTATTTCCCATGTTGTTCCATTTATTCCTGCTACAGTTACGAAGTGGGCGTCTTCGTCGGAGCGGTACCATGTTCCAGTGTTTTCATCGTAGTACCATGGGGCAATTAGAAGAACGACATCTTGGCATTTCTCAACTTCTTCTACGATGGTTTCCCATAGGGGCGCTATTATGGTGTGTTCGTAGAATTGCCCCGTTGCGCCTAGGTTTGCTTGAACCAGAGATAGGTCGTTGTTGTCAATTATGTTGTCAGCAGTGTACGGTCCAGTTACTGTTTCAGGCCATATATCTGCGCGGAGGTCCCAGCCTGGGGTTCCAGGGGTTGCCCCTATGGCGGCTTGAACAATTGCTACGTCTTTGCTGGTGACGTTTCCGTCGCCGTCTACGTCGCCGAGTGGGTTTACGCCGCTCCATGAGAGGTAATGAGTAATTCCGGCTTGCATGTCAAAGACGTTTGTGCCATAATGTAGTAGCCCTGTTCTTCTACCGTCTGTGTCCATTAGCCATGCTAAATGCTCCACTAAGGGTGGAACATTTTGTGGGTCGTGATCGTCCCAGCTTGGTTGGTAGGATTGTACGAGGGGGTATGTGTCAACGATTTTTGGCGGAGGAGTTGTGTTTTTTTCGAATTCTGAGTCGAGCCACCATAGTGAATTAGCAACGGCTACGGGTCCGCAGTGGCTCCATAAGCCGCCGTTAGTCCAGTTGTAGGTGCCCCATTGTCTCTGGTCAAAGTCTGGCATTCCGTTTGGAGCGTAATCTGGATAAGGAGGTTTCATGTACCAAGGTTTTGGCGGTGGTTCAGATGGTTCTGCTGTCACGTTCCATGGCGGTGGAATGGGTGGAGGCGGCAGATCTGGTTCTACCTTGTCAATATGGAACATTCCAATTCCGTCGTTTGCATCTACATGGAAGTATATGCCAGCCCATTCTATTGGCCAAACGATCCTCCACCACGAGCAGGGTTCGGGAACCCAGCTTGATGGGTCGAGGACTTTAAACCAGTCGCAGGGTTGAATATTGTCTATTTTTCTTTCCGCTGTTAGGTTATATGATGGGGGAATTTCAATGGGCCCGGGTAACACTTGGTCTATATGGAAGATTCCGCCAGCAGCAGATTCATCAACATGGAATTCTATGTCTAAGCCAAGGTATGGGTCTGTTATTTTCCACCAAGAGCAAGGTTCAGGGGTGAGTGCGGGGTCATCGACTATGAACCAGTCACAGGGTTGTATTATGTCAATCTTCTTTCTAACTCTAAGAGTGTATGATGGGCCCCAAGGAATTACTAGTGATGGGCCAGGCAGTACTTGGTCTGTATGGAAGGTTCCATCTTGGTATGATATGTCAACGTGAAATTCTAGTCCTGTTGGATTGCCAACATCATCTATTACTTCCCACCATGTACAGGGGTCAGGTATAAAGGCTAAGGGATCCACAACTTGGAGCCAGTCACAAGGGGCAATTTCAATTATTTTTTGTTGTGCCACGACGCGAGGTACTGGATATGGAAGGATATATGGCTCAGGGGTCACTTGGTCGATGTGAAACTCACAACTCTCATTAGTCCAGTCTACATGGAACTCGTAGCCTGTTGGAGTGCCTGTGTCGGGGTCAAGTATTTCCCACCAGCTGCAGGGCAACGGATACCAGTCTGGCGGGTCTTCAACAACGAAGTAGTCGCAAGGTTCAATTACTTCAATTTTTTGTACTGCTATCACTTCATATACTGGTATTTCTAGTGGTGGAACAGTTTCTGGAATCACTTGGTCGATGTGAAACTCACAACTCTCATTAGTCCAGTCTACATGGAACTCAATACCAGACCATTCTATCGGCCAGATTATCTCCCACCAAGAGCAGGGTAAAGGCCACCAGTGTTCAGGCCAATGGACCACAAAGTAGTCGCAAGGCGCTATAGAGTCGACCTTTAGTTCTGCAGTTACTGGGAGTTCTGGGTTCACTGGCGTTGGTCCAGGCATCACCAGATCTATGTGAAACAGCGCTGGAGGGTCAGCCCAATCCACGTGGAATTCTATGCCTGTGGGTTTACCGCTAACTTGGTCTATTAGCTCCCACCAACTGCATGGTGCGGGGAGAAGCCCAGAAACAATGTTATAGGTATCACATGGTTGTATTATGCCACTTGGCGCCATGAACTGTATCCTGATTCCCGTGCCAAACTTCATTGTAATATTAGATCGAAACGTCATTTGTGTTGTGCTTTTAACTGTCATTTCAACGTTACTACTGAAAGTGACTTTTTCACCAGAGGTAAAGGTCATAGTATCAGAGCCTGGTGGAAGTTCCGCAGCTGATGGAAATATTAGCCAAAAGTTGAATGTTAAAAGAATTATTAGCATCAATGCAAAGAGATATTTAGAATCAAAAATTTTTTTATTCAAAATTTTCTTTTCTCCAATTTAATCAAATTTCGGGATATACTCTTATAGTTAAAGGCCACTTAAAACTTATGTGGAAATAAGTTCTATAACGGTTTTTAAAAATGCGTTCAAAATTCAATTGTCAGGCAATTTTTCACGTGGGAACGTAGATTTACAGGCAATTATAACTGAAAACGTGATTGTAAACAAGATTGGGATTAGAATATGAAATTTTGGTGAAAATTCAGGAATTATTGATATTTCATGAGTAGTATGAGGATAGGCGAAGTATATCCATCTGTAAAGTTCATTATCGTAAATGGAACAATTGAGGAAAAGCGGCAAGATATCCCCATTATCGATTATCACTGTGATATTTTGAGAATTTATTAGAGAGCGAGGGATGCGGATCCTGCAGAACCCATAGGCTCCGTTTTCAACTTTAACTATAATTCTTATTGTGCCGTTTTTCGGGTTAAACTTGAGGCTAAGTATAGTGGAGTTGCTGATAACTGTTACTTTATACATGCTATTATTGTGGAAAAAGGTGAAGTTTTGAAATAAGCCAAAAAGGGGATAGGAGTCGCTTTCTAGTTTAGAAATAACGTAGGGCATATCTCCTAAACCATTTTTGTTTGCATCGGTTCCAGTATAGTCGCTCCAGAAGTTTCCTTCCAAGCCATTATCCCAGGAATTTTGATATGAATTTATCACATCTACTTGGTTCGTGTTTTCGATAATGTTGTTATGAAATGCTTTGTTAAAGCTTGAACTGAAAAGACGAATCCCATAAAGGTTATTTAAGATTGTGTTTTCCGTGATGAGGTTATTATCTGCTTCATATAAAGAGATTCCTTTTTCGTTGTTTGCAACGGTGTTCGCCCAAATGTTGTTGTACATTGAGTCTTGAACGAGTATTCCGACCCAGTTTTTTGAACAATTATTATAGGTTATAGTGATATTGAAGGAGTTTTGTATATGTACACCGTATTTGTTCTCTGAAAGGCTCATGTTTGTTATTTTGGAGTTTCTTGTATTGTAAAGGAGAACCCCGTTTCCGTTTCTTGTTAGGTTAAGGTTAGATACTGTTATATTCTGACAGTTAATTAGGTAAAATGCGCCTAGCGAGGTCTGATCATAAATCATGTTTTCCACATTGATTAAATATCGAATGGGCTTTCCATTAACAGTGTTTGTTGTGTCGACAGTATTGTTAAAATCTGCAAAACTTTTTCCGGAAACTTCGAAGTTATATGAGTTATTGAATATCTGATTTCCAATCAATGTGTTATTTCCAGAATACCAAAGACATATTCCTTCTTCCATGTTAGAATGGACAGTATTTTGATCTAGAATGTTATTTTTGGAGAATAATAGGTAAAGCCCGATCAGATTATTTGTTATAACGTTTTGGCTTAGATTGCATCCACTAACATGGTCTAAGAGAACCCCGCAGTCCATTCCGTAAGGTGGAAGCATTAATCCGCTATTGCGTATAGTGAAGCCTTTAACCGTAACATTGTCAACGCTGATAGTTAGCACTGTTCCAACTTTTGCACCATCAACTATTGTTGTTATCGGATCCTCCCCAATCAGCCATAGCGACTTGTAAACATTAACGTTTTCAATGTACAATCCAGAAGCGACATACAATACATGTCCATCTGAGGTTTCTGACGCATTTATCGCTTCTTGAATTGTACTGTATCCTATGCCTGTGGCAATGTTATGTATTGGAGCCATGCTCCAGGGATTCATGAGAGGGAAATAGTCAAAGTTGTTTAGGCTAACAAAGTATGATGTGTCACCTATGCCGTCGCTTCCAGTTTCGTTTTGATAAGGACCACTATATAAATCGCTTCCTGCGTATCGGCTCCAATAGTTTCCTCCTAGAGGGTAGGCTTTATTCCAGATATTGCCGGGAACTTTGCATATAAACGAATTGGAATTGTTAATGAAATTATTGTGAAAGAAAAGGTTGTTTGAAAAGGTTGTGTTTCCAGGCATAGCTTCAATCATGCCGTCGTACGTATTATTATAGACCATGTTTTCTGTTATAACATTGTTGACGCATGGAGAATAAAGGCGAATTCCTTGGTTATTCAGGACAAGGGTATTCTTCTTTACTATACATTTCGTTGCGTTTTGAAGGTGAACTCCGCCTATACAATCCTGAACATAGTTGTCTTGAACTGTGGAGTTGACACAGTTTATCAGTCTAATTCCATAGCCATCTCCATATATCATATTTTTTAATACGCGAGAATTTTGGGAATAGTTCAGTCGAATATTGTGACAGTTTTTAATTAAGAGGTTAGTGCTTATCTCGCAATTGTCAGCTTTGTAAACGTAAATGCCGTTTCTAGTCCAGCCCCAACCGCTGTTTTGAATAGTGAAGCCAGTTATAAGAACGTTGTCGGCAGTAACCGTTACAACTGTTCCGTTGTTGCTGCCGTCAATGATGGTTGTGGAGATATTTTCACCGATCAAAGATACTGTTTTGTTTACTATTAAATGTTCGAAGTATACGCCAGCGGGGACATAAATTTTCGAGTGTTCTTTAGCTGTGTTAATCGCTTCTTGAATAGAACTAAAGTTTCCGCGAATAGTGTATCCTCCCGAGGTTATTATAAGAAAACTACTGAGAGGAACACTAACATTAAATTGGGAGCTGAAGGATGTACACATGGTAATAATAATTATTCCCATTAGACTTCCAACAAGAAAACCGTTAAAATAAGGAATATTAAAGCGCATGATTAGGTTCACATACTTCTTTAATACTGTTACCCTTCCAGACTTCTAAAACTTTGTGGATAATGCTTCGGTATGATTTTTCTATTTGGAAACTATCGTCAACTTTGTTCATGATTCTTGGCAAAAGACCAAGAGAACTCAACAACTTTCAGCATTTTCAATGCGTCAAGTAAACCTTCACAGTAAACAACAGAAACAAGGGCTGTTTTAAATTTACCCTGATCTGCGAAGAACTTGGCATCACTTAAGTATCTTTTTGCGCAATCTATTACTTCGAAAACTTCTGGTTGGTCAACAATCACTTTTAGTTCGCTGAATACCTGTTCCACACCAGTCAAGTATTTAAAAACAAGAGCGCGTATTTCCGCTGTTTTTGTCATTGTAAAGTCAGCTCCATGATGCTCTCAGGAGCGTTGCAGAGAACTATAAGCGCTTCTGCTTCCATGAAATGAAGTTTACCTGGAAAAACTAAACAATGAGGTGGTTGTCCAAAGTTAAGGCTAGAAAGTTTGTTTACGAAGTCTGCTTTTACAATCTCATCAGGACAGCCTGCACGAGCTATCCCCACGGCAAGCGTGTCCGCTGTAATAACTTTTTCGCCTCGATTTAACTCAATTTTAGAAAGAATCGCTAACCCTTCGTTAATGGACATGTAACGTTTTTCTTCAGCGTTTATATCTAGAAAACATAGTGTATGAAGCCCAAATTGCTGATTTTGTTTAATAACTTCGTAAGGAGTTTCAGAAAGTATTTCGCCGTGTGGAAAGGGTATGGAAACGCTTCTTCCGAACTTATAGTTTTGTAAGCCACAGATACCGGCAATAGCTGATATGATAGAAGCATTATGTACAATTCTTGTTTTGATACCTTCTTTTACAGCACGTATACACAGTTCTACATGAGTAGTAGCAACTAGTGGGTCGCCGGGAATCAACAAAGCAGCTTTTCCGTTCTTAGCGATAGCTAAAATTTTTTCGCCACAATCTTCTTCCAGGTCTTTACGTGAAAGAACCATAATTTTTCTACCTATAACTGACTCAAGGTTTGACAAAGCTAATCCCGGCATCAGACTTGTATAAAACTCGGCAAATACTTCATCTGCGCTTTTCGCTTCTCTGATTCCACGCAATGTCAGATCATTTTCATTATATAATCCCAGCCCAATAAGGACAAGCTCACCCAACCAGTTATCTTCCTCCTTAAGGCGAACGTTGAAGAAAAAAGTGAAAACTAAACTTATAAACCCTAGTTGCGAACCATTTTATACGCAGACTCATTAAATGGGGCCCGTAGCTCAGCAAGGTAGAGCGGCGGACTCTCCGCTAAAGGCGGGTGGTTGAGGCTCTTAACCCGTAGGTCCCGGGTTCAATTCCCGGCGGGCCCGCCATGTTCAATTGTTAATATTATCAATACTTTCTGGTTGGGATTTTGCAGTTTTTGAATAAGCTTTCTTGAAAAATCTTTAGCGGCTTTGTTGGCTCTTATGGCCAAGGTTCTATCGCATATGAAGTTACTTTTACGTATAACCATGTCAGTTTTATTGGTTAAAGTTAGTTTCGGATTTCCATATGCTTGAATTGTTTCGCGCAGCCCGTTTGCTTCGATGGTTATTAGGATCTTTGCGCGTTCGTTTCTTGCTGCTTTTTTAAAGTTTGAGTTTAAGTCCACTAATGCTTTGTCGGCTCTTACAGCGACTATGCAATCCCCGCGTCGCGTCAGTTTCGATCTCCTAGTAATTTCGAAAGTTGTTCTATGGGTTGCCAATATGTTTTGATGCCCATAGGCGGTTACCGTTTCACTTATTCGCCTATCAGTTCTTCTAGGCATCGTACTCTCCTTCACTCGAGGACATCTATAGAGTCCACTTTTCCGTCACCATCCAAATCGAAGCCTTGAATGACTGTTGCAAAGGGATCATCCTCAGTATATTTCCGTAAAGTTTTTCTCCAGAATTTTGTGATTGCAAGAACGCATGCTTTTGTACCTACAGCTTTGTTGCCGGCCAAAACAACTATGCGTTTATCTTTGTCCCATGGATTTAGGATTTTAGCGATTATTCCTACAGTATCGGCAGTGTAAACATTTCCAGTCTTGTCGGAAACTAGTCCACCGAAGAGAAAGCCATGTTTAGAAGCTTTCATGTTAAACCGAATTGGAAGATGTTCATTAACCTCCTGTGTCAGAAGGTTTGTTCCTGGACCGCCAACAAGAATTAGGTTGTTTTTCTCTTCTTTTTCAGCTTTAACGTCAACGTCAAGCTTTATTATGAAATCTTCTGGGAGTTCGCAAAATTGCCCTAAAAAGAAGGTCAAGTGCGCAGCATAATGCCCGTCTCTCGCACTTGTCTTGAATGGCCCGTGAGGAATAGGACTTCCAACGACTATCTTGCCGTTAAACTCCATGTTTTGGTTTATGAAAATGCTGAAAAATCGCCTAAGTTTTTCATCTAAGTGAATGGTTGCTTTTCTAACTTCGCGGTATTTTTTAGGAAATTCTATGCCAAAAGCTGTGGAAACCGCTCGATAATATTTGGCGGTAGCCCCTTTCTTTTCTTCTTCCCTAACAATTCTTATAGCACCAGCTTTAGCTAGTTTTCGTATGTGATAGTACACCTTTTGCTCATGAACACCAAGTTCTTTAGCGATCTCCATAGGATACTTTTCTTTTTCAATGAGCAAAGTTAAAATTTGCCATGACAGCGGATTGAGAATTAACCTAAGCTTTTGTGGAACATCAATGATAAGTATATCCTTTACTTTCTGACGTCCCTCATGTAAATCGATAAGAAGCTTTCGTTTCATGCTCTTTTTCACGGATAGGAGGGTTATATTTTTCCATTATAAAAATGTTTATAATACTCCTCAATTATGCACACAAGACGTTAAAATCAACCATTAATAAAAAGTTTTTAGAAGCCAAACAATTCTCCTAAAAAACCTTATACTACACCGTTTCCAATCACATACCCTTGAATTTAAAAAAAGACAAACATTTAGCTGGAGACTTTGGAAATGTGTGGAATATTTGGATGTGCTTTAAAAGACGGAAATGTCGCAGAAACCATTCATTCAGCATTAAAAAGGCTTGAATACCGAGGATACGACTCGGTTGGAGAAGTCACAGTACATGAGGGAAGGTTATTCATAAAAAAGGATGCAGGTAAAATTGATGAAGTTCATAAAAAACTTAACTTGAATGATTTGCCTGGAAACATAGGAATAGGACATACGCGATGGGCTACGCATGGAGCGCCTTTACAGGTTAACGCGCATCCACATGTAGACTGCACAGAACAGATAGCCGTTGTTCATAACGGAATCATCGAGAACTATGCTCTTATAAAGAAGGAACTTGAAGATAAAGGACATGTTTTTCGGTCTAAAACGGACACTGAGGTAATAGTACATCTCATTGAGGAATTGATCAAGCAGCGATCTTTAGCATTAATAGAAGCTGTTGCCGAAGCTTTGAAGATGCTTGAAGGTTCCTATGCTATCGCTGTCATCTCAACTATGGAGCCGAATAAAATTGTTTGCGCTCGAAATGAGAGCCCTCTAGTCCTTGGAATAGGCGAAAATGCCGTTTACTGTGCTTCAGACATTCCAGCCTTTCTCCCATTAACCAGTAAAGCAGTGGTTGTTGAAGATGGGGAGCTTGTTACAATTACAAGTGATGGATTTGAAATTCGGAAAATTGCAGATCTGAGTATCGTGAAACGTGAGCCAGAGATAATCGACTGGACACCGGAGATGGCTGAAAAACAGGGTTACCCGCATTTCATGCTTAAAGAAATCCATGAACAACCCTTAGCCCTTCGGAACACTTTGAGGTTACAGGAGCATTATTTGGAGTTAATGACAACCTTTTTGGACAGGGCAAAAGAAGTTTTTCTCGTGGCATGTGGAACTTCTTATCATGCGTGTTTAGCCGCATCGTATATGTTCTCTAAACTTGCATATCGTGCTACTTATCCCATAATTGCATCGGAATTCGCTGAACAGCATGGCAAATCTGCAAACATTGAAAGCACAATTCTAGCTGTAAGCCAGTCAGGCGAAACCGCCGACACGTTAGCAGCTGTTGAAGCTGCAAGACATAGAGCAGCTACGGTCTTAGGATTGACAAATGTGATTGGGTCAACGCTAACACGAGTTTCTCGGGTATATATATGCCAACAGTCAGGCCCAGAAATAGGTGTAGCAGCTACCAAGACCTTTACAGCCCAGCTTTGTGTTTTAGTGCAGTTAGCGCTAAGACTAGCGAAGAAACGTGGAAAAGTTTCGCAGGACGAAATCGATTTTCTTGAGGAGAAATTAGAGCGTATACCTGACATAGTAGAAAGGGTTATAGTTAAGCAAGAAGAGAAAATTAGACAGTTAGCGAAAAAATACAAGGATAAACGGGAATTCTTCTTTTTAGGTAGAGGAATAAGCACGGCAACCGCTTTAGAAGGTCGGTTAAAGCTCATGGAAATAGCTTATGTGCCAGCCATAGCCTATCCAGCTGGGGAAAGTAAACATGGGCCAATAAGCCTGGTGGAGCCTGGTTTTCCGGTGGTGTTTGTTTGCCCACCAGACGCAACGCGGAAAACCGTTATTGGAAATATCATGGAGATGAAGGCGCGAGGTGCTTCCATCATAGCAATAATCGAGGAAGGTGACGAGGAAATCAAGAGTTTAGCAGATGATTTCATAGAGATTGAGAAGGGAATTCCAGATGTATTGTCACCCATTCCATACGTGGTTCCTTTGCAGCTTTTCGCTTACTACATGGCTGTAGAAAGAGGATACGATCCAGACAAGCCACGTAACTTGGCAAAATCAGTGACTGTTAAATAGATTTCAAACGTAATCATTAAGACTAGGGAGTTATTGTATACTTTGTGGTGTTTAATTTGGAGGGGAACGACTGGGAGAGACTTGTCCAAAACCTTATAAGAGAAAGGATTCTGCGTTCACCAGAGATAATTCGCGCGTTCAGAAAGGTTCCACGAGAGAAGTTCATTCCGGAGAATGTTAAGGTTCATGCGTGCGTAGACACTCCACTTCCAATAGGGCATGGACAGACAATTTCTGCGCCACACAACACAGTGAATGCTGTGTTGGGCGAAACATGGTTGCTATAATGAATGAAGCTCTGAAACTGGAAGTGGGACAGCATATCCTGGAGGTTGGTGCTGGGTCAGGATGGCATGCGTGCACCATAGCTGAGATAGTAGCGCCTAGTGGAACACCGCGAAGCGAGTGGGGGCACATCTATACAATAGAAATTGTTCAAGAACTTGCAGATTTTGCTAGGAGGAATATCATGCGCGTTGGATATGGTGACAGAGTGACAATCATTGCTGGAGACGGTTCTTTGGGGTTTCCTGAGAAGGCTCCTTATGACCGAATCCTTGTAACAGCGGCAGCGCCAGAAATTCCGGAGCCCCTAGTAGAACAGTTGAAGGTTAACGGAATCTTGCTTATCCCGGTGGGCGGAACAAGCTTTTTCCAGTCGCTTATGAGAATAACGAAACTCCAAGATGGAAAGTTGAAGAGAGAAAACCTAGGCGGAGTGGCTTTTGTACCCCTAAGGGGGAAATACGGTTTTAAAGTTTAACCGAACCATCTCTCCAAAGTTGTCTTTTCTCTGCTTTCCTTGATACCCTTCAGCATTTTTTCTACGGCTTTTCTTACACGTTCTTCGGAAAAGTCGCGTTCTCTGCAAATAAAATCAATTACAGCCTCTATATCCGGCGTTTTCCATTCAATTTTATATTGATCGGTTACTTTTGGATTTAGAAAAATTTCCTTGATTTTTCGAGGTTCAACTGGAAAACGAGCGGTTTCTAAATGTGGCAAGAGATTTTCGAGATTCCCATATTCCTTTACGAGTTTTAGAGCGGTTTTCGGTCCCAATCCCTTGACCCCTTGAGGATTGAAGTCTGTTCCGACAAGTATTCCTATGTCAACGAGTTGTTCATATGTAATTTCAAGCGTCCGAAGTACTTTTTCGAGTTCAACTATTTCCGGGATTACTTCAATGTAGACGTTTTTCCGTGGCAGTTTTCTTCTTCCACTTATAGTTACATTTCTGACAAGTCGTGGAGCCCCAAAGAGGAGACTGTCGTAGTCCTGACTAGCGCAGAAATCAGCGTCTCCACGTTTTACTAAATGCGCAGCTTGGGCTTCTCCTTCGCTAGGGGCTTGTATCCATGGAATTCCAAGAACGGTTAACAAACGTTTAGCATCATTTACCATTTCGTCTTTTAAGCTAGAGGTTGCTTGAGCATACATTCGTGCTTCTTCTATACGGCCCTCTTTTATGGCTTGCTCATATTTTATCAACGCTTCTTCCTTAATTTGCATTCGCCGTTTTATTTCGGCCTCTTTTAGTGCTGGAGGGATTCCATCAAAGACGTAGATGGGTTTTATTCCCAGTTCTACAAGATTGCTGGTTCGATATAAGAGACCGCTTAGGTGACTAGTTATTCTTCCCATATGGTCTTTAAGCGGAGTTCCGTCCGGTTGGCGAATTATGGCTAGAAACTGGTATAATGCGTTGTAAGCGTCAATGGCAATCGATCTTCCGCTTAATTCTGCGAGAGAAACGGTTGTTTTCGGCACGAGGTCGCGTAGGTTTACTCCCAAAACCATCACACGATTACACTAGGCTCTGCGAATCCTAAAATCTTTTACGCATAAAACTGTTCGAGTATCTTTTTGAAGATCTTCTGAGCACATTCTTCAGGTGTTTGAGTGGATGAATCAACTGTTACTTCAGGGTGCAAAGGTTCTTCGTAAGGCACACCTATTCCTGGAACCGTAGGGGCTTCCCCTCTTAGAGCTCGCTCATAGATCTTTTCAGGAGCATGAAAGGTTTTTCCACGTTTTGTTTCACGTTTGATGCAAATTTCAATTGAACATTTTATATAGGCTTCCATGAAACGTGGAATCTGTTTTCGAGCGGTTTCACGATATTGCCTTAGATTTCCCGTAGCGTCAATTATTGTGTTTACGCCATTTTCTGTTAACAGTTTTGCAATAAACACTAAGGTTGCATAGACATTGTTGCGCTCCTCAAGGGAATACTTGGGATTTGGCGTCATAACTTTTCGAAGTGCATCTGAAGACAAGATTTGTGCCCGAACACCTTTTCGGCTAAGTATTTGAAGCAAAGTCAAAGCAATTGTTGATTTGCCACTTCCAGGTAGACCAGTGATCCAAACACACCATCCTGAATTGTTGCCCATAGCAGCCACTCTGTATTTATTATTAGGGACTATTCTTTGAGGTAGCTGTTTACTGCTTTGAGTTCAAATTTTTCGGTTTCAAGAACATTGTGGATGAAGTTAAAAAGTTTTTTTCGGATTTCTAGAGGAATATGTGGATACCATATTGGTGAAGCTACAACAAGGCTTCTCCAGGCATAAAAAGGCTGAACAATTTCTAAGATTTCGTCGTCTTCAGTTTTATCCAGATAGTTATTCCAGAAAACATCGAAGAGCTTCTGGAATGCCCCGCCTAGTTTGCCATACCGTTGTAGTGAATAGAAAATATAGTTAATAGTTAGAGCGGTCACATCATCGGCCGGCTCGCCCCATTCTCCTCGGCTTCTGTCAAGCACCGTGAATTCTGTTCCTTCCTTAAACATTATGTTCCATGGATGGTAGTCGCCATGTACTTGGGCGAGTCTATGTGTTTTCTTTTTAAGACGCCAACGCCATTCGACACATTTCTTTTCGATTTCAATAAAATCTTTCTTAGTTATATAGCTCAAGTCTTGCGGATAATTATCAATTATCCCCATGATGCATTCGCCGTGCCCAACCAAGTCGCGTATTCGTCGAATATATAGCCAAGGTGCCTCGCGTTTGGCGGAATGAATGCCAACAAGATAATCTGAAAGAGCCAAACAACGCTCTTCGTCTAATGGCGTATACTCATCCGTGTCTCTGATTCTGTCCAAATCATAATAGTAAAGTTTCCCGCTAACATATTCTGTTAGTATAAAGAACTCTTCGCAGTCGCCAACGGATTTGAGTCCCCCGTTAACCGTGAAACAGCCTACATCTAAGGATTTCACGTGTTTAGGTAAACGATTGAAAGAGGAATTTTGCCAGATAAGGATTCCTGCCCTATCAGAGAAATGATCATGTCCAAATCCTTCCCTCCGCATAGTTTCCAGAACCACTTGCTGAGTTTTACCATTAACCACAAATTCCACGAAGTATGGAACCCCATAGCCAAAGCCTTTCAATCCCTCTCTGATTGTTTCTTTCTCGCCAGCACCTAGAGGGCGTACATTCTTAACTTTCACAGAGCTGCCAAGAAGTTGACTAAGGTACGCCTCGATTTTTTGAGAAAACTCTGACCAATTCAACTACTCCAGTTCCCCTTCTTCTGTTTGGTAAAAACCTACAAGGTCATCCTTAATAAACCAGACTAGTTGGAAGACCGAGGCAATAAAGACGAAGACTTCTGCGAGGTCCTTGGAAAAGAGAAGACGGCCTTGAAGGTAATAGGGCAACAGGATATTAGAAGCAATAGTGGCGGATATCTTTCCGTAGACAAAGCACAGCACAAAAATCAGAAAGCCAAAGATGAGCTTGTCAATGTTAGAAAGCGGATTTAAAGAATTTTTCATTTGCCACAGAACAAAGGAGAATATGGAGAGAATTATTAGGTATAACGGAACATAGTATAGCAACAGCCCCATTCTTGCGAAATAACTTGCAAAAAGCCCAACCTCATGTCTTTCCAATGGATATCCTAAGCTGGAAACGTAAAAAGTGGTGACCACATCTAAAAATCCTAGAACAGGGAGAATCCAAATAGCCATGTTAATTCTGCTCAATTTCACACAGCGCCTCTTTCTTAATCTTCAATGTCTTCGCAGCATTTAAAATTACCATTTACATATACAAGTTTTAGCATCCCAATAGGTTGGAACAGAGAACAAATGACAAAACAGACAAAGTTGGGAGCTATGTTCTTGGCCTTCGGCGGCCTTTTAATTCTGCATCACTATGTTTTCTGGAGAAGACTGTATGATCTACGCGACATGCTTCATCATGAATTCTTCGAAGCCGTTTTTTTCACAGCGGGAGTAACCCTACTACTGACACATTATACAAATAAAAGAGGGAAAAAACGTGGACATCCTAATTGAAAACGCTGCGATAATTACAATGAAAAACCACAAAATCATAAAGGATGGAGCAATAGTTATCGAAGATACAGAAATAATCGACATAGGAAAAACTACAGAAATAAAACACAAATATCCAACTGGATATCTACGAATAAATGCAAAAAACAAGGTGGTAATTCCCGGATTTATAAATACGCATCAACATGCAGCTATGAGCTTGCTGCGAGGATATGCGGATGACTTACCTCTTCATCAATGGCTTGAAAAATGGATATGGCCTTTGGAAAAACACATGTGCGGCGAAGATATATACGTGGGAGCCTTATTGACAGCTGTTGAATCAATAATGAGCGGTATAACCACAGTAAATACTATGTACCATTACACAGAAAACGGAAACGAGGCCCAAGCGTTCGCTCAAATAGGACTCAGGGGAGTGATAGGACATGTATGTTTTTCGTGGCGAAAAAAGGAAGATAAGAAAACCTTAGAACAACTGGCACGAAACTGGCACAATAAAAAAGATGGACTGATCCGCGTGAGTGTAGATCCCCACTCGCCCTATACAGTTGATCCCGAGTATATGAAAGAATTAAGAGAACTTACTAAAGAACTAAACGATAAATATGGTTCGAAAGAGGCACCTATAATCTGGCATATCCACGTGGCGGAAACGCAAGACGAAAAAGAGAAAATTGAAAGCGCTTTTAACGTGCGTTTTCAAGGCGGCATATTCGAGTACTTAGATTCCTTAGGTGTATTGGGAAGAGATGTTGTAGCAGCGCATTGCGTATCCTTAACGTCTAAGGATATTCAAGTAATGAAAGAGAAAGACGTAAAGGTTTCCCATAATCCAGTTTCAAACCTTAAACTTGCTTCGGGAATAAGCCCCTTACCTGAAATTCTAAAAAAGGGGGTAACTGTTGCCTTTGGCACTGACAGCCCTTGCTCGAATAATAACACTGACATGTTTTTCTTGATAAAAACAGCGTCTCTTCTCCATAAGGGTGTGTTCAAAAACCCCACTCTCCTACCAGCTGAACAAGTTTTAAAAATGGCTACAATAGAAGGGGCCAAAGCTCTATCGTGGAACCTGCATATAGGAAGTTTGGAACCTGGAAAAAAGGCTGACCTCGCTATAATAAATTTCCGTAAACCCCATCTTTGCCCGTTATACAACGAGGTTAGCCACTTGGTTTATGCCGCTGGCCCCTCCGATGTGGACACAGTTATAATAAATGGCAAAATTATAATGGAAAACCGTAGATTGCTAGCCATAGACGTTTTTAAACTCATGGAAAGAGTTGAAAGGACTAAGGAAAACTTGCTAGCTCGATTATCAGAAAGCGCCTCGTAACTTTCTCTTAGAGCTTATTAAATGGTTAAATAATGGTTCGTCCCACAAAGGGATGGAGGCTAAAAGACTTGGAAGATTTTAAAGTAAAAGACATGTCGTTATCGCCGAAAGGGAAACTCCAGATTTCGTGGGCTTCCAAACATATGCCTGTGCTTCAAAAGATTAAGCAAAGATTTGAAAAAGAGAGACCTCTTGAAAACTTAATGATAGGAGCATGTTTACACGTAACAAAGGAAACAGCAGTGTTAGTTAAAACCTTTTTAGCTGCTGGAGCGAAGGTAGCCTTATGCGGTTCTAATCCACTTTCTACACAAGACAGTGTTGCAGCAGCATTGGCGGAAGAAGGAGTGCACGTTTATGCTTGGCGGGAGGAAAGCGCAGAGGAATATTATTGGTGTATAAACCAAGTGATAGACCACAAGCCAGTCATAACTTTAGATGACGGCGCGGATTTAGTTGGCACCCTTCACAGTCGGAGAACAGACTGGTTACCAAATGTTAAGGGAGGAACCGAGGAAACAACCACGGGGGTTTTACGGTTGAAGGCAATGGAAAAAGCAGGAACTCTTCAATATCCTATAATAGCTGTAAACAATGCCTATACCAAGTATTTATTCGATAACCGTTACGGAACGGGACAAAGCACAATTGATGGAATAATACGAGCCACAAATACATTGTTAGCTGGCAAAAACCTTGTTGTGTGTGGATACGGATGGTGTGGACGAGGGATAGCGCTACGAGCTAGAGGAATGGGAGCCAACGTAATGGTTACGGAGGTAAACCCTCTGAGAGCCTTAGAAGCTGTAATGGACGGATTTACTGTACTTTCCATGGACAAAGCGGCATTAGTAGGGGACATATTCGTAACTGCTACGGGAAACACTAGTGTAATCAGAAAGGATCACATACAAAAAATGAAGGATGGCGCCATCCTCGCTAACAGTGGACACTTCAACGTGGAAATAAGTTTAAAAGATCTGGAAAGTATAGCGAGTTCCAAACGAACCATACGGCAAAACCTAGAAGAATATAAGCTTGAAAACGGCAAAACGATTTACCTCTTAGCCGAGGGAAGGTTAGTAAACCTCGTGGCGGCTGAAGGACACCCATCTGAAGTCATGGACATGTCCTTCGCAAATCAAGCTTTATGCACAGAATACATAGCTAGGCACCAGAAAATGGAGTCGAAAGTATACAATGTGCCACCAGACATTGACAATACAGTTGCAAGGTTAAAACTAGAAGCGATGAGAATAGAAATCGACAAACTCACTGAAGAACAAGAGGAATATTTGAAAAATTGGGAAAGCGGTACTGTTTGAATGATAAAGTTTAAATGGGTTAAGAGATAAACATGGCTAGGATACGGTGGTGAACGCATGGTTAGTAAAGATCAAGCTATTGGTGGAGTGATCTTCCTCATATGCATAATAGTAGCATTGTTTTACGTGGTAACTCTCTTTCTTCCAGAATGGCTAGGCGGCATAGGGCTAAACGTTGACACCACGAAGATGACCAGTGTACAGTTCTGGTTAGTAGCTATTCCGGTGTTCCTAGCATTCATTTTAGTTCTAGGCATCGGCGCATGGATTGGGTGGACTATGGCTACTACGCCTCCTCCAAAACCGATCGAAGAACTTGAACTTGAGGAAGAGACACCAGAGGAAGAAAAAACAAAGGAATCCGAAAAGAAGAAAAAGTAGGTTTCCACCTTTTCGAGGAGTTCTTATCCTTTTTTCGGATTAATTCTGTTAGTACAGTTTCTAGACTAGTTATTTTAATCATATTTTATAGAAACCGTCAATGGTTTACCGAAGGAAGTTGTGAGAGTAACAGTGTATGTTTCCCCTCTCTTGTAATCTCCTCTTAAATAGATCGTTCTAACTTGTTGGGGTAACGTCTGAATCGGTATTTGGGAGTAAGACCTGTTGTTTATGGTTATTTGAGTTATGTTCACTTCTACTGTAGCGATATTCTGAATGGTTATTGCCAGATGAGTATCATTTACCCATGTTTCTCGAAGGAGTAATGGCTGGTTGGGGAAGACTGTTTTGATTCTTTCGGTTAACTTTGCTAATTGGGGAGCTACAAAGAAAGCTAGGCCTACTGCAGTAACGAACGTAAGCATAAGAGCCGATATAGCTGCCCGCAAATTTTCCGCGCTCTCTTAGTCTTCACTAACAACCCGAAATTCTTGTTTCAGAATTTATTTAGAGTTTATGAATCTGACGTAAATATGGAAAAACTGAATTTATATGTTCAAAAACTTGAAGACAAAATATATGATGATTGGGATCGCTATTGGAAGAATTAACTGTTTACGTTCGAAGAAACTGCCAGTGTTTGTTTCCTCAGCTTTAGGTTGGATTTCGTATTCTTTTATTTCACGAGTTGTAACATCAACCTTAATTATCGCTATTTTTTTCTTGAGATCAATTTCCACAGAGTATATCTGGTTTTGCAGTGTAGCTTTTTTAGGTTTCAATCCGCTTTTATGTCCTATTCGTTTAAGAAAGTCGGTAGCGATAGCGGTAACTGTTTCAGCAGTTAGAGGCTTAACATGTCTAGTTGGAGGCTTACCGGCGGGGGTTTTAATAGTCTTCTTGGTAACTGCATTGGTTTGCATTGTGGTCAATGAAGTACTCTCCTTTGTTCCTTGCTAAGAGGAGCAATCATTTAAAGGGTAGTGTGTAATACTTATCTCCGACTTTGGACATGAACAATTCTTATAAGTGAAAACTTCAGCGTCTCTCAGGAGATTTTCCTGTTGCTAATTGCTTTAGATCTTCTTCCCCCTCAGCGTACCCTGCAGCAATAAGAATATCGCCTACATGTATTCTTGTATGAGGTTTAGGGCGTATCCATCTGTTTCCGCGTCGTATAGCAAGTACCCACATTCCTGTTTTCTCCGGAATCCTTGCCTCTCGCATGGTTTTATTAACTAACGAGGAGTTTTCCGAAACTTGAATGCGAAGAACGGTTTCCTCTGCCTCTTCGATAACGAGTTTTAATACCGGATGAGGTTCTAGCTGGCGGAGTACTACTTCGGCGATTTCAGCTGCTGCATCTGCAATTTTTTCAGTGACTACGCCTATGCGGATTAAGCCTAGAAAGTTTTTTGATTCTTGGCGTTTGAAGCCGCTAGATAACACTAAAAGTTCGAATTCTGTGTGCAGTTCATCTACGTGTTCCTCGAGTTGTTCGACTTCTTCAGCTAGTTCACGGTTGTTTAATAGAATTGAAGAGTAAGCTAGGTCCATCATGAGTTCGGAGGTATTTTTGAGTTCAGTTAGCATTTCAACAATTTTCTCAATTTGCTCCTTACTTGGCATAATTACTCCTCTTCTAGTTTTTGAAGGGTCCCTTCAGCCAGTTTCTTTAATTCATCAACTCCGGAGTGAGAGCCACGGGCGATAAGTATGTCATTTTTTTGAATTGTTTCCCTGCCTTTAGGGTTGATAATCCAATGTTTTTTTCGACGTATTGCGATTATGTCTACGCCTATCTTCGAAGCTAGTTCTAGTTCACTGAGGCGTTTTCCAGCTAGTATAGAGTTGGGATGTACTGTGGCTTTCACAAGTCCTTCTTCAGCTTTTTTAAAAACTTCGGAAACTAGTGGGTGAACGCCTATGTTGCGTAACACTATCATGGCGATATCTGCTGCGGCATCAGAGATCTTGTCCGCACTGGAGGCAACTTTGAGTACTCCAACCAAGGCTTCAGCGTCTTCAGGGTCACGCGTAGCAACCATAGTGCTCATGTTAAGTTGGTAGGCCAAGGTGTCAACGTGGCTTTCGAGTTCCAGAACTTCCTCAGCTAGTTCATAGTCGTTGAAGAGTGCTGCTGAATATGCGAGGTCCATCATTAGTTCAGATATATCCTTCATCTCAATGAGGATTTCTCGCACTGACCGAGGTTTATATTCTATTTTCTCGAATTCTGACATGCGGTTAGAATCTCTCCAACTTCAAACATAGTTTCAAGTAGTTTTAAACGGTAAACAGGGATATAAGTTTCTTACGTTTTGCTAATTAGCATGGTTAATGTTGCTCAGTGAGAGAGTTACCCAATCAACGTTAACGCGATGAGCAGGGCAAGCGTTGTCATTGCGTCAGCTAAGGAACTTTCGATGGGAATAACGAAATTGTCAGGATCTAAACCTTTCTGGAAAGTAATTATGCCTATGATATAAGATAGAGCAATCATGGAAAATGCTGCAATAACATTTGTAATCACTAAAACCCCAAAAAGGAGAAGGAATAGTGACGCCGTCAAGCTCCTTTGAATTGTTAGTGAAAGGAAAGTATAAACAAGGAACATCACAAGAGAAGCTGCCCAAGCGCCAAAAATTTCGGTTGCGTGAGTTTTAATGCTAAAAATTGAGGGATTTAACGTGCCTAACGCCAACTTTGTGGTTGCAGTTGATCCCACAACAGCTCCTACATCACCAATAGTGTCAATCAACGCCGGGTACACAATGTAAATCTCAGGAGTGTTGCCAATCAGTTGACCTATCTTTCCAAGAAAAGAACCAGTCACATTAACAATAAAGCTTACTAGAAGAAGAGTTGAAACAGCTTCATAGACTGTCCTTACAAAAGTGGTTTCAGAGCGATTTCTGAGAGAAAAATAAAAGGTCGAAATAGTCAACACTGTGCATACTGTTCCAAGAAAGAATAATCCAAAGTTTCCATAGGAAAAGAACAAAGTCAAGGCAATGATGTAACAAAAAGTGACAAGGATATCAGCAGCTGTAGATTGTATGGGGTATAAAACGATATCGGGATCTAAGCCTTTCTTGAATGAAAAAAAGGAGACCGCAATAGTTAGTGGAGAAACCAACAATAGAGACAAGGACATAGTTGCAATGACAAGCATTAAAATACCCATAAAACTTGTTGCTGAGATTCCCCAAAACAAGAAAGCGAAAAAGAAAGCAACTAACCCCGTAAAAAGACTTGTTATGAAAGTTAGAATTAGCAACACTTCGATAAGCAGATGGAAGTATTTTGTGTTACCCAAAAACTTTGGTTGAATCAAACCCAAATGAAGCCCTGTACTTAGCCTACCGCAAAGCAGTCCGCCTACAACTCCTCTAGAGCTCAAAATTGCCGGATAAAGGAGGATGATCCAAGGTTCCTTAGAGAAAAGTCCGAAGTGTAAAGCCATTAAGGTTCCAGCTACAAGTCCGAAAACATTTACAGTGAAAGCAAGAAGGGATTGTTTAAAAGTTCCGCTCAATGATTTAAGGGTGTTATAGATTGAGATTTGTTGAACATTCTGGTGTCTGGAGAATTGACAGCAAATAGCAGTAGACGTAAGGTTGGCCACTTTCATTTTGCTCACCTAGCGAACTGTCTTCACACACTCCCTCCATCTCCAGACACCTCTCAAGCATGAATTTCGTCAAGGGATCAACCAAGCAGAGATACAGCTCCCATTACTTTGCTTCATTTAAGCATAGAGGAGAAGCAGTAATTACTTAAATAATTTTCCAAGGGAAGGACTAGGAAAGGTTAAGTGGTTTCTTTCTCTACTTCATGTATGACATCTTCGATTATTTCAAGGGCTATGTCGACCAGTTCTCTTGTTATGTTTAGTGGAGGTGCTATTCGAACTGTTGATTCTCCACAGGTAATTATTGCAACCCCGCGGCGCCAAGAACGCATCATAATTTCTTTTGCTTTCCTTGCAGCAGGCTTCTTGGATTTCTTGTCTTCAACTATTTCAATTCCGATCATTAAACCTTTACCTCTAACGTCACCCACTATTTCACTTTTTTCAGCGTATTCATGCAGACGCCTTATTATGTAGTTGCCTTGACGGCTTGCATTTTCCAGCAAGTTTTCTTCTCGTATCACGTTTATTGTGGCTATAGCGGCTGTACATGCAACTGGATTTCCACCGAAAGTACTGGCATGTGAACCTCCTTCCCAATCCATAATTTTCGCCTTTGCCACTGTGGCGCCTAAGGGAAGCCCAGATGCTAAGGCTTTGGCCATACAAACGACGTCAGGTTCAACATTCCAATGTTCAATAGCACACCATCTTCCGGTTCTTCCCATACCAGCTTGAATTTCATCATCTATTAACAGTATGCCATATTTGTCAGCCAGCTTCTTTAAACGTTTAAAGTATCCTTCTGGAGCTACCACGTATCCGCCTTCGCCTTGGATAGGTTCGAAAAGTATAGCAGCAACGTTTTCCGGAGGCACGTATTTGTGGAAGATGAAGTCGTCAATGAAGTCAACACACCAATAATCACATTCAGGAAAAACTTGCTTAAAGGGGCAACGATAGCAGTAGGGATAAGGCACATGAGTCACGCCGGGCATTAGTGGGAAGAAATGACGCCGTTGGGTTGGCTTGCTTGCCGTAAATGAGAGAGCCCCCATGGTTCTTCCATGAAAAGCGCTTATAAAACCTAAGAACAGAGGTTTTCTAGTGTGCCATTTCGTTAGCTTTATAGCTGCTTCGATGGCTTCAGTTCCACTGTTTCCAAAATACACTTTTTTACTGAAACTGCCAGGGGTTATTTTGCAAAGTTCTCCTGCCAGATCCACTACTTCACGATAATAAAAGTCAGTATTTGAATAATGCAGAAAGCGGTTACATTGTTGTTTAACAGCGTCTACTATCTTTGGATGGTTATGCCCCACATTTAAACAAACTAAACCTGAGTTAAAATCGATATACTCGTTTCCATCTACATCTTTTACGATACATCCTTTTCCAGATTCAACTACAAGGGGATAGAAACGCACGTATGAGGGGGAGATCAATGCCTCGTCCATCTGTACTAGTTCTCTGGCTTTAGGACCTGGTGGACGGACAACTATTTTCGGGTATTCTGGCATAGGTATATCACCTGATTCTTGTGAAACTTAATTTTTAGAGAGAAAGCATTTATAGCTATCTATAAAACGAGAGAAAAAACTATGTTAACAAAGGGGGAATGAACGTTTTGGGATAATTTGTTGGGGTCTGATGTATTTTTAGGGTTTAGCCAAGGTTATCTCGATTGTGGAAACGTTTGATTTTTGTCCTTCTGTGCGTTCTACCTGTTCTGTGCCGATGGATATTTTTTGCAGTGCTGCGTCTTTTACGAATGCCCTTCGCAATAGTTCAACTGTGTCAACGGCTCTGCTTATAGCGCGTCCTCGAGCTTTAATGGTTACTTGTTTGGCACCGGAGTTGAAGAAGGTTAGACACGCAAGGACATAGTTCATTATTGGTTTTCTTCCGATTAGAACAACGTTTTCACCAGACGTAGTTGGGGTTCCTTCAGGCTCAGTTTTTTCTTCAGCCAAATTTCTACCTCCTATTTCGTTGATATGAAGTCATTTGCAAAGTGTAAAATATAAAATACTGTAAGGCGCTCTTATAGTTTTCCATTGCCTTCCATGCGATATATGAGTTACATATTTCCTATTTCGATTCCTTTTTCAAACGCTATCTTATTCAATTCGAAAAGCTCTTCTTTCTCTTTACCAAGAACCTTTTTCAATGCTTCCAAAATGTTTTCTTTAACAACTATTTTTGTCTTAGCGATGTATGCGCCCAACATCACCATATTAGCTACTTTATCATTGCCTACTTCGATTGCTATTTCGTTCGCGGGCACTTTAACTATGTTTACATCAGTTCGTTTCGGTTGGAGAGTGACAAGTGACGTGTTAACTACGAGTAAGCCGCCTGTTTTGAGGCGTGGTTCAAAGGCTTCTAACGAAGGATTGTTCATTATGATTAAAGAGCGGGGATTAGTGATTACAGGTGAGCCTATTTCCTCATCTGAGACTACAACGGTGCAATTAGCGGTACCTCCACGCATTTCAGGACCATAGGACGGAATCCAAGTAACGTTTCTTCCTTCTTTCATTACCGCATAGGCCAAAAGTTTGCCGATGAACAGGATTCCCTGCCCTCCAAAACCTGCAATTATCACGTCCTCATAAAATGGGCTCATTTCTGCTACGCCTCCTCTACTGTTTTTTTAGTTTCAGGTGTTTTGAATTCACCCAAAGGATAGCAAGGAATCATTTTCTCTTCAACCCAGTCAACAGCTTTTTGGGGGGACATACCCCAATTTGTTGGACATTGAGAAAGAAACTCTACTAAGGAAAAACCTAATCCATTTATTTGGGTTTCAAAGGCTTTTCTCAATGCCTTTTTTGCAGCAATTATGTATTTCGGTTTATGGACTGCCACTCGGGCGATATAAGCTGCACCTTCTAAGGTAGCAAGCATCTCAGCAACTCTTACCGGATAACCTTCCCTGCCTGGGGCACGTCCATTGGGAGACGTTGTTGTTTTCTGGCCGATAATCGTAGTGGGCGCCATCTGTCCGCCAGTCATGCCATATATAGCATTATTAACGAATAGCACAGTTATATTTTCGCCTCTAGCCGCAGCATGAATTATTTCAGCGGTTCCTATGGAGGCTAAATCCCCATCACCTTGATAGGTGAAAACTATTAGATCAGGATGCACTCTTTTGCATCCAGTAGCAATTGCTGGAGCTCTTCCATGAGCTGCTTCATACATGTCGCAGTTGATGTAGTTATAGATAAGCACAGAGCATCCTACAGGGGCTATACCTGCAACTCGTTCGATAATTCCCAATTCATCAATTACTTCTGCTAACAATCTATGGATGATTCCATGCCCACATCCAGGGCAATAATGCGTTGTAACAGGAAACATAGATTTTGGACGCTCAAAAACTTTCACAAGCACTTAAATCGCCTCCTCTTTAACTATTTTTTCTGCTTGCACCGCTATCTCATCGTAGGAGGGCACCATTCCACCTGTTCTCCCATAGAAGTGAATTTCTGCTCTTCCACAAACTCCTATTTTGACATCTTCAAGCATTTGCCCCATATTCATTTCCACTACGAGAATGTTGTCTACTTTTTCAGCTATTTCCTTGAAAGTACTATACGGGAACGGAAATAGAGTGATCGGCCTCACCAACCCAGCGTTTATTCCTTTTTCACGCAGAATCTTGATAGCTGTCTTAGTGATTCTCGCTGTTGTTCCATAGGCAGCTATGATTATTTCAGCATCTTCCGTCATATAATTCTCAACACGGACTTCGTTTTTAGCCATCTCTAGATACTTTTGTTGAAGCTTCAGATTGTGTTTTTCGAGTTCTACAGGGTTTAGGTATAAAGTTTTGATTAGGTTTCTAGGTCTCCCCTTCGCACCTGTAATCGCCCAGTTCTTTGGTGGAAGTTCTGGCGGTGGACTTTTTTTGAACTCCACAGGTTCCATCATTTGCCCGATATAACCATCGGCCAACACCATTACCGGATTGCGATATTTATCTGCTAGGTCAAAGGCATCCATTATCAAGTCAACAGCTTCTTGAACGGTAGATGGTGCCAAAACAAGCAGCCGATAATCTCCATGCCCACCGCCTTTTGTGGCTTGGAAATAATCTGACTGAGAAGGCAATATTCCGCCAAGCCCAGGCCCACCGCGCATAACATTCACTATGACGCAGGGAAGTTCTGCGCCTGCAATATAGGAAATTCCTTCCATTTTTAGGCTAATTCCTGGGCTTGAGGAAGAAGTCATTACGCGTGCTCCAGCTCCTGCGGCGCCAAAAACCATGTAAATAGCTGCTATTTCACTTTCAGCTTGGACAAAACATCCACCTACCTGAGGTAGACGTTTTGACATGTATTCTGGAATCTTGTTTTGGGGAGTTATAGGATAACCGAAGAAAAATCTACATCCGGCTTGGACGGCTGCTTCAGCGATTGCTTCATTTCCGCTTATTAAAACTTTTTCCCCCATGTGACTTTCCCTTCTTCAGGACCCGGTTATTTTATAAATCTCTATGGCTATTTCAGGACATGTTAATGCACATAAAGTGCATCCAGTGCATTTTCTCTCAGGGTCTACAAACTTTGCAGGGTGGTATCCTTTAGAGTTAATGTTACTGGAAACTTGTATGAGATGAAAAGGACAAACAGTAATGCAAAGTTGGCATCCCTTGCAAAGTTCTTCGTTAACTACTATCTTTCCGCCCATGGATTTTCCCCTCTTTCCCCTTTCACCCTCCGTAGAGATGCTCGTTGCATGTTGAGGATTTAAAAGCGATTTTCAAACTTATTAGTGTTAGCATTAAAGGAGCCATACCAGTAAGAAAACCAAAAGTAGACCTGTTGCTAAGAACAAGGGGACAGCCATGTGTTTCGCTCTTTTTAGAGCGGGGTCAATTAGCGAACAGAGTTCAATTATTTGTTTTTCACCTATGACTTTTACGTTAGGAACTGTTGTAACTTTGTATCCTACTTTAGCGGGCTTCATATCCATCAAGGCTTTTTCAACAGTCTCTCTGACGTAATTTATCAGCTTTTCATGGGGAATAACCTCGCCAAGTGCGTGATACCCCCGACTTGTTAAAACAACGGCAGTAACTGCATGGGTGTCTGTAGTGAAAACTTCACCAGAATCAACGCCTAGATCCCTAAACATGGAAAGGATTTTCTCTCGTAACCCTGAAACCATGTTGTTCCCGTCGATTGTCACATAAGCAAACTTTTGGTTGCCAACTTCTACGGTTACGGCGGTTATACCTCCCGGCCCCATGCCATCTTCTAGACCGAATTCTGTAGGGATTATCTTAGCAGCGCCCACCTTAAAGGGCAGCCTCTTTAAGGATGAAGTTTCCTTCAGATTTTCTGTTATTGCTTTTCTAAACAATTCCATGTTTTCTTTGATAGAAACTGTTCCGTCTAAACTGTTATGCGCATTGATTACTATTACATGAGACAAACCATATTTTTTAGCCTCTTTTAGGGCGTAACTGCCTAACGCTTGTGGCAAATCTTCGGTAGTTTTCGGGGCTAAGGTTAAGGATAGAACAGCGCAATCGCCGAATATTTGGCAAAAAACGGTTGCGGGGCCACATGTGGTGTGGGTCAACGGAGTAGCCAATGAAGCTGTGGGAGAAAAATTTGAGGCATCAACAACTTTTTCGATTATTCTTTCCACATGACTGCTGGAGGAAACATCGAATTCGTGTCCAAGCAAACCATGGGGAACAGCTACGTACTTAAATTTTTTTTCCAATGCTTCTTGGAGTTTAGAAGGAAGAAGACTACTCCCAACATTTTTGAATGGACCAGGATGAACCTGTGGAATAACCAACATTATCTTTTCGGAGGATGTTTCAAACTTTAAGATTGAGATTTTAACGTTTCTTTCGGTACCAAGCTTTTCAAATATGTTTTCTAAGGGAGTGTTAGTGCCTTCAATCCAATTAATTAGGAAAGCTTTAAACAGAGCAAACGATGAAAAACCTAGTTTTTCCACACCGATTTTGTTAAGGGAATAAGTGAAGGCATAAACTGCAACTATGCTTAGTGGAATTGTGGCGGCTAAGTATTCCCACGCTCCAAGATTTAAAGTGTTGCCCATGTAAGTCCACGTGTAGAAAAATAGCATTAAGGCAACTGAAGGGGTGAAGAAGGCAGAAATAATTCTCCTCCAATGAGAAGCAACTGAGGTCGCATTTAAAACAGTTAGACGTAAGATAACAGCTGCGGAGAAGCCTAAGAGCCAAAGTCTAAACAATGTAGTTATCCTAAACAAGAGGGCTAAGCCGTTACTTAGCAAAATAAAGGCTAACCAAACTGCAAGAGAGAAAATGGATAACCCAAGACATCTTCGCATTTCATAGACAAGGTCATTTCTTAAAAAAATCTTATCCACAACCATGTCTGAGATAAAGGTAATTAGGAAAAGGATTATCCCAATAATTATACCAAATAGCAGGCCTTGCATGGTAGGGTTTAACAGAAATGTGGAAAATACCCCGCACCCAGCACAGAGGAGCATAATCAATCCAAGGATTACTTTCAAAGAGGGTAACGTAAAGAGAGATGAATAACGTTTCACCGCCTTGTTGATGGATTCGTCAAAGAATTCTTTATCATTCAAGTTTTTCCCTTTTCCACTGGAAAGGTTTTAGGTTATTGTTTTGGATATATCTATTACGGAAAGCTACGTTACAACTTTTTCTGAGTTAAGGAGTAAGTGTTTTAAGCTAGAAAGGTGTAAGGTAATCCTGCGGTAATTATGTCTTCAAAAAATGGCTTACCGCTTTCCATCTTTCACATGCTCGAGAAAAATATGGGTAGAAAAATACTTGTAATCCTGGATCCTTCTTATGGTTTTGAAGGAGTTTTAGTTGCTGTAACAAGAGAACCTCCAGGGATCTGGCTTTCTAATGCTGAGGCAGTTATCCTTCGCGCCACCATTGCGCAACCTATACCACAAATTGCCGCGCGGGAGGATAGAAGTGAAATTTTTATCAACTTGAACTCCGTTCAACGCATAGAAGTTCTGCATAAAAACGTTAAGTAAAGAAAGCATAACCAATTATAGAGATAGCTATTAATGCTATGGCAAACACTACTAGAAGTTCCGGTCGAACCTTAACCCCTTCAGTTTCTTCCTCGAAAAATCTTAATAGACCAGCACTTGCTGCAGGCATAGGCGCCCTTTTTTCTTTCTTTTTACGCCTACTCATATATAGAGCCTCTTTCCTTGACGAAGAATTTAACGTTTCCAAGTTATTAACATTGCGATGATAATGGAATTGTTCAAAGAACTTTTATTCCACACTTTAAGATATTGTGAAGGAGGGTAAACCCGATGTCTCGTGAGGAGTATAACAGAGTATTCGAGCTTTTGCAGAAACACCACCAATGGTTCGGTGAGGTGATTCCATTAATAGCTAGCGAGAACATTCCAAGCCCAGCTGTTAGAGAAGCCCTAATAAGTGATTTTGGAAACCGCTATGCCGAAGGATGGCCTGGTGAACGCGTCTACGCAGGATGCATATACATAGATGAAGTGGAAAACTTGTGTATTAGAATGATGAAGAAATTATTTAGAGCTGAATTTGCGGACGTTCGACCAATTTCTGGAGTGGTGGCAAATCTTGTCATTTACACGGCCTTCACTGAGCCAGGCGACACCATGATGGCTCTTTCAATTCCCTGCGGCGGGCATATAACTATGGGAAAGAAAAAGCTTGGGGGAACAGCGGGCGCTGTTCACGGGTTAAACGTTGAATACTTAGCGTTGGATTATGAGGAAATGAACATTGATGTTGACCGAACCAAAGAGAGACTAAAGAAACTCGTGAATAAGGGAAAGACGCCTAAACTTGTAATGTTCGGTGCAAGTGTGTTTCCTTTTCCGCATCCGTTAAAAGAACTTGCAGACTCGTTCCACGAAGTAGGTGCCACTGTTGGATACGACGCTGCACATGTAGCCGGGTTAATCGCCGGCGGATGTTTTCAAGACCCTCTACGTGAAGGCGCAGATGTTATGAGCCTAAGTACACATAAGACCTTTTTCGGACCACAACATGGTTCAGTCGTTTCATGGGAGAGATATGCAGAGAAGATTAAACGTGCAACATTTCCGGGAATGGTAAGTAATCATCACCTGCACGCGGTTGCTGGTGTAGCAATAGCGTGCGCTGAGCTACTGGAGTTCGGTAAAGAATACGCCACTCAGGTAATTAGAAACGCCAAAGCGTTGGCTCAAGCACTTTATGAGCAGGGATTCAACGTACTAGCTGAACATAAAGGATTCACTGAATCCCATGTAATTCTGATAGATATAACTAAGCAAGGGGATGGAGGAACTATAGAGAAGGAATTAGAAAGAGCTAATATCATTATAAACCGCAATCTTCTTCCATGGGATATTAAAGAAGGGAGGCATTTTATGCATCCCGGCGGCATTCGACTGGGAACTTCAGAGCTTACACGTCTTGGGATGAAAGAGGCAGAAATGGTTGAAATAGCTGAGTTCATTAAACGTGTAGTAATGGACAGAGAATCTCCAGAAAAGGTGAAGGAAGATGTTGTTGAATTCCGTAAGAATTATCAAAAAGTACACTACTGCTTTGAAAGTGTCATGGAAGCATACAAGTATATCAAAATCAGATAACCTCCAAGAGAATGGTTATGCTCACTGTTCCAATTATGGCGA
>DAZI01000033.1 GCA_002507245.1 Candidatus Bathyarchaeota archaeon UBA233
GTATGGTATGTTAGGGGGAAGGGTGGAACTGTGGTGCGGAATCTAGTTGTGGTTGTTCCGTTTCTTTTTGTTATTGGGGTTTTGGTTTTTGCCGTTTTCATGGTTTTGCAGATTGATTGGATGGTTAATCATACCTTTTATAGTTATGATCTTACGTTTAGTCTTGATTGGGCGGTTCCTTATTGGGCGTTTTTGAGGACTTGTTTAGTTTTGCTTGGTTTGGCTATTGCCGTTGTAGGGTTTCTTGGGTACTGGGCCTATAGGAAAGCTGAGAGAGAGCGTTTGATGCCTGTTTACGTTTGCAGTTCATGCGGAAACATTCTGACCAGCACTTTGGAGTTCACAAAAAACACTGACGGAAAACCTAGGATTAAAACACTTAAAAATTGTCCAAGGTGCAATAAGGAACTACTAGAAGAATAATTAAAAATGAAAAGAACATCAAAATCAGATGATAAATACTCGTTGATTGTAAAAGATTATTTCATATTCTTGTTTGTTTTCACTAATTATTTTGTTTGAAGGAGTTCCATACGCATTTTTTTTAGGGCTTCGTTGATTTTTAAGGGTTTGTTTTTTAGTGTTTGATATGCTTTGGTAATGTTGAGGGAAGAGTCTTTTGGCCTTTTTGCAATCCAAGAGAATTGGATGGAAGAAGCCGGGGTGATTAATTTGGAATTTAATTGGAAGGTTTCTGCTAGTAGTTCAGCGAATCTGTATCTGTTTATTCGTGTTGCTCCAGCTAAATGGTAGATTCCAGTTATTTTTCTTTCCAAGATTTCTATAAGCATGTTGGCAAGGTTGGTGTTTAATGTTGGGGAGTTCCATTGGTCGGTTACAATTTTTACTTTTTCTTTCCTTTTGAGTTTATCTAGTAGCCATAGGGCGAAGTTTATTTTTCCTGTTGCTGGAATGGTTCCGTAGATGACGCTGGCTCGTGCAATGCAGTATTCATTTGTCCAGTTTCTTACTTTTTCTTCTCCTTTTAGTTTGGTTAGTCCGTAGTAGTTGATTGGAGCAAGTTCATCTGTTTCTTTATACATTCCTTTTTCTCCGTCGAAAACGTAGTCCGTGGAGACATAGATAAGGAAAGCGTCATGTTTCTTGCATAGTTTTGCTATGTTTTCTGTTCCTTCTACGTTTATCTTCCAAGCAAGCCTTTTTTCTGTTTCACATTTGTCTACGTTGGTTAGGGCGGCTGCGTGCACTACTGCTTCAGGTTTTATTGTTTGGAACACCTTTATAACAGCATTTTTATCTGAAACATTGAATTTTAGAGGTTTTCCATAGAGGGGTTTATTTTTGTTATAAGCTGAGTAGACTTCATGTTTCCTATTTGTGGCAAGTTCGCATAGTTTTGTGCCTAGTAGACCGCTTGCTCCAGTAACTAATATTTTCAACTGGTGACCCTCATTTTCCAAGGGGTCAGATGTAGAGCTTCTTTGGTTGCTAAGGGTTTCCACCACCACTCGTTGTTTTTATACCAGTTCACTGTTGCTTCTAATGCATCTTCGAAAGAGAATTTTGGTTTCCATCCAAGTTCGGATCTAATTTTTGATGAGTCTAGGCTGTATCTGAGGTCGTGTCCTGGGCGGTCTTCAACGAATGTTATCAGATCTTTTGGCTTTTTTAGTATTTGAAGGATTTTTTCGACAATTTCAATGTTTGGTATTTCGTTTCCCGCTGAGATATTGTAGATTTCGCCAGGTTCTCCTCTTTCTAGGACAAGCTCTATTGCGTTGCAGTGGTCTAGTACGTAGATCCAGTCTCTGATGTTTTTTCCTGAGCCGTAAATTGGGATTGGTAAGTTTTTTAGCGCTCGAATTATGGTTTTTGGGATTAATTTTTCGGGGAACTGATATGGGCCATAGTTATTTGTGCACCTTGTGATGGTTGCATTTAGCTGGTAGGTTTTGTGGTAGGCCATTACGAATGTGTCTGCTGCTGCTTTGGAGGCAGAGTATGGATTGGATGGTTTTAGTGTGGCATTTTCTTTAAATGAATCTTTAGTTGTTTCGCCGTAGACTTCGTCAGTAGATACTTGTATTAGTTTAGCTTCTTTGTTGTGTTTTCTTATAGCTTCTAGAATAGTGAAGGTTCCCACGGTGTTATTTTGAATAAATGTAGTAGGCTCTATTATGCTTCTGTCAACGTGCGTTTCAGCTGCTATATTTACCACCGCATCCACTTCTTTGATTATTTTGTTTACAAGTTTTGGATTGCGAATATCTCCCTTAATGAATGTGTATCTTTTCTCATTTTCTAGATCCTTGAAATTTGCTGGATTTGCGCCTATTCCAATTTTGTCTATATTAATTAATTTGTAGTCAAGATGCTTGGAGAGAAGATATCGACAGAAGTTGCTTCCGATGAAACCTAGTCCACCAGTTACGAGTACTTTCAAAAGGGCTTCACCTATGAGGGGGGTAGTTCCAATCCCATGGCTTGTTAACTCTTGGGTCGTCTTTTCTTCCGTTTATTGATTTGGGTATTATTGTTTTGTCGTTCCATGGTCTGCGTTCTTCGTCTGGGTTTTTGTAATCATACAGTTTTGTGGTGAAGTAAACGAGCCATGCTTTTTTGTTTCCGATTACTTTGAAGCCATGCCAATAGTGTCCGGGAATTCGAACTATTTGAAGGATTTCGCCTGTTGATACTATCTCGTTTAGCTCCTGGGTTTCTTCACTATAAGCACAGATTTTTATGGCGCCATTCAAAACTATGAAGTAATCTGTTTGCCCCCTTATATGTCTGTGCCATGCTCTAATAATGCCAGGGTAGCTGATGGAAAAGTTAGCTTGGACAAAACGGTCTTCGTTTAGGGCGTCTTTCCAGTCTTCCCGTATAAGTTCGGTGAAGAACCCCCTTTCGTCACTATGTTTCTTTAATGGTTTAATTATCACTCCGGTAAGCATAGTTTTTCACCTATAGTTCTATATACGTTCGTTCTCCTAGAATGAACCGTTTTCCGTGTGGTTTGTTGTTCGGATTTGAGATTATTTTTGAGTGAGCCGCGATAATGCTGTCCACTATTCTGTCGTTTACATCTATGACGCAATAGTCCATTATGATTGAGTTTTCTATTTCTCCTTTTTTGATGGTAACGTTGTTTCCTATGCTAGTGTATGGACCTATGTAGACATTTTCTTCTATTGTTGTATTTTCTCCGATTATGGCTGGTCCTCGGATTAAGGCTTCTCTCTTTATTGTTGTGTTTTCTCCGATTGTTACTCTTCCCTGTATTGAGTTTGGGTCTTCGATTTTTCCTTTTATTTTCGGTTTTAGTTCGTCGAGTATTAATCTGTTAGCTTCCAGTATGTCTTCCGGGGTCCCTGTATCTTTCCACCAGCCTTCCACTTTTTGGCAACCTACATTGTAGCCGTTTTCTAAGAGCAATTGGATGGCTTCAGTTATTTCGAGTTCTCCTCGCCAAGAAGGTTTGAGTTTTTCAATCATTTCAAATATTACCGGTTTGAAGAAATAAATGCCTGTTAAGGCGTAATTGCTTGGCGGCTGTTTAGGCTTCTCCACCAAGCTTATTAGCTTTCCGTTTTCGTCGAATTTTGCAACCCCGAAGCGTTGGGGATTTTCAACTTTGCAGAGTAATATCATGGTGTCATGGTTTGATACTTTGAAGTCTTCAACAAAGCTTTTAATGCCGCCCTTTATAAGGTTATCACCCAAATAGACAACAAAGGGCTCGTTTCCAACATGTTTCTCACATAGTCCCACAGCGTGGGCTATACCCTTAGGCTTGTCCTGAATAATATAGGTAATCTTGGATCCGAATTTACTTCCATCACCATAGTATTCCTTTACTTTTTCCGGGTATATGTCGCCAAGCACTATAGCTATTTCGTTTACTCCTGCCTCAACAAGATCCTCTAAGACGTATTGCGAGATAGGTTTGTTAGCTACCGGAATTAACTGTTTTGGACCTGTATGTGTGAGCGGTCTAAGTCTTGTCCCAACACCGCCATGAAGAATTACTCCTTTCATGAAGGCATCACGTGGACAAATTTACCCGTTTAAGTTTTAAACTTTGTGTCGTGCCCTTACAATGCTTGGGTAACTAGGCTTATGTTTTTTGCCTGCACTATCCATTCCTCTTTGATGAAGTCCTTTCCAGTTCTAATGCTTCTGCGAAAAATCCTCTTTCGTCGGAGACCATGTTTATTCCTTGAATCAAAAATTCCGGTAAATCAACTTATCTCTCTTAAACTTAAGACAATTATTACAATCAAACCAGATCCTTGGTACATAACATTTCATAGGCTATATGCACCTTTCTGAGAGTGAGAACTTGAGAGATTATCTTTAATAAAAAGAAAAATGGTTTTGAGAGTTGATTGTTGAACTTAAATTCACCTTTTTCATTGTATATATTTCTGGTCCCATTTATGCCTCTTACATTAAATCCTCTAATCAAAAACTCTTTGGGAATCCATTTGGATTTATGCTTTTGCCAACGATTGCCGTCATATTCAGATTGAGGTTGCCAACCTACAGGGGTAGATAAGATTATCTGCTTATTTGCTATTTCTTCAAGGATATTTAGTAAGTTCAAACCCTCATCTTTTTCTAAATGTTCAATTAATTCTAAAGCAATTACAACATCAACTGAAGAATTTCTTATTGGTAAATATCTTACATCACACAATATAACATCA
>DAZI01000085.1 GCA_002507245.1 Candidatus Bathyarchaeota archaeon UBA233
TGTGTTCTCATTCAAACGTGTCACAGGGTTGAAATTTATTGTATAACAAGCGAAAATGTCAAAGATGTAACCAAGCGTTTAGTTAAATTTTGGAGTAAAAAGGTAGGAGTAAGCTCTGATATTTTAGGAGATGTTGTGAGAATTTATTACGGGAAAGATTCTCTTTTACATCTGTTTTACTTGGCAGCGGGCATAGAATCAATGGTTGTGGGGGAAGATCAGATTCTTGGGCAGGTGAGAAAAGCATACGTGAAGGCGAAAGAGCTTGGCACGGTTGGTTTAATACTTGAGAAGACTTTCATGAAAGCTGTAAACGTCGGTAGGAAAATAAGAACTGAAACGGAGATAAATGAAGGATCAGTTTCCATAAGTTCGGTTGCCGTTGATTTGGCAACTAAGGAGTTTGGAAGTTTAAGCGAAGTAAGAGCATTGGTTATAGGTGCTGGAGACGCTGGCTCAATAGTCGCAGAAAACTTACATGAGAAAGGTGTAAAAGAGCTTATTATAGCAAACAGAACGTACAGAAGGGGTGTAAAGCTCGCCCGTAAAGTTTCTGGAAAACCAATTAAATTTAACCAATTGTTCGAAGTTCTTCCAGACGTAGATTTAGTTGTTGCAGCGGTTTCAACGGACAAGCCTGTTTTAAGAGCAAAAGAAGTTGAAGCTGCACTTGCACAAAGGATGCCTAGGGAGTTGCTTATCATAGATATATCGCAGCCTAGATTTGTCGATGAAAAAGTGGGTTTATTGGAACATGTTACTCTTCGAAATATTGACGACTTGAAAGAGGTTGTTGAGGAGAACATTGCAAAAAGGCTTGGTGAATGTGAAAAAGCCAAAATGATAATTGTGAATGAATTGAAACTCTTTGAGAGACAGCTTGGAAGAATTATGGTTGAACCCTTAATTTCCAAGATTTGCAGAAAGATGGATAAAATAAGGGAAAAAGAACTCAAAAGGGCCTTTGGAAAAATTAAAGAGGAAAATAAAAGAAAAAGGGTTGTTATTGAAAGATTTTCAAGAGAGTTAGTAGAGAGGATGTTACAAGTTCCCTTAGAGAAACTTAGGGAAGCTGTCTTAAACAACGATGACGAATTACTTTACGCAGCTAAGAAACTCTTCGGAATTAAAGTTGAAAGAGAGGAGGAATAGAAAATGTCCCGATCTCCATCCTTAAACCTGTTTGAAAAAGCTAGAAAGCTTATTCCAGGAGGAGTTAATAGCCCAGTCAGATTCTTTCAACCGTATCCTTTTTTCACAAACAATGCAAGAGGTTCGCATATTTGGGATATTGATGGGAATGAGTATGTTGATTACTGTATGGGATACGGGCCTCTAATACTTGGTCATGCAAACCCAATAGTTGTTGAGTCGTTGAAGGAACAGCTTGAAAAGGGGATGTTGTATGGGACTCCGACCGAGCAGGAAGTTGAGCTGGCTGAACTTGTGTGCAAGGCTGTACCTTGCGCAGAAATGATTAGGCTCGTGAACACTGGAACGGAGGCCACAATGAGCGCAATAAGAGTTGCTAGAGCGTACACTGGAAGGAAAAAGATTGTAACGTTCGAAGGATGTTATCATGGGGCACATGACTATGTACTTGTGAAAGCAGGCTCTGGGGCAACAACTTTTGGAATACCTAAGTCTCTAGGAATTCCAGAAGAAACTACCCAGAACACATTGGTTCTACCCTACAATGATCTAGAACATTTTAGGAAGACAATTGAATGTGAAAGCAACCAGATAGCTGCTGTAATCATGGAGCCTGTTATTGGAAATGCCGGCGTCATACTTCCTAAAAATAATTACTTGACAGAAATACGTGATATGACTGAAGAACATGAGATTCTGTTGATATTTGATGAAGTGATAACTGGTTTCCGCTTGGCTTTTGGAGGCGCACAAGAATATTACAAAGTTAAACCTGATATAGTTACCCTCGGTAAAATTATTGGTGGAGGTCTACCGCTAGCTGCATTTGGTGGTAGAAAAGAAATTATGGAGATGGTGGCTCCTTCTGGTAAAGTCTACCAGGCAGGGACATTCAACGGTAATCCAATAAGTGTTGTAGCTGGGTTAACCACTCTAAAAATAATCCAAAGGGAAGGTGAAACGTTTTACCGTAAGCTGGAAATGAAAAGAATAACAATGTGTAACGCCATACGAGATTTAATTGAAGATAAAGGCTATCCGATTCAGGTTAATGATATAGCTTCTATGTTTCAACTTTTCTTTGCCGAAAAAGAAGTTTACGACTATGAAACAGCAAGAGCCTCAGATAAACTAAAGTTTATGACGTATCATAAGAATCTTCTAAAACGAGGAATTTTTATCCCTCCATCACAGTTTGAAACTTGTTTTATTTCCAGCTCACATTCAACGGAAGACATTGAGAGAACAATAGAGGCAATAGAACAATCCCTAAAACTTAGCATGAAATGATTTAATTTAGTTCTTAACTTCCTCAAGTGAAAACATGATGCTTTCAATCGTAATTCCATGCCAAGAAGACGAAGCTCTACTTTTTCCTACATTAAAATCTATTTTCAAGAACAATTTTAATTTGCGATGTTTCGAAGTAATACTGATCTGTAATAAAGAAGTACATGTTCCAGAAAAACTAGAAAAATTTTCGATTAAGATTCATAAGGGAGGCTTCAAAGGCCAGGCGCAAGCATTAAACTATGGCCTTACAGTGGCTCACGGAGAAATATTCTGCACAACAAAGCCTGGATGCATTGTGGCATCTAATTGGCTTTCTAAAATAGTTGATTTCTTCCAGCGAAATCCAGACATAGCAGGTGTTGGAGGTCCTGTTTTTCCATGTCTTGAATATGGAACTAGGATTCAAAAAATAGCTTCGCAGATTTTCTATGAAGAACAAGAGTTCCCTAGTAAAGTCATATTTCTGAAGCCAGGTAGCTATAAAGGACTATTACATGCTACAAATAGTGCTTTTCAGAAAGAAATCATTGCCTCTATGGGCTTTGACGAGTCGTTTAAGTATGACTATGACTTTGATATTTGTTGGAGAATGACGCGGAAGGGTTACCGTTTGGCTTATAACCCAGAAATGAGGGTAAGATACATCTTCCCCTTTCGGATGTGGAATCTCCTACGAAGATACTACCATTGGGGGAAGGAAAGCATAATCTTACGGAGGAAACACTCTTACGAAAAAGGAATTAAAGATTACCTTTACATTCCTTATGGTACCATTCGTTCATTTTTCCAACCATCGCCATTTATTTCGAGGAAGAAGTTGCTAAGGCTAATCCAACATGTGGCTTTTGACATGGGGTGTTTCAGAGCCTAATCCTTCGCATAGAGATATTTAAGATCGCTTGACGAGGTGATTGTTATGAGAATACTTGTAACTGGCGCTGCCGGACTTTATGGTGTTAACATCATAAAGCTCTTGGTTAAAAGAGAAGATGTCTCAATTGTTTATGGGGTTGACAACTTTTGCCGAAGTTTCCCTCATAGCCTTCCATTCATTCAATCAGCTGTTCAAAATAAAAAGTTTAGTCTCTTAAAATGTAACTATATCAAGATTGACGCGAGATTATTAGATAAACTTGAATTAGATGTGATAATTCACCTTGCCGCTTTAGTATCCATCCCTGAATCAATGGAAAAATCCTGGACATACTTTATAAATAACGAGGTAGGAACCTTCGCGTTACTTCAGCAACTCTTAAAAACAAGATGTCAACCTGCCCTAATTTACGCGTCCTCAGCTGAAGTTTATGGAGTTCCTAAGTATTTACCAATGGACGAAAATCATCCACTGAATCCTAGAAGCGTTTATTCAGTTACCAAGTTAGCTTCCGAAAAACATTGTATGTCGCTTTTTGAGTGTTACGACTATCCAGTAACCATAATTAGGAACTTTAACACATATGGCGAAAACCAAGGTTTAGGAAGTTATGCAGGAGTTATTGCAATTTTTATAAACAATGCATTGAAAAACAGACCACTTTATATACATGGGAATGGAAATCAGACAAGAGATTTTCTTTACGTAAAGGATGCTGTGAGGGCATATTCTTTACTTATCGATAAAACTCATAACCTTAAAGGAGAAATTTTCAATATAGGCACCGGAAAACAGACATCTATTAATGAACTAGCTAAAGTAATAATTCGACTGACAAATTCGAAATCAGAAGTGATTTATATAAATCCAAGAAGAGGAGATTTGCCAGCGTTATGTGCGGATATATCTAAAATAAAAGAGAAACTTGAATGGGAACCAGAATTCTCTCTAGAGAAAGGGCTACAAAGAACCATAAGTTGGTATAAATCTTTCTTAAAATAAGCTTAAAATTTAGGAAGCTTTATCACCTTGAAAATCTAATATTTATTCTGTCAACTTGTCGAGGTATAAATTAATGAAAAAATATTGTTATTTGAAGTCCAAGCATGAAAAATTGCGGAGAAGAGAACTGTTAATACTGGGTATAACCAGTCTCTTTTGGCTTCTTTACCGAACAGGAACTAAACCTTCAAGAATAGAGTATCCCTGCCAACGAGCAGCTTTAGCCAATGTTTCAATAATGTTTAAGTCCTTTATCCCGGTTTCACTTGGCGTGGCATTCATCAAAATAAGAGGTTCCTTATCCAAAAAATGGAAAGTTTTGTTACTGGTTATTATCGCTGCAAGCATTGTGGTGACAAGCGGGAATTTCTGGGACATGTTCCTATCTGCAGAAGCTGTAGACCCAAACCAGGAACTTCAGCTTGTACTTGAGCCAAGAACTGCCATAGCTTCACCTGCCTCGGATATCTACGTAGTAAATGGTCGTGAATACGCTCACATAAATCAGCTCATAGATCTTATGGGGCAACATGGGCTTCTCTTTTATAAATCAGATACGAGCGGAACTAACAAGGGACCTAACGGTCTTATCGCCCGTGATGACATAGTCTTAATAAAGATTAACGAAGAATGGCCACAACGCGGAGGAACCAATACAGATGTTTTAAAAGAGCTTATACAAGCCATAGTTAATCATCCTGATGTTTTCATTGGCGAGATAGTCGTAGTCGACAATGGACAGTGGCAGGGAAGCATGAACTGGCCTCAGAGCAATGCAGAAGATATAACTCAATCGACCCAAGATGTAGTGGATATGTTTTCTCCGTACTATAATGTTTCCACATACACGTGGAGGGCCATCAGAGGAGTTCAAGTGAATGAATACGTGGACGGGGACATGACAGATGGTTATGTAGTTTATGACACCCCCGATCCTCAAACTGGACTATACGTTTCATATCCAAAGTTTAAAACCGAATTTGGAACTTACATAAGTTTCAAATATGGTATATGGAATGGAACTGGGTATGAAAATAAGCTAAAAGTAATTAATTTGCCAGTTTTAAAGTCTCACAAGTGGTATGGAGTTACGGCAGCGCTGAAACACTATATGGGTGTACAATCTGAGGGTAGCTTCGTTTCTGGAGGTCTCGCTAATGGACATGAATGTGTCGCAACTGGTGGTATGGGAGTACTTATGATTGAAACAAAAGTTCCAACGCTAAATATTATAGACTCCATATGGATAAATGCTAACCCCCCACCAGCAGATATGGCTGGTCCAAGCACTCCCTATAGTTATGCTACAAGAGTTAACGTGCTTCTTGCAAGTACGGATCCGGTTGCCCTTGATTACTGGGCTGCAAAACATGTGCTAATGCAAGCAGCCCAATTAATAGGCTACAATGACACTCATACGTTAGATCCTGATAACACAGATAAAAGTGGAGTTTACACCGAGGCCTTCGGCGTATGGTTAAACCGAACAAAAAACGTGTTTCTCTCAGCCGGGTTTAATGTTACTACAGATGAAAATAATATGAATGTATATATCAACCCTGAACCTGTTCACGATCTAGCCGTATCTAACGTTGTAACGTCTAAACCTATATTTAATGTTGGTGAGGTTGTTGACATTAACGTAACAATAGAAAATCAAGGTAACTGCTTAGAAAATTTCACTTTGACTGTTTTTTATGTAAGGAAAATTGATCCCATAATTAATGAGACAACTGTAATATTAACAGCATATGCAAACACAACCTTGACCTTTCAGTGGATACCAAACGCTACTGGAGTTTATAGAATCTTCGCCGAGGTAACACCTGTTCCTGGCGAAATTGACACATTGGATAATATTAATAAAACCATGATTTCGGTTGTATCTAACTCCACTTCTACTTACTATTCACCCCCTCGTGCTTCATATTTGCAAAATTCACACTTTGAGCAAGGAATACTGGAAATCAGCTCAGAACAGTTCAATTCTCTTGTTCGGTAGAGTGAAGCATTATGCTTTCTGTTGTGATTGCTACTTTTAATAGTGCCCGAACTATAGCATATACATTGACTTCTTTATTTTCAAACAGGTTTTCTGGAAAGAACTTCGAAGTTATAATCGTTGATGACGGCAGTACTGATAACACCATAGAAATAGTCAAAAGGTTTCCGGTAAAGGTCTTTTGTCGCCCCCACCTTGGACACGGTTATGCCAGAAACTTCGGTTTTAAGGCGGCAAAAGGTGACATCATATGCTGTACAGACTCAGATGTGATTCTTCCAAACACATGGTTAAAAACGATATCGAAGTTTTTTGAAAACCATCCTACAGTTGACGCTATTGGAGGCCCGGTTTTACCTCCCCCAGCAAATTTTTACAAAAATAAAATTCAAAAATTAAATGCGGAGATCTACTACGAAGATCAAAAATTTCCTACCAAAAGAATAAAGATAGAAACCTTTGAATGGAGAGCCTACCTGATCTCTGCTAATTCGGCTTTCAGAAAGGAAGCGCTTTTATCCGTTGGAGGATATCCAGAATCTCCAATAATAAAGGCAAACGATATTTACGTTATGTGGAGACTTATTGAAGAAGGAAAATGCCTTGTTTTTGTTCCCGAGCTAAAGGCTATTCACTTGGGTTTTCCATGTACATTGAAAGGCGTCTTTAAACAACAATATTCATGGGGTAAAGATAAGACAATAATCACAAAGGCATATGCTTACAGAAACTCGTATAAAAGAGCCAAGACAAAAGAAAGAATAAAAAAGGAATTGTTTCTGTTTTATAGTATTTTAAGAAGTATAACGAGGTTACCTTTACATGCACCCCGAGATAAGCAATTGCTCAGATGTTTTCATTATGTAGCCTATTATCTAGGAACTCTCCTTGGACGTGGGTGCAAAATCGAAGGGAAATTTGTGTAATCTGGCTAATCCCTTTAAAGTTATAGACTATGCGAGTTTGAGTGAACATTGCTTTCGGTAGTAATTCCGGCTTTAAATAGTGCTTCAACGATTTCTTATACGCTCTCCTCTATTTTTTCCAACGAGTTTCCTAAGGAATTATTTGAAGTCTTAGTCATAGACAATGGTAGCTTCGATGAAACCATTGAAATTGCAAAGAGATATCCTGTAAGGATATTCCGTTGCCCCCGAAGAGGCATAGGCCCGCCGAGAAACCTTGGTATTAAAATGGCTAAAGGGAGTATTGTATGTTTTACCGATGCAGATTGTGTAGTTGAAAATAAATGGCTAAAAAAAATTTTTACTTTCTTCAAAGAAAGTCCAGAAATCGATGGAATAGGCGGACCAGTTCTCCCGTATCCCTTCAGTCAAAATAATATTCAAAAACTAACTGGAGATATCTTTATGCAGGAACAGATGTACCCTTCTGACGAAACACTAGTGAAATTCGGCAGCCTTAGAGGTCTATTGTTTGGCGCAAACAGTGCTTATAGAAAGAACGCTTTAATGTCTGTTGGCGGGTTTCCAGAACC
>DAZI01000068.1 GCA_002507245.1 Candidatus Bathyarchaeota archaeon UBA233
AAGCGGTTTTTTCCTCCTTAATCTTGCTACTAATAGTGCCCAAAAATACTGCTATTTTATAGGCAACATAGACCAGTAGAACCATCACCATAATTTCAGCGAAATCCCCCATCAATCTAACTAAATCACCTAGTGTCAATTTGTCTCCCCCATTCTTTAAATTGCAACTCTCCAATTTCGGTAAGATCGCCTAAAGAATGAACCTCAATTTTGCCATCAGAAATTGTATAGAGATTTCCATTTATGTAAAGCACTCGTTTAATGTGGCGCAGAGTATTATGAACGTCTCCATTTTCAATATGAGTTATCTTCCCTCTTAGCAGGATTTTCTCTTTGAAGGTTAAGGATATGCGAAAAACATAGACACCTTGCCAGACTAGGTTTCCACACGTGAACGGAGGCACTCCTTCCGGATATTTGCTTTTATTTATTTTTGCGACTGAAACCGGTATAACTAAAAGGTTTCTCTCCTCGTCAAACAGGAAAGCTTTGTGGTCTCTCAAAATGGGTGAGTCGCTTCCTCTATCACCAATTTCATATTTCGCTATTTCCTTTGGATTAGTGGCATCTGCAACGTTATAGAGAGATATTTTAACTCCTTGATACCATGAAAAGTCGCCATGTTTTGCTGGGATAGTTTCTTTTCCAATTCCTATCACATAGTTTTCGTCGTATAGGTGCAAGTAATCAGAATACCCGGATATCTTAAGTTCACCAAGTATCTCTGGATTGGTTGGATTAGAAAGGTCGATCACGAAGAAAGGGTCAACTTTCCTGAACGTTACAAGGTAGCATGTGTTCCCTATGAAGCGAGCTGAATATATTCTCTCCTTTGGAGCAATGTTCTCTAGGCTGCTAACCACATCCAAATCCATGTTTAAAATGTAAAGATTGTTTCGCCAATTAGAAGGATTCCCAGAAGTTGTCGCAATGCGAAAATAGCCGTTATATTCATCCATAGAAAACTGGTTTAAAACTTTTCCTGGAACTTCACCTTCTGCGGCAAGAAATATGTTATCTCCATCGATATGGATTCGGTTTAAGAAGGTTCTAATAATATTTACTTTGTTTCCATAGCTGCTTTCAGAGTAGTGTATCATTGCTAAGTAAATGTTTTTAAGCGAAACATAGATGCTAGTTTCCCATCCTACTAGTAGAGTTTTGTACGCGGGCCTTTCAAAGTCTTCCTGTACGTTTAAAGCTACAATTGTTATGAATCTATAATAATATTCAGCTATATTAGAGTAATAAATTTCAGTAGCCCATATCTTTCGCCATTTCTCACCTAAATAAACTCTCGGGAGAAGAACTTCATTTTCCTTCACTACGGCTGGCTTTCCTGCCACCACATAGACATAGTTACCTATCATCCTTGAAGCAAGGTAATAACCATCAACGCCGATTTTTCTACAAAATATAGGGTTTTTCCGTTCTGATATATCATAGACTGAAATAAAAGTTGTCGTAGTTTCACTGTACGAACCGTTTTGATAAAACACCACAAGTCTTTCTCCATTAATGAATAGTTCCTTTGGTGTTCCGTTGACATATATCTTCGATTTTATTGCTAGTTTTTCGGGAGGATAAGCCTTTATGATTATAACATAATGCTTCGAGATTAGGTATATGTACTCACCGTCGGTTTTAACTATGTCTGCTTCATCTACGCCATCTACTTGAATGTTAGTTTTGGAATATTCATTTAGCGATCTAGACTCCATGGTTTTTGTTAATCCTAAATCGCCAGAACTCGCAAATTCTATTGGATGATCATCCAATGTATATTTATGAGCCTTTAAACTCAGAAACTCCTTGAGTTCCCAATAAGACCTGAATCTATGAAGCTTTGCTGCGCAATAATCTACGTCTAAGTTTAACGTTAAGACAGAAAACACGATAATCAGAGACATAAACACCACAAATTCTTTGGTTTTCATTTCAATTTCTCCCAGAATAGAGAAGGGAGAAGCTTGTCTTAATGCTATGTTTTAGAACATTATTGTACTAAAAATAGTACAGGGGGTCGCCCATCCTTCGATAGGTACGGTGAGGCCATTTACGTCGGATTACAATGTAAGCAGTTATTGCGATGAAGAAGCTTATGGCTAAAGCTTCAATATCGGAAATTTGTTCTTTTTGTTTTTCTGTGTTGTAAATGTCGTAATCGGAGGAGAAAGTATATGTGTAAGCTTCCTCCGGAACTCTAATTTGGGCAAACGTAACCCATGGCAAAAGCGTTAACGCTAACCCTAGAATTATAGCTGCCACAGAGTAAACCATGGTTTTTCTCAACGCTTATGTCTCCAATAAACATAATGAAAACCTAAGTTTTTAAGTCTACATTTTAGAACAGTCTGTTCAATCTTCAAAACGGCTTCGCCCTCCATAGTCTAACAGTTTCAAACCAAAAAATGATCACCGCGATAAATCCAAATGCCAACGCGTAAAGACTTGGAACAATTTCGCCTAACAGCCATAAAGTCAAATAAGACGTTAACATTGTGGAAAACAAAATAGAGTAAAATAAGTATCGTGGAACTAGAAAATGTCCCATGCGTGTGAAGAACCTTAGAATTCCAACCTTAACCTCCTCTTCTAACACGTATTCTCCTGTACCTTTTTTCCGAACGAGACCCAAATCTAACAGCTTTTCTAAATGGTGAACCGCAACACTAGGGCTTGAGAATCCTAAAGCACGCTGGACCTGGCGAATACCAACTGTGTGAGTTGGCTGTTGTAATAAATACCAATAGACGCGGAGAGTTTTTCCTTTTAACATTGATTCCATAACGGTTAAATCTGGAGAGTTAGAAGTCTTCGCCACAACTATCGCCAAATACTAAAGAAATCAAGTCGTTATAAAAGCCTTAATCATGATTGCCGTCCGAGTAACTCTGAGATTTCATCTCGCTAAGGATCAAGCTAATGCCTTCTCATCATCCGGCAAGAATAAAATTCGCAAAGCGCGAAATAAAAACGTTAATATTAATTTTACAAGTGGTTAATTTTCTCCGTCATGTGGCAGAGCATTTTCGAGAAGAAGTGTTGAGGTTTTTCCTTGGCTACTATATAGGTTCCTCCAGCCTTTAAGATGTCACAGAAGCATGGAACTATTTCGAAGATTGGCAAAGTATGGGTGTTTCCCAACCTTTCTGAAAGTTCTTCCTTTCCCCTTTTTGAGCTTATATCCATTAAAACTTTGTTCAGAATTATGTATGTTTTCTTCTCGAATAAATCATATAGTTCGCACAACATTCTTTTGGTTCCTTGCACGTCGGATGCGTCTATTGTTGAAATCACGAAAACAAGATCAGCGCTTACTATGGCGTTTATTGATGAATATTGTAGTCCAGGGCTGGTGTCAAAGATTAGATAATCCATCCCCATCTCATCGAGGACAGAGTTTCGAAGAGATAGAAGCCTTCCTAAGGCACGCATTTCCCACTTTCTATCTTTAGCTGACATGTCCCGTATGGCTTCAGTAGAAGGATTTGCCAAGCCCACTAGAAGTTTTCCTTTTCCACCGGAGATCTCGGATAAATCAACTAAGGCTTTTTGAATAGTACAAGTTCCGTTTAAATAATCATTCAACCAGCACTCAACGTTGTTAACTTTAAAGATAGCGTGAAGGCTTGGAGCCCGAAAATCCATGTCAAGTAGGCACGCTTTTTTTCCTTTCAAAGCAAAGGTTGTAGCAAGATTTACCGAAAAAAGGGTTTTTCCGGTGCCGCCCTTGTAGGAGTGGATGGCTATTATTTTTCCCATAAGGCTTTTTCACTCCTTGTTTTCCTTGTCCACGTAGAAATAGGCTTTTCTTCCTTGTCTTTCCTTTTTGAGGTAGCCCATTAAAACGAGTTGGTTTAGGTAGGCGCTTTCCACTGCTCTCGCTCGTTTGGTTTGTTGTGCCACTTCTTCAGCTGTTGCTCTCCCGAGTCTACAAACGGTTATAGCGGTTTTTCGCAGATGGTCAGGCATGGAAAGTAGGGTCATTACGTCAAGTGGGGCTGTTATGTCGGCAAAGTTTTCAGTGTCGGTTTTTCCGTGTTTTTGAAGTTCTATCATTACTTCCATTTTTTGGTTTAGCTTTTCTAGGCTTTCCTTTATTTTTTCGAGGATTAGGAGGGATTTTTTGGTGGAGAAGTCCCGTTTCTTCAAGTGGTTTCCCTTTTTGAGGGTTGCTTCTGTAAATTAAGGCTGTATCCTATTTATTAAGTCTTACGACATATATGTAAATATTACCAAGAAAAACTCAAAAACAGTAACTGTACATAACCCTCAACAAAATCTAAACTAAGAAACGATGTCAAATAAAACAATAAAAACTAGGATAATGGGAAAAAGAAAAACAGGCAACCTAGTATGGGATGGGCATTCGATTCCTGGATTCCTCAACGATGGGAAGAACCTGTTTGAGTTCTCTAAAGTACTTAAGAACAGTAATGCCTCTTTGGGTAATAGCGTACACCACTCTCTTCTTGCCAACGGTTCGTTCCTCGACCAAATTATGCTCCATCAAGAACTGCAGATACTCCTTGAGCACGCTACAGTTTACATTAGCTTTGTACATTATATGCGTAAGTTTAAGCGGCCCTCGCTGTGCAAGTACCTTCAATATGTCGATATACATTTCAAGCTTTGACCTTCGCATAGGTATGCCTCTCGCCATATTTTCGGGGATTTTTATATAAAGCTTTTATGGATTTCTGCTATGTCTTCAATTTGCATATTTTCGGTCTTTTTCTGTTTTTGTTGAAGAATTTTTAACACTTTTATTCTATTTTCGAACGCTGTAACTAAATCGTCTATCAATATTTCTTGCAATTCTGGCGAAAGAACCTGCACTTCTCTTTCAAGCGCGGTCATCATCTTCTGTTGAAGCTTAATTCTCTTTTCCTGAGTGAAAGGTTTTTCCATTTTACTATTGCTCCCCGAGTTTATGCATCCATAATGCGATAGCTATTTAACTAACTTATGAATCCGAAATATGGATTCAGAAT
>DAZI01000018.1 GCA_002507245.1 Candidatus Bathyarchaeota archaeon UBA233
GCTTCGTCGTAAGATAAAACGCTCCCAGTAGGATTATTCGGTGAATTTATGATAATCACACGTGATTTTTCTGTGATAAGTGACCTCACTTCTTCGATGGAAGGCTTAAAACCATTTTCTTCCCGCAAAGGTAAAGCAATAGGCTTCCCTTCTGCAAAGTAAACGCCTGGTTCATAGCATACAAATCCGGGATTAGGAATCAAAACCTCTTCTCCTGGATTAACAAGAGCTAACAAAGCCAGAAATAGAGCTTCAGTGCCACCAGCAGTTATTATTATCTCCGTTTCAGGGTCATAGGATAAGCCATATTCCTTTTTCGCCTTCCTAGATAACGCTTCCCTTAATTCGGGAATTCCTAGGTTAGGTGTATAGTGCGATTTATCTCGAGCTACAGCTAATGCTTCTGAAACGTGGGAAGGTGGTGCAAAATCAGGTTCACCTAAAGTTAAACTTATTGCATCGGGAACTTCCTTTAGCGAATCAAACATCCGACGTATACCGGAAGGTTTTAACCTGCAAAGCCTTAAAGCCTTTCTATCAGCTTTTTTCAAGCAACTAACCTCATATTTGAGAGATTTCACTACTATTAAAACGTTTATTTTTGTAAACGAATAAGAAAAACTTAAATTCCAGGCCCTATAAAAAGCCGGTATACAAAATTGTATCCCTAGAAACTTTCAGGTGAATTAAAAAATTGAATTTGAAGAAGAACGTTCAAAATTGGATTATACAAGCATTTAGCGACCCAATTGTAAAAATACTTATAAAAAACAGCCATTTAACGAAAACACAACTAGAAACATTACTAATAGACATTCTATCTGATAATTTAGCTGGAAAACAACTAAAATATGATGAAAAGGCCAGATTACGTTTAACAAAGGCAAAAATAAGCCGGGGAGCGTTCAACAGAACCCTACAGCAGGCACGAGAAAACACAACGCGTGCAATATACACAATTTTACTTTTAGGGTATCTAGGAATCTTGGAAACAACTCAACTAAATCCTTACATTGAGATATCAAACAAATTACATGAATATATAGAAGCATATAAGAAAATGCCAAAAACAGGCGAAAATCTGGAAACCCACCTAAAATTCATGGAAATGATACGAGAAGAGCTTCAATCCGCGTTTCTAGAACTGACTAAACAATAGTGTGATATCACATGCAACAAAAAATAAAGAGATTTTATCGTTGTAAATATCCTCTTTTTAAGCTTAAAATCTAAAAATAAAGGAGTATTGTATTTATAAAATACCTTGTTGATAGTTGCGTGACATTTGTGATATCATACATCCCCTATTAAACTCACCGTAAGTTTTATTAATGTTAGAATATGGAACTGTGAGGTGTGATGTGATAGTATCACATCACGGTGTATCACGTCAAAATCACGGGGAAGAGTATGTGGGAAGCCATATTCTTAGCATGCGTTTCCGGGGCCATGCTTGGTATAGCGATCCATTATTATAACCAAATAAGGAAGTTACATAAAGAATATGAACAGGCAAAAGAGTTAGTCCAGGATATAATTATCAGTTTTAATAAACAATTACAGGGTCAAAGTGAAAAGTTAGGTTTGGTTGCTTACAAGACTGAGATAGCCATTTCCAAAGCAGATGACATATATAAATCAGTAAAGAACAACATGAAGCTCATAGAGGAATTGCAGAATAATGAGGACAAATATCATAATTTAGAACATAAAGTGATGTCACAACTGGAGATGTTGGAAGCGAAAATTCGTGATATTAGGAAATCACAAGATGATCTAGTGAAGAAAGTTTCTGAAATAAAAGAACGGGAAGAGATCAGTGTGGAATCTGCAATTAAAACAGTTATCCCAATAAAGAGAGAGAAAGCGCTGGCACCCTTGAACCATACAGAATTAGAAGTATTGAAAATACTTGCAGAAGAGGGGGAGAAATCTGCACCTCAGATTAGGGCTAGAATAAATCTTAGTCGGGAGCACACGGCACGTTTAATGAAGAAATTATATGAAGAAGGTTATTTAGAGAGAGATACCCGAAAAATTCCATATACCTATAAAATAAAAGAGGAAATGCGTAGTTTATTAAAAAAGGTTGAAACTTGATTTCTCATAATGGTTCATTTCCTTTGTAACACATGTAAATTAGGTGTTACAGTTAACATGCGATATTGCAGACGGTTTGAAGGCCCTGTTCGTGTAAGGAATCCTCGTTTGAAAAGCCTAGCCAGATATGTTGCCACAGTGCTTAAGGTAATAGGTTCTTTAAATTCTTCCTCATATGCTGCTTGAATTTCTTTTGAAGAAAACCAGACGAGAGGAAACTTTTTTTCTACAAGATATCGAATTTTATCATATTTTGACATCTGTGCCGTTGAAAAAGTGTTAGATGTATTGTTAGTTGTTGGAATACCACCAAGTAATTCAACTAAATCAAATAATTGTAATGCTTTTTCACGAGTTATTTGCCCTTCTAAAGTGATGGTATACCGATTACCATTACTGTCGAAGATCTCCACTCGCATTTTTCGTGCAGGCAACTAGACATCAAACACCTATATTAAGGCTTTATTCACAACCTTTACACTTCTCAAGTTATAGTTGTTATGGTGAATAGCCAAAAAGCAAATCGGTTAAAAATAGTGATATTTTAGTAAAATAAGGAAAAATTCCATAGCTTTAATTTCACAAAGTTCACATATAAACTGAAAAGGAAAATGGAGATAAACATTTTCTTTTAACCTATCTTCCAGTAGAAATGGAGGGGTGCCTTGTTCACAAAAAAGAAGCATAAAAAAATAAATTTTTAAATGAAAGAACTCTAAGAAGAAGCATATACTCGTAAATTAACATTTAGTTAACAATAGATGAAGAATTTATTGAGAAAAATATGAAACAAAATTTTAGAAATGTTTCTCTTAGCTTTTCATATAATTGCTGAATATAAATTAATATCAACAGAACTATAAATTCTCCCACCCCTTAATTTCCAGTGGAAAATATTCTTCTTGAAGAGTAAAAATGTTCATGAATAAAGAATTATAAAGAAAGGTAGAGGGAATAATCTATTTCTTTCTACAATAATAATTTTAATCTTTATGTCTTTCTTATCTTTTGGAGTATATTCTTTTAGAATAAAGAATCAAAAGAATCAAAGAGAAGGTAATAGGAGTATTCCAGTAGAAGTATAGGGGTGCGTGTTTTTCTCCCTTTAGCTTTTCTATAACTTTCTCGAATTTTTTGTACGATAGTCTTTATCTTCTCTACTTGAAATTGAGGTTTTGCTCCTGGAGTCGGGGAATTAAATGGTAAAAACAGATATACTGGAAAATATATTCGAGGATTTCTTTAGAAACGCTAAAATCTTTAAGAATAGAGAAGTTCTTCATCATGATTATTTGCCTTCCTATTTTCCTCATAGAGAAAAACAAATCCGACAATTAGGTGAAACCCTTGCTCCTGTTCTACATGGTTCCCGATGTTCAAATATTTTTATCTATGGAAAAACGGGAACTGGAAAAACAGCTGTTACAAAATATGTTTTATGGAAGCTTATAGAAAAAGCAAATGAAATTAATGCATCAGTCAAAAAATGTTATATTAACTGCCGTTTAATAGGAACTGAATATCGGATTTTTGTAACACTCTGTTCTTCTCTTGGAGTTTCTGTTCCCTTTACTGGATTATCAGTCAGTGAAGTTTTTGATCGATTCAGATTAGCCCTTGATTCTTACAAATTAGTTCTTCTGATAACACTAGATGAAATAGATGCAATGGTTAAAACACGGGGCGACTCTCTTCTATATGAATTAACACGTATAAATGAAACACTCCGTTCTAGCAAAGTGTCAATCATAGGGATTTCTAATGACCTTAAATTTAAAGAATTCCTAGACCCACGGGTTTTAAGTTCATTAAGTGAAGAGGAAATAGTATTTCGTCCCTATGATGCCGCAGAATTGAAAAATATACTTTTGGAACGTGCTAAACTTGCTTTCTTTGATGGAGTTTTAACTGATGGTGCTATAAGTCTTTGTGCTGCATTAGCTGCAGCTGAGCATGGTGATGCCCGGAGAGCCCTTGATTTATTACGAGTTGCAGGAGAAGTTGCAGAACGGAGGGGTGATGAGAAAATAACAGAAGAACATATTCGTGAAGCTGAAAAACGAATTGAACATAACCGTGTTGTGGAATCCTTAAAGAATCTAACACTTCATTCAAAAATGGTTCTTTTTAGTGTTTATCAATTGAACAAAGCAAATATTAATCGGGCTATTACTGGTGACATTTACGAAGTTTACTGTGAACTCTGCGGTGAAATTGGTTTGGTTCCCCTAACACAACGTCGAGTCAGTAGTTTAATCAATGAACTGGATGCAATCGGTCTGTTAAGCGCCCGTATTGAAAGTATGGGACGTTATGGACGAACGAAGAAGATAAAACTTGGGATTGCTCGTAGCATTATTAGGAAAGTTTTCTCACAAGATGAACGGCTTGGGCGTTTGATAAACTATGAGCTTCAATGCTTGCCAAAAACTACGCGTAGTAGGTACTGAGGACGGAAGTTTCCAAAGAAACTCAGCAAAAACTGTTTTAGCTGCTGTTCTGTTCCAAGACTTGTGGGTTGAGGATATACGGTTTACTTATATAACAGTAGATGGGTTTGATGCCACCGAGAAGTTCACGAACATGTTGTATGGATGGAGATTTGATATTGTTTTGTTAGCAAGCCTGTCTTTTGGGGGATTTAATGTTATTGACCCACATGAAGTTTTTAGGAAATTTCATAAGCCTGTGATTGTTGTTTCCCGAAGAAAACCGGATAACAAAGCTGTAAGAGAAGCTTTGCGTCGCCATTTCTATGACTGGAAACGGCGCTGGAAAATTTTCAGGAATGCTGCACCCGTTTATTTGCTAGGTAAAGAATCTACAGTTTATGTAGAACTTGCCGGATTAGATGTTGTCTTTGCACGTGAAATCCTTGATAAACTGACATTATTTGGCAGGGTTCCGGAGCCTATTCGCGTTGCTCGTATCATTGCACGGGGTATATCCTCAAAAGTCAATAGAAACTAATAGTTGTGAATTGTAAAGTTTGAAGATTCACAATTGGAACTTTACCAGGAGTTGGAATAAATCCCAAGCGTTTCATATACTCTGTTTGCTCTTGCCATGTACCTGAATTGATAAGTAAGGTGCCACGGTATACTGCTGATGCTTGGACATGGACATGTCCACAATGGAAGATCGCTGGCGGGCGTTCTATTACTAAGAAATCTCTCTTTTCCGGTGCTATTGGCGTTTTTCCACCATACAATGGTGCAAGATGTCGGCTTTGGATGAGATGTTTCATCGCCTTATCTGGGCGGTCATAGGTTATGTCTGGGACAGTTGATACGAGGTCGTCTAAGCTCCTACCATGGTAGAGTAAAAACTCGACTCCATGGATGTTAATGGAACAGGGGTTACCTAACAAGTGAATCCTTCGGGTTTCACAAAGTTCTTGAAGGTATTCCTTTGATATTGCCGGTTGAGGCAAGGCTTTTCTTACTCCATCATGATTTCCTGGGATAATGATTATTTCTACGTGTTCTGGAATCTTTGAGAGTAACTCTGTGGCAAGTTCATATTGTTTCTGAATGTTTTTGATTTCAAGTTCTTCTTCTTGATTTGGGTAAATTCCTATTCCGTCTACTACATCGCCAGCTATTAGTACATATTTTACATGACTGGCTATTTCCTGCAGAGATGCATCGCCCCATTTTCCATTGAGCCAGTCTATGAATTTTAGGAATGGTTTGTAGAGAAACTTGTTACTTCCAATATGGAGGTCGGATATTAGAACAGCATACATTTTTTGGGCAGTTTTTTGCGGGGGTTTCGGTGGAATGTCTGGAAAAATGATGTCTTCCACGATTAAGAGGTTAGTACGGGTTTTCCTAACGTTCATGCATACAACTTGGTCTAGCATTAATTGTTGGGCTTTTTCTTGCAGTTTTTTTGTAGCATTTTGTGGAACTAATGCTGTAGCAGACGATTCTAAATCTTCAATTCGAAAGATTATCCGCTTTTGCGATTCTCTCTTTTCCGTTATCATGCATACAATTCTTACTTCTGTGTTGGTTCTAGCCCTTAAGGCCTCTCGAATAGTCGTGGAACTGCGCAAGTCAACTCTTTTCCGAAGTATCTTTTCTAGTCTTTTGAAGCGGTCACGGAAATAGTCTAAATATTCAGTTAGCGTTCCAGCAGTACAAATTTTCCCTGTTGGGTCTTGGATTATCTTTATTTCTGTGGGGATTTCTTTAGCAAAGGGATAGAAAGTTTCTTCAGTTTTAGCTATTGGAATAGTTTTCAATTTTGATTCTTGTGTGGGCGGCTTTTGTTGTGGCGGTTGGGGTAGGCTTATGAATTCTTCAACAAGTTGACGGTTTATAAAGAAGGTTTTTGGTGGCGCTTTCTCCATTTTTCTAATGACTTCTGAGACTACTTTCTCAAGGTCATGGGTTTCCGCTATTTTGGATAAGAGCTCAAAAGCTTCTTTGTCAAGTTGATATCCTGCAGCTAGGGTGAACTGAACAGCCTTATGTAATTTCTTGAAAGTTTCATCATGTATGTTCATAATGATATATGTCTCCAATCCATCTCTTCTGGAATGATTATGTATCCCTCGTTTTCATCGCCGATTTTAACGGTTTTTCCTCTGAGGTGAAGATAGGCTGTTAACGCCGCTGTTACTGCGTCAATCTCATGCGGCGTCAATACACGGTGCTCATGCGTGCCACTCAAACCTATCTGTGTTAATAAGGTTTGAATTTTTCGCCATTGTTTGGGTGGTAGGTTTAACGCTTTTCTTGTTGATGTTGGGTGGACTTCTATTACTTGGAATCCTAGCTTTTGAATCTTTTTCGCAAGTTTTTCAGCTCGAATTGTTAGTTTCTCCATTGCTGGTAGGCGAGGTGGAAAGACGTGATATCCTTGTCTTATCATTTCTTTATCTACCTTCCGTAGGATTCCTTCTTTAGGCAACATTAAAGGAGCATCTATGGCTATTAGTGTTGGATTCGTTTTCTGTACAAGCTCAATTATCTCTTTGTTTGTGTGTACTTCCCCCGTTTTTACTATTTTGTTTTTAAGTGTTGCCCATCCCGTAGGATTTTGTTGTTTCCCAGCTAAATCTATACCTAGGGTTATTATTCGAGTCAATTTTGATTCTTCCATCTATGTTTATATATCGCCTGACTGTCTAAATTTGTTGAGACTTGTGGGGAATGATTATGGAGCTCCGTAAAGTTCAACGGACTCCCGGTGGCACCTTTTTCGTTTGTTTGCCTAAATCATGGGCTGAACAACATGGTTTAATCCGGGGATCTGTTGTTGCAATTAGTGAATCTCCTGATGGAAGGTTATGTATCGACGCAGCGTATAAAACTAAGCCTTCTCCGCAGACGGTTGTTATTCAACCAACTCGACATTTAGATCGTGAGATTGTTGGTAAATACTTGTTAGGATATGACATCATTCGAATCGAGGCTAAAGATCGTATTGGTTTTGATGTTAGAGAAACCGTTAAACATACCGCAAGACAACTTATAGGGCTGGAAATCATTGAGGAAGATTACGCATCAATTGTTCTCCAATGTCTCCTTGAACCCTCCGGATTTCCACCAGAAAAAATTCTACGTCGAGAGTACGCTATAGTTGCTGGTATGCACCGTGATGTTGTTAACGCATTGATTGATGGAGACATATCTCTCGCGAAAAGTGTTTTAGCCCGTGATGATGAAGTTAACCGGCTATACTTCCTTTTGGTTCGAGTTCTACGTACCGTAGTGCAGAATCCAAGTTTAGGCGTAAGACTAGGTGTCCGCCCTATAGAATGTCTAGACTTTCGTTTGGCCTCGAACCTCGTGGAAACTATGGGTGACGAATGTGTTCATATAGCAACTAAAACAATTGAATTAAAAGGAAAGAAATTTTCACAACAAGTCGCAAAAATATTCTTAGACTTCGATTCACTGGTTTCCAAGGCAAGAGAAAATGCTTTAAAGTCCTTCTTAATGGGTGACATAGCTTTAGCTGAAGCGGTTAAAGATATGCGAGGAAAAATTGATAAGACTTTTGAAGGAGTAGAACATGCCATTAAGGCGGAAACAGTTAACCTCGTAGCATGTTCGCTAGCCGCGGCTTCTGCTCTTAGGCAGATATACGAACATAGTGTTGACATTGCAGATTTGGCTATGCCGAAAACATTTAAACAGAAACGTTAGACTTTCACCATTTTCCAAATGGCTTTCTTCATTATCTCGCCATGTTTTGCTCCATAGTATAAACCTGCCAATCTACCTATAGAAGGAATGATGATTCTTTTAACAATCTTAAAAAGCAACGGGTTTTGAATGCGATATTCTAGAAAGGAATCTCCCCAGACCTTTATATTATATTCCCAACATCGAGTAAGGAATTCCCATCGCGCTCTAGAAAGTGAATCGAGCTCTGCTCCACGTTTATTCATAAGTATGCAGTTTTCAAGAGGCACGAAAAGCAAGGGGACAAAGAAGGCATAATAGTGTCTTAGCTCATCAATTAGTTCTAGTGTTTCAAGCACATCCTCTTCTTTTTCATCTGGAAGTCCAATTATTAACGTAGCAAGCGGATACCAGTCGTTGTCGTTTAATATTCCAAATGCTTGACAAACAATTTCCTTCCATTGCTCTGGCTTAAAAGGAAGCATTTTTCCAGCCATATACTTACGCATGAGCCTAATGCTTCCTGTTTCTATTCCCGTTTCAGAGGTTATTATAGGTTTTTTACCATGGCTATACCAGTGATACTGAATTAGGACTTCAGCAGCTTCTTTAACCATTTGTGGGTCATAAACAACGGGAGCTAAGGACATGTGCGCTGGTTGTATTGCTTTAACTCCAGGATATGCGGCTATGCTACTGATCAGCTTCAAAACAGCTTCTCTATTGGGGATGAAACGTCTGTTTTTTGCACCGTAAAGAAAGATATCTTCAGTCACTAACGTAATTCGAGAACATCCTTCACGCACCGTTATTTCTACTTCTTTCATGATCTTTTCAAGCGGGAAATCACGTCTTTGTTGCATTGTGGGTGTGCAAAACTGACAGTTTCTTCCACAGCCCCTAGAGATTTCCACACAGCCATGTATAGCTGCATGCCTAATAATTGGCACTTCATCTACTTTCGGGCTTTTCTTAATGCGGACTACCCGTGGAAGGGGATCCCCGCTTACTGCTTTTTTAAAAATATTCACAACCTCTCCTTCACTTTCACCAATAATTACACAATCTATTCCATAGCTTTCCGCGACTCCTTTACGTTCAAGCTGCCAAGCTCCAAAGCCCCCCACAATCACCTTCGGCTTATTTTTTCGAATGTTCAGGTTTTTGAGTAATTCACGGAACTCAATAGCGTTCATGGGTTCTCCCCCTCCAACTAATGAGGAATAGGTCTTACTAACATAGCCCATTCCAGTTGGATCCATGGAGGAAATTCCAACAACTTTCGTGTTGGGCCCTACAAAGTCATCAATGTCGAAGGGATGGACAACCGCTATCTCTGATTCATCAAAACCGTTCTCAAGTAACAATGCTTCTACCTTTCTTAGACCGTAAGGCGCATACTTCACTGTTCCATCCGTGTTTCGTTCAACTGGTGGGTAGAGAGTTCTTCTTAGAAACCATAAGGGTAAAGGGCCTTTAGCGAATCCAGCGACGAAAGCTACGAAGGGGCTATTATAAAAGTCGCTCATTTCGGTGGCGGATGCTGTTAGAACCACTTTTACGCCTGGATTTTTTGCCATCCCTTCTTTCCCATCCGAATGGAAGAGGGTTCAATTTACGTTATTATTAAAAATTATGGTGGCTTTTTCGTCCATATGCTTTTACAATGAAGAAAATTATGAGTATATAAAGTGCTGCTCCTGACATCTGACGTATAATTGACATTGTATTCCAAAACCAGCTTGTGGCGCCATTGAAACGGGTTCCTGCTACAAACCAAGCGAAAATGAAGTCTACCAATGGATCACTTATCTTAGTTATTCTCGATGGAAGGTTTATTAGATGAGAATCTATGCTGAATATGAAATATAACGGGGCTATTGTGATTAAGTTGAATAATGTTACTCCAGGTTTTATACCAAAGGTTTCCATAAATGCTCTTGCATAAACGTTTGCTTCTCGAAATGGGCTGTCACACAATGTTAACGTAACTAAGTAATCGAACATGACAAATCCGAGTATAACAAGGAACCTTTTTAGCCAGATATTTTTGCAGGGAATAAAATATTTTAGGTTAGATGTCGTAAGTTGCATTCTCCTTTCTCCTCGTGAAGCCAGTTCTTATATCTGAAGGTGATGAAGTTAAGTTTTACCTTGTGAAAAGCTGATTTTAGATTCAGATTTCAGATTCAGAAGTATAAAATAAAGGTAAGACCGAATCGAATTCTGCTTCCGAATAAGAAGGCTTCGATAAAATCGGGGACAAAGTTATGGAAACCCATATGGAAAAACCAGGAACCGTGATAAAACTCTACGATCAAAACACAGGAGCATGGAAAATCGTAAGAAAAGACAAAGGGCCACAAAAATCCCTTGAGATTATTGAGAATGCTCTACGAAAACTTGGACTATCCAAGAACGAAATAAAGATATATATTCACCTTGCAAGAACTGGCGAAAGAAAGGCAAGTGAGATATCTGAAGCTCTTTCGTTGCATAGGACAGAAACTTATCGTATCCTTCGAGATCTGGAGAAAAGGGGACTGGTTTCGTCAGTTTTCGAGAAACCATTGAAATTCATAGCCACTCCCTTTGAAAAAGCCTTAGAAATCCTGATCGAAACCAGAAAGCTGAAAATTCAACTTCTCGAAAAAAAGAAGAAAACTCTTGTTGATTTATGGGGGGCTCTTCCAAAGCAGAGATTAAAAGTGGAAAGAAAGGAGGTTTTTCAAATTCTTGAAGGTGAAGAGCAGATAAGCCTTAAAGCAAGCGAAATCTTAGAGAATACGGAAAAGGAAGTTATTGTTTTCGCTTCAGATGATGATCTAGCCCGGCTATATCATTCTGGTTTCCTGGATAAGCTTGAACGTGTAGCCAAGAAACGTTTAAAAGTACGTCTATTGACGAATTACTCGCCAAAAAGCTGCTTCTTCATAGAAAAAACCAAGTTGACCAACGTAAAATATTCCGTAGTAGGCGTTGATGAGCTTCCATGCTTTATTGTTTCTGATGGGGAGCAACTCTTGTTATTGATCCGAAATAATGGAGGAAAACGAAGAATAGCCGCTCTATGGACAAACTACTCAGCGTTTCTAAAAACATTATCGGTACTATTTAATGAATTATGGGAACACGAAAGTCCTTTGAACATGCCCGAAATCCCTATCACAAAACCTTAAACAAAATTCTTCCGTTCAATTAATTCCAGAGATAATTACTTCTAAATTGCGTTAACTCACGCTACGTACAAACCGTCATACCTTACTATGCATATTTTCTAAACAAAGCTATTCCGTAATGGAGAGACATGTACATGAGATTTACCAAAAACCGTAAAGCACTTAGCACAGTAGTAACCACACTAATAATCCTTGTAGTGTCTGTTTTATTAGCTACGGTCGTAACCTACTATGCCATCAACGTAACGTCAACACGTGTTCAGGAAGAGGCATTACACCTAACAAAACAGCATGTTTGGTATAATACTAGTGGCGGTTGGGCTGAAGGCGCTATAGTAATACTTAATACTGGTGGAAAGGACGTTGTAATCGACAAGATAAGCGTAAGAGGACAAGAATGTGACTGGACAAACGTTTACTTCTGGCGAACCAACAATGTTACAGTTTCTGACGACCTGCAAGTAACAACAAATCCACTAAACGGGTCGTCTGTGAGTATTACGGTTCAGGGTGCTTCGCGAAACTTCACCCGAGCCAGTGATGACATCACACTTAAGTCAGGTTATACCATGGTAATATACATCATGAATCCAGACAGCATAGCTCTAAACGATGTTGGCACTACTGTAGGCATTACAGTCTTCACAGCGAATGCCCAATATTACAAGGAAACTAATGTTGAAGCTGCTCAGTAAACGCTTCTTTTTCTACTTCAAAAAAGGAAGTTTCTTGCTTTCTTTCAATGTGTTCAACATACAGACAGTAATGTGTAGTTTTGTTCTACACACAAATTATCTTATTTAAATACCGTAGATTTTGGCTTCGGAGCGAACCAAAATGAAAGGATTCCTTAAAAACAAGAAAGGACTCAGCACTGTGGTAACTACACTGATAATTCTAGTAGTTTCAGTATTACTAGCAACTGTTGTAACGTTCTACGCCGTTAACGTAACTACCACACGCGTCGAGGAAGAGTCTTTGTACCTTACAAAGCCTCACATTTGGTATAACACCACTGGAAGCTGGGCCGAAGCAGCGTTAGTGATAATCAACACTGGTGGAAAAGACATAGTAATAGACAAGATAACCGTTAGAGGACAAGAATGTAACTGGACAAATGTGTATTACTGGAAGACTAATACTGTAACGATTTCAAATGACCTGCAGGTAACTTCCACAGAATTAAACGGGTCGTCTGTGAGTATTACGGTTCAGGGTGCTTCGCGAAACTTCACCCGAGCCAGTGATGACATCACACTTAGGTCTGGCTACACTATGGTAGTATACATTAAAGATCCTGACAGCATAGCTCTAAACGACGTCGGTGTTACCGTAGGGATCAACGTATTCACTTCCAATGCTCAGTACTATAAAGAAGTAAACGTTGAAGCCGCCCAGTAAAATCCCTACCCCCTTTCTATTTTTATTTTCCCCTTTTTATCATCCCAGAAAGCTCATCCAATCCATTCCTTTTTATCTTACAAACGAATCGCTGCCGTTATGTGTAGTTTTGTTCTACACACAAACTGTCTTATTATTTCTAGTGTGAGATGGTTGAATGTGTAGATAGGGGAGAGAGACAGCTCTACAATTCCAAAAAGAGTTCCGAAGGTTTCAAAATGAAAGGAAATGGGAAATTCAAAGGAGATATACTTAGCCTACTTCGTTCTACTAGGGGACTGGCTATTCCTGTAACCTTTTTGATGCTTTTCGTCGCACTTATAATAATTATTTCCACAACTTATAGTTTCGCGGTTATTAAAATAAGTAGCCGCGGCGCATTTTTAAAGGCTTCAGTAGCAAAAAGAAGCATGCTAATGTTAGATCATACGATAAGAAACATCGTGTGGCTACCTGGGTCTTCTCAGACCATATATTTTGATGATTATGGTGGGGTTCTGAAAGTTGAACCTGTGGCAAAAAGGTTATTTTTGAACCTTACAGATGGAGGAGCTTTTTCTAGAGCCTTATTCAATGCATTTGTAGGAAAGGCTATCTACAAGCTTCCACCCACCAAAGAGGGTGAAGTTGGGCTTTTTTTAAGGGGTGGTGCAGAATCCGTAATAAATAAGAGTTCTTCAGCTATGGCGCAAATTTATATTTCAGCAACATTAGAAGGACCGGAGGTTGTCCTTTCTTACCGCCCTTTTGTTTCTTCGGTTGCAAACGGAGAAATCAACGGAAAGACAAAGAACGTGCTTCGTATCTACATAATCAATCTAAATAATTCTGATTCTTTGGAGATAAGCGGCGAATTTTACCTCAAAATATCAACGACCAATGTTACTCTAACTGTTCACACTTATGAATTCAACAATAGTCTTTCATCTTTAGCTATACAAGCTTCCCTAGACAATGTAGAAACAACAGTTTGGCTTCCAATAAGTTCCACTGCTGAAGGCGCGATCGTAGATGTGGAAGTAGTAACCTGCTTTATTAAGCTTCAAAAAGTGGAGGTATAATAAAAATGGTTTCTATTTCGGCAAGCTACATTTACACTTTCGCGGCCATAACCGCCGTAACTACTTTATTAATGTTTTCTTTCGTCGCATATGCCAATACCTTACGTGTAATTCCAGAAATGAGCAAGTTAAAAAAATTACTAAGGTACGTAGCGTCAAAGGCTACAGAACTTTTAACCCTCTCTTCTTCAACCAATGTAACATTGGAAATCTATCTGGAGATGCCTGTAACCATCGGCAATCGTGAATATTGGGTTCAATTACGTAATGATTCTTCTAACGCTTGGGTAGAGGGCGGCTTTGGGAAGCTTTCAAATGTTTCATCAGGTTCACGTGTATATTTTCCACAGAAAGCCCATGCATCTGGACACTACATAGGCGGAAATGGCGCCTTAATTATCCGTTGCTGGATGAACAATACGCTGCCAAGTATAATTTTAAACGGTTCAGGAGGGTAGGAGCGTTGAAGTTTAAGTTTGGACTACGTAGGCATGAGTTAGATGTTGAGGATATCCAGCAAGAAATGTTAAGGGCTGAAGAAGCGTTAATCGGATACCTCGACCTTAAGGCTTGGGGGGCTCCAGAGGGGCATGTAGAAGTTGAGTCTTACCCGCTAAAACCCCCCTTCTCTTATGCTTCCATACTTAGAAATGAGGAAACCGCTGAGTTTTTATACATTGTTGACGAACTGCCTTTGACAAACGAAGAACGAGACGGCTACTTCCGAATGCGGAACATCCTCGAGTATGAGTTAAAAGCGCCAGAACCAGACGAAACTTTGGCTGAATCTTTTCGTAGACAAATGCCTATAATAATCGCCAAACATCAGAAAGTCTTTCAAAATATTTCATCAGTCGGCATTAGGAAAATCTTGTATTATCTAGAGCGAGACATAGTTGGCTATGGAAAGATTGATCCGTTAATGTTTGATCCCTATGTGGAAGACATAAGCTGTAGTGGAGTCAACAAACCGATCTATCTATGGCACAGACGTTATGAGAATATCCGAACCAACGTTATTTTTAGAGACGAAGAGGAGCTTGACGACTTTGTCATGAAAATAGTTCACAAAGCTGGCAAACATGTAAGCATAGCCTTTCCAATAGTAGACGTTACCCTTCCTGAAAAACATCGTCTAGCCGTTTCTTTCGGAAGGGAAACAACCCCTTCCGGAACAAGCTTCACTATAAGAAAGTTCCGCAAAGACCCCTTTACAATAATCGACCTTATTGCTAATGAGACCATAAACGAAACCATAGCTGCATACCTTTGGCTTTTAATGGAAAATAAAATGTCTGCAATGATAATCGGTGCTACTGGAGCTGGCAAAACTACTGCCCTAAACGCTATTGCATGCTTGATTCGACCTAACTACAAAATAATCTCCGTGGAAGAAGTAGCGGAAATAAATCTCCCTCACGAAAACTGGACTTCCACCATTGCCCGTTCAGGTTTTGGAGCTGAAAGTGAAGGTGAAATTACTCTTTATGACTTAATTAAATCAGCTGTGCGTCATCGTCCTGACCTTATAATCGTTGGTGAGGTCAGGGGTGAAGAAGCCTATGTGCTTTTCCAAGCCTTAGCAACGGGGCATGGTGGATTATGCACCCTTCACGCTGAAGATGTGGACACAGCTGTTAAGAGACTGACACAACCCCCAATGAATATTCCTCCATCCATAATTCCTCTTATGAACTGTGTAATAGTAGTAAAGCATGTGAGAACTCCAGTTTTCCTTCAAACAGGAAAAAGGCTATCCAGCAGAAAATTCATATGCGTTTCTGAAGTAAAAGATGCAAAAACCTTCTACGATGTTTTTACGTGGAATCCCTCTACAGATGTATTCCAAGAAAATCTAGAGCAAAGCTATTTGTTAGGCAAGATGGCTACAAACTTGGACATTCCGGTTGAACGGTTAATTGACGAGCTTGAATATAGGGAGAAAGTTTTGTTACATATGGTTGAACATAACATTCGAGACTATCGTAGCGTTAACAAAGTTTTAAGCAAATATTATCATAACCCACAGCTTTTCGAGAAGGAATTCTTTGAAAAATACAAGTGGTGAACAAAAATGACTTTACCAATGAAAAGACTGAAAATTTTCCGTTGGGTAAACGATATACTTGAAGAACAACAGTCTCACGAAATTGATCGAGAACTTCCCTTCACAGCTATGCTATTTACTATTCTGGCTGCAAGCGGAATTTCACTTTATGACAGCTGGAAGAAGCTGGCGTCTATATCGCTTTTACCTAACCTTCAACATGAGGCTCAGGATGTAGTTCGACGCGTAGAAGTACTTGGACAAGATCCATTGACTGTTATGCAAAAGAAGGCAGAGAAAACTCGATCTAAACTGTATAGAGAGTTTCTAGCTGGTTATGTTTCTTCTGTAAGAAGTGGTGGAAATGTTGTTAGCTTTTTGAAAAGCAAACTACGTTCCATATTTGAGATTCAAAGCACCGCTGCCATCCGTTCAGTTGAAAAATTAGGAACCCTTGTTGAAGCCTATGCGGTTATGTTAATCGTAACTTTATGTACCTACATTCTTTTTATAGTTGTTTCTTCAACCAGCTTCTTTGAATTATCACGAATGGGCGGAACACCAATCTTGTCTCAACCCATACTTTATTTCTTAATCTTCGGTTTAACGCCATTTATATCCATAATATTTATAACGGTTGCACATACAGCCAGAAAAAGCAATTTATTAAATATAAAAACCGTATACTATTCAGCCGTAATTCCCGCTCTCTGCGTAGCCGTCTTAATCATTGCGTCTTTATATATATCCCAACTAGAATTTATGATAGCCCCTATGACATTTCCTCTTTTCATAACAATCTGCCTATGCGCCGTCTCTTTTCTCCCAGCTCTAACCTACTTCAAAATTGAACGAATTAACTATGCCGCTGAGGAAGCTATGCCGAGCTTCCTAAGAGATGTAACAGAAGCAAGAAAAATCGGCTTGTCTCCTGAAAAAAGCATAATCCATGCTACAAAACGTACAGGTTATGGTAAATTCTCAGATGTATTATCGCTTATTCGAAGTCAGATGGAATGGGGCATATCCATAAGAAAAATCTTTAGAAATATAAAAAAGAAAATTCAAACATGGCCTGTGCTAGTTAACCTTCTCATTCTGGTAGAAACGATTAAGATTGGCGGCGGTTCAGCAACAGCCTTGGAAATCTTGACAGAGTATGGTGAAAAAATGAGGGATGTGGAAGTAAACAAGCGCTCTCTATTAAAGCCTTATATTGTCCTGGCATTCGTCTGGAGCATCCTAATAGCTATGACTACTACTATCGTAGCTATGACCCTTCACGTGCTAACGCAAATATCTTTGCCTGGAGCAACGGTTCCTCCAACCCAAGTGATGATGCATAGCATTAGTGTTTTCTCTGTTGGAATAATACTTCAATGTTGGATTTCCGGTTTCTTTATAGGAAAAGTTAGTGAAGGAACGTTGGCCGCTGGTTTCAAATACTCCATTATGCTTGCGATTACAGCCTACGTTTCCCTCTGGCTCTCCCAAAACTTTCTTGGAGGAATGTTTAACCTAATCTCCTAAGATGGAAGGACTCAAAATGCCGACCGCTTCCATAGACACGTTTTTTGCATGTTCCCTCATGACGATCCTAGTTCTATCCGCTATGGCTGGGCTCTCAATAACTCTTTTCCCTCACTCAACTACTTCATACAACGAAGAAACTGAAGAGCGTTTCCTTCAACTTACCAAATATATTCTTCTAAACACAGGTTCACCAGAAAATTGGGGAGAAAACTCTTCCATTGTTCCGAGTTACTTCGGGTTGGCTGAGACAAACGGAATTTACGCATTAAACATAGACAAAGTTTCCCGTTTAAACATTGAAAACGTTTATGCATTGTCTTACTCAAATATCTTGGATTCTTTAAAAATAAAAAACGTAGCTATACGAATGTCAATAAAACCAGTTTTTGACGTACAGATAAATATGACCTCGAATCTGGATGAAGGAAACGAGACTGTTTACGTTTTTGAAATACGAACAGTTAAATCCGGGTTACCTCTGTCGACCTTAGTAAAAAGTCACTTGTTAGTTGAAGAACAAGTTTACTCAAAGCCCTACCTAACCCTGCAAAACGGATATGGCGTCATTAACTTTTCGGTTTCAAACTCTTTAAGCGGTAAAGCCACACTCATTGTGCTGGCAAAACACGCTTTCGATCCATACATAGTTTCCTTTGCCACTTATCCTTTTCAGCATAATTCTCAAGAATCATTGGTTGAGGACGGAGTTTTTCTGCAACTAAGTCCTTTAAACTACACTTTGCATGTTTCATTGTTGCATGCTGCTGTTAACGTTTCAAAAGCCTACGCATTCTCCTTCAACTATACTTTTGAGCTGAGAAAAACCTACGAAAATGAAAGTTTTCTTAAATACACTATTCCACGATTGCAGGACATAAGTCCCTTAGTTCTTGCGGTTACCGGACGAAACTCTACCAATGCCTTTGTAGAATGCGTTCCCTACCCTCAAATCCCGCTGGAAACTGGTGCTACCTTCAGCGATTCAACACGATCAAACGTTATAACTCATCAGCAAATAATCATGATAAACCGAGTTTTATACGAATTTACCCTAAAGAGTGGAGGTCCAACAACATGATGAAAAACGAAAAAGCACAAGTCCGTGTTCTCGAAGCTTTTTTAGCTGTTTTACTAGTTTTCTCAGCCTTTGTTGTTTCTGCGACTTTATTCATTGTTCCAGAAGAATCTGGTGGAGAGGAATTAGATTCATTGGGTATGCAAGTTTTGCTTGCTCTCGACAAAGAAGGTCTACTTGGAAGATTCATTGACGAGGGTAACTGGACTGGTCTTCGCGAATCTTTGAAGGCCCTCCTACCTCCAGCTGTTCTTTTCAACTTAACCGTATATAGCGAATCCATGCAAAAGCTTAACACAACTCCTATATCTAACCAGGCTGTGAAAAGCTCTCAAGTAACGTGTATTGAATACGTTTGTGCAAGTCGCAATCTAAATTTTCGTTATTATATACTGCGTTTACAGTTGGCGATGGCTAAATGAGGTATTCTTGCAAGAATGAGAAATGGAATTCGGGGCAAGTTTTAGTAGTTGCTGCTCTGGTAGTAGCTCTAGTTATTTGTTCAACCACTGCCTATGTCTATGAGCTCACTAGACCCACAAACGTCACCCATCCCAGCTTTCTCAACGAATTTGTTCTCGCAATAAAACACGGAACAAAAAACGTTCTAGTTAGCTCCTTAGCAAACTTTTCCATAAGCAACCAAAGCAATATTTTGACAACGAATTTAGAGGAGTGGCGCACGATTATAGAAAGACAGTATATCTTTGGTAAATGCCTTCTAAGTTTCTCCCCATCTGATGCTTCCCCTTATGTAAACGGTTTCTGGCGAAACTGGACAACTGATGGTTACGGCGTTTCCAGTGCTTCAGCAAACTTTTCATTGAACATTCAAGGAGGAAAACTTAATGCAACTTTCGCCTACGAAAGTGTTGTAACTCTTACCTTGGCTGTTAACGGAACCAGCCAATCTCTAAGAGGACAGACTCAGGTGAACGTTACCCTGGTTTTACAAAACGAAGAGTCTTACACATTAGCTAGGAACATAACGCTTTATTACTGGAATGGTGGAGTATGGACTTTAGTGGACGACTCTAACAATTTAACAGTTACTGACTATGGAAACGGAACCTATCGTCTAACATTCACAACAATGCCCCCGTTAGGAAACGTTGAAGTTTCTGCTAGGGTTTTCGATGAACGTGAAATCCTCGTTGTAGCTAACGTAACTTGTAGTTCTATTTAAAATTCGAGTAACTTATATAACCAGTTATATTCTCTCATAAAAGGCGAAATCTCTATGGAAATTCCTAGCCTTAATCCTCGTTTATGGAAACAATTATACACGCTCTTCAAACTAGCAGAAATGGGCGCCCATAAACGAACTGCTAAGATTTCAACCGAATATTTAGCTCAGAAAATGGGGGTTTCCCAACAAACTGCTTCTCGAAACCTGATTGAACTTGAAAGAGAAAAACTAATCCAAAGGACGATAACACCTAAAGGATGTTTGATAAAAATCACGGATAAAGGCATCATTGAATTGAGAAGGCTCTACTCTACTCTACGTTTAGTAATGGAAGCTGCTTACCCTCCATCCCTGACACTAGAAGGAACAGTTTTCACTGGACTAGGTGAAGGTGCTTATTACGTTTCTCTTGATCATTACCGCAAGCAATTCATAGAAAAACTTGGGTTCGACCCTTTTCCTGGAACGCTTAACCTAAAACTTACAACAGAATACGACATTCGAACCCGTCAAGAGCTTGAAGCCTATCCGGGGATAGAAATACATGGCTTCAAAAACGAAACACGAACCTATGGTGCGGGAAAATGTTACCCCGCAATTATAAATAACGCTGTTAAAGGCGCAGTTATCTTTGCCTTTCGAACCCACTACGACCATACAGTAATCGAATTAATCGCCCCCGTGTTTCTCCGAAATCGACTAAAACTCAAAGATGGACAAAAAGTAAAAGTGGAAATACTAACACTTCCTTAACAGCCTTTTTAATGAACCACAACTGAATATCTGTAAACAATTTGACTCACACGACTTTTGGCCAACAAGTATCCTATGATTAACCCCGCCACTAAGCCACCTAGATGGGCAAATACATTTACCTGCTCATCGCCGCTTGTTATCAGTAATAAAAAGAAAGAAAACATTAATGCGCCTATAACTGACTGTCCAAAAGACTTTCGTAAATACATTGTAACTGCTCCAAACATGCCGAAGATAGCTCCTGAAGCCCCGGCAGAAACAGTCCAAGGCCCCAAAAGAAGAGTCAACAGGTTTCCAATAAGTCCAGAGAGGAAATAAACAGCTAAGTATTCTCCAAGACTGAAGATTTCCTCAGCTCTAAGACCAAAGATTAGTAAGAAAAACATGTTTCCAAGTAAGTGAAGCAGATTTAGATGGATAAATATAGAAGTGAATAGCTGCCAATACCAACCATTAAAGACTAAAATGTTGAATTGCCCATAAACCTGAAGTACACTGTTACTTATCGCAAAAACGTTTCTACTAAGAAACGCCGTATATCCATAAATTATCAAGTTCACAGTAATCAAAGTAAACGTAGGCATGTAATCTGTGCATTGTTTACCTAACAATACCGTTTTACCTCTGGAAAGTTTCAATTATTTTCCTCTTAATATCTGAAGAGCTATTGAGTTCATCAATTTCAAACTTACCTATTTGAACAATTTCGATATCTAACCCCTTCACTCGAATAAGCTTTCGAAGTTCTTCCTCTATGGTTCGTTGGTCATACCCCACTGCAATTACATCCGGCTTTACTTTCTCGATGACTTTTTCCATGTCAAACTCTTCATATCCCAGTAAAGCCATATCAACAACCTTCAGCGCTTCCACCAAGGCCCTACGTTGGTCCTCCGGAACAACTGGTTTTTTCCCCTTTCGTTTTTCCACGGTACTGTCTCTAGCCACTATAACTATTAACTCGGAATTCTCGCCCCCAGCCTTTTTTGCTTCTTCCAAAAACTTCACATGTCCCAAGTGGAGCAAGTCGAAAACCCCAGCTGCGAGAACAATTTTCTTCCCATCTTCCATCGAAAGATTATTCATACCAGTTCACTCCTATTAACTGCCTAAGTAAATAAATACCCGTCCTCTCCTAAAGAAATAACATGACATTCAAAAATTCTTTTCCTCTAACATCGGATAAGATTTATCTCTCACTTGCATTGAAACTTCTTTGACACATGCTTTAATTGAAGGAAGAGGATTTCCATGTTTGAATGTAACTATGAAGACGTTGTAATTCGTGTGGTTCAAGGTGATATCACTCAGCAAATTGTTGATGCAATTGTAAACCCAGCTAACAGCCGTATGATAATGGGCGGAGGCGTTGCCGGGGCCATTAAAAGAGCAGGCGGGAAAGAAATAGAGGAAGAAGCCATAAAACAAGTGCCAGTACCTGTTGGAAAAGCAATTGCCACCACTGCAGGCAAACTCCGAGCCCTATACGTAATCCATACACCAACTATGTCTAGGCCTGCTATGCGAATAACAAAAGAAAATGTTGAATCCGCTATGAAAGCAGCCCTTGAATGTGCAAAGAAACTAAAAATAAAGTCAATAGCCTTCCCTGGGTTAGGAACAGGTGTAGGGGGCGTTCCAATACAAACTGCCGCAACTGCAATGGTTCAACAACTGAAGAATCATTTGGATGAAGGAACCAGCATAAAGGAAGTAACTTTTGTCGGGTTCACACAGGAATCTGCAGAAGCTTTTAAGAAAGCAGTCAAACAACTATTTCTCCAAAGAAGCCGTTTCTGAAAGGGCATATCTATAAATGCAGAAAAGTGTCGGATAAACAAATCGTTTGAAAACGCCAATCCTACAAATTATCGTAAAATATGTCGGATTAAATGAAAGTAATCTGCAAAATCTCCGACATATTTATATAGTTATGGCTCTATAAATTCTTTCGGTGCAAGTATTAATGTCGGAATTGAACATAAGAAAACCGCAAACAAGAGAAGAGTTTGTCGAAATTTTGAGAGACGCTATGGAAAGAGAGGTTAAAACTCGTTTAGCTGAAGGTAGAAAACCAATAAAACCGACAATCTCCGGTACAGCAAAAATTTTGAACATTCATCGCGACACACTTTACCAGTGGATGCGAGAATATCAAGTTAAATTTGATGAAATATCCGACACTATTTCTGTTCCTTCATCCCCCTTTCGAAG
>DAZI01000037.1 GCA_002507245.1 Candidatus Bathyarchaeota archaeon UBA233
CCTTCTAGGAGTCATTGCACCCCTTTAATACCTAAGAATTGTATATTAGGTGTTACAATCTTGCTGTTTTCTCTTCCTTCTAGGAGTCATTGCACCTCCCCGAATCCGATACAACTGTTTCAGGCGGAGTACACGTCTTGCTGTTTTCTCTTCCTTCTAGGAGTCATTGCACCCATTAATCATTAGCTTTAAATTTAAAGCGGAGGATAAAACTTGCTGTTTTCTCTTCCTTCTAGGAGTCATTGCACCTAACTCCCAGCGGTGTATGTTCCAATTTCGCTCCATTTCTTGCTGTTTTCTCTTCCTTCTAGGAGTCATTGCACCAATTCACGCGGACATAGTCACGAACCTTGCGTTGAAAGTGGCTTGCTGTTTTCTCTTCCTTCTAGGAGTCATTGCACCTGAAGCTTATGTGGGGGGCTTTCTTTTTTATCAGCCATTTTCTTGCTTGTTCTGAGTAATCACCTCGATTATCTCTGTATTGTAAAGGAGTTTATAAAGAAAATCGATATTCCAATTATCCTTTCCATTTTATGAACGCTGAGTCGTGTAACAGCTGTTCAAGTCTTTCTATTGTAGTTTTCGCGTATTCAAGAGTTTTTTGGAGAAGAGCCCGATAGGTTTCTGCGGTTACTGGTGTTGTTCCGTGGGCGAGTATTGATGTATTCCGTTTTGAGAGTAAATCTTGGAGTTTTTTGTCATTTTGGAATTTTTTGCCGAGAGGGTCTTTTTTTGCATTTAGGAATTCATAGCACTTTTTGAGCCCGAGTTTTATAGCATTTACATCCGGTTCTATATTCCATATATCTATGAGTTCTTGTGGGATTTGTTCAAGTTTGACCTTTGATGGGGTTATGCCGTATTGGTCTTGTAATTGGTGTTGGGCGATTAGTTCTATCGTGCGGTAAAGCCTTGCAACCGCATCGTCGTATTTTCCTTCTTCTCCTCTTCTTTTTGCATTGTTTATCAAATCCGCGATATGGAAAGATGCGGGATTTCTGTTTTCGTTAATTGCGTTGAGGAGTAATCCGAGAAAACGTTTGTTGCCACATAACTCTTGGCGGTTTATTTTTTCAATTATGGCAAAAGCTTTTTGGTGTTGGAAAATGTCCCATTGGGCATAAGCTTTTGCGAGTTGGAAGAAGGGTTTTATGCGGCTCGTTATCTGTGGGTCTTTAACGGTTTTCTGTATTTGGGCGAGTATCTCCATGGTGGCATTGTATTGGTTCTTATTGAAAAATTGGATTGCTGTTTTTATTTTTTGTTCCGTGGTAGCGAAATAGGGTTGGACTATGTTGAGTTTTTCTGTTCCCGCTTGAACTATTCCTCCTATTCTCTCACCCGTGATGTAGCTTAATGTGGTGGCTTCGTAGATCGTTCCAAGAATTGTAAGCGCACTTGTCATTGCTTTTGTGCCCGACGTATAATCTACGGCTATCTGGTCAAATTTCTTCTTTATTTGGCAAAATTTCGGTTGGAGTTTTTCGTGGATTTTTTGTATGTCGTCAGGATTTTCGATTAATATTATTTCGTGGTTTTTAAGTGGTATTTTTTGCATTATTTTGAGGAGGGTAGTGTTTAGACTTTGTTGACTCACTATGAAAAACGTTTTATCTGGGTTATGGTGTTTTATGCTAAAAGCTATTGCATTGGCTAGACTTTCCACTGCTTGTTTCGTAGGTCGAGTACCTGTTCCAACCGAAACTATAAGGGCTTTCATTTCCAAACAACACACTTTAGATATTAACATCGTTTCCACGTTTAAGACTAGCGAAGTCTATTCTTTCCTCCTTTCAGAAATACCATTAAAGAGACTTGCTAATTATTTTAGTTGTAACGTTCTTCACTAGAGACAAAGGAAAACCAAGTCCTCAGCTCCTACGTCGTAGGCTGGGAAAAACGCTGAGGCAAAGACCAACATTAACTCCCAGCCAACCCATTTAGCTTAAGGACAAAAACTTCGAGACTTTCTCTATCCCCCCTTCGTCAATCATCAAGCTTTCTTAACAATAATCTGTCCACATCCATGGGGTTTATATGCGCCAACCGCATGAAACTCCAAAGCAGCCAAGCCTAAAGAAAGTTCCCGACTGTCCACCCCACATTCAAACTCAAACACTGAACCTGATGAAACTGCTGACACAATTTTACGCCGCTTGCGAGTCTTCAAAGACCAACCGCTAAACAACTCGCCACTAACAGCCCAGCGTTTCAATGCGATCTCTGGCAACGCTGGTTTACCAGCACGAAAAGCCCAAGAGTAAGCTCTACGAATACCCTCAAGTAAAACTGAAACAAACTTCGAAGCGAAATTCGAAGACTCTAATGTATGTCTATCCATGATCATGGGGGAAACAAGTTGCACCTTGAAACGCTGAACAACAAGCTCGTCGGCGCGTCTCTCTAAAACCTCAGTGCTTACGCTTTCAACCTTCAATTTTTCAACAGCCACTTTGCCTAGTCCTCTGGACTTTGTGCCACCGATGCCTTCATCGGGTAAAGCCCTCTCTAAAACATTTTTTAACAAACTAACAGCATCACCGAAATCTCTGTGAACAAGAACTTCAAATCTAAAACGACTTCCACGTTCAATAACTTCCAAAGTATGCAAAGTACCACCTACCTCTTCACTGACGCCGCCAACCTTTGCAACAGAACGTTTTTCACGGTCAATAGCAGTCGAAGTAATCCTTGAAATTCTGACAGGCATCGGTTCAAGCTTGCCACAACTATCACAACGAAAACCACCTACAGGTTTAATTGAGCCATCACAATCTTTAACATCGCATTCACTTGGAGCAACAAATTCATCGAATATTTTCCTACACTGAGGATTACTGCATCTATGCAAAGTCTTTATAGTTGGTTGAAAAACCCCATTACACGCCAGATGAAGAGGATAAGAATATCGAAAGAAAACCTTGGAAGCTTTTCCAAACTCCTCACCGAAAAGCTGCGCATAAACACAATCATCGAAATACTTGCACTGCTCATGTTCAATCAGTGGTCTACCAAGCTTACAAA